>NZ_LT897781.1:3014454-3321681 GCF_900188315.1 Marinobacter sp. es.042
ATTCTCAGCTGTCAGCAGGGCGTGGGGTGGGGCATAAATTTTTCGGGGAAAAAGATGTCTGAGCGAAGCGAGTTGCTTTTTACCCGAAAAATTTATGCCCCACCCTGCGACCACGCTCCCAACAAGCGGCCCGAGAGGCCCAAACGACCACCCAAGACAAACCTCAAGGGCCAACCTCAGGCGCCGGATCCGGACCACCCTCGCGAAACTCGCTGGCCGACTTGCCGGTCCACTTCCGGAACGCCCGGCTGAAGTTGGAAAGGTCCGCATAGCCCAATTCGTAGGCAATCTCGCTGACCGACTGGTTGGTGTACCGGAGCAACTGGATCGCCCGGTCTTTCAGCACCGACTCGAGGATTTCCCGATAGCTGGTGTCGCGGTCCGCCAGCCGGCGTTTCAGGGTTCGGGAAGAGACGCAGAAACGCTCGGCCATGGCTTCCAGAGACGGCAAGGGGCCCGGCATCATTCGGAGCATGTTGCGGATCGCCAGGACAATGTCGCCCTGCTCCTTCAGGGCCTTCTGCAGCTCGAACTCGCACTGGTCACGGGCCATTCGGGAGGCTTCGGCGTCGGCAAGACGCATCTGCACATTCAGAAGCTCGCGCGGGAAGACCATCATTTCGTCGGGCTGGCCGTATTCGAATCGAACGGGAAGCTGATCGGAAAACTGCCGGTACCAGGGCGGCTCCGGTGCGCTCAAGCGAACGGAGACACCCGGCAGTTTGCCGTCTTCCAGGGCAAAGCCGTGTTTTGCCGCGTTCTCCCGATCCAGGAGCTGTTCGGTCAGCAGGATCAGGGTGGCGCTGACGGTCTCCGCCAGAAACGGATAGAGGCCGGGCACTTCGAATTCGGTGCACAGCTTTACCAACACCTGATCGCCCGCTTCGGACTGGCTCATGCTGAGGAACGGCACCCGCAAATGCAGGTAACGGCGTACCGAATCCAGGGCATCGGCGAAGGTGGGGCTAGTGAGAGCCGCGAAGCCCAGGGTGCCGTGGATTGTCAGCCGCAACTCCCTGGCCAGCGTGAAGCTGAGACCGTCCTGGCCGGCCAGGTTCACGGCCCGTTTGGCCATGATGATGGCGTCGGTGACAAACACCCGACTGTCGTTGGACTTGAGATCGTCCGGGGTGAATTCCAGCCCTTCGTAAAGTAGCCGGTCGTTGTAGCCCAGCTGGCGGACGGTCTCGGCCAGAACCCGCAGGTAAGCGCCCGGCACCAGGAACAATCCCAGCATCTGCCGTTCTTTGTCCGGACCGGTTGCACTCATTGGCATTCCTTCTTATTGGGTTGGCTGAAGCACGTCAATTGACTCTATCAGATGCCCCCCGCCGCTACAGTGGGGCCCGGTACACCTTGCTCGCCGTCAGCCTGGCCAATCAAATCCCGGCCCGTGTCCCATCCTGATCGACGGCCGTCCCCTTTGCGCATTCCTGTCCGGCTTTGACTGCCACACACTGGAGCCATGACATCAGCCAGAGTGAGGAGTACACACATGCTGAGCAGCAAAACCGCAGAAAAGAAGACGGCTCCCATTACCCGAGCCTCTAACACACCGGACAACGTCACCATCACCGCCCAGCGCATGGGGTTTGAGTTCGGTGACCAGGTGCCCCGTTACTGGGTCGACAACAGCTACACCATCAGCCACATCATGAATGCGCTCTCGGTGCTGTTTCCGCAGGGCGAGCAGTTCTTCGTGGATTCAGTAAGGGCGTTCCGGGACCAGATTTCCGATCCCAAGCTGAAGGAAGAGATACGCGGATTCATTGGCCAGGAGGCCATGCACTCCCTGGAGCATGTCGCCATGAACCAGCACGTTCGTGACCAGGGCATGCCGGTGGAAGAACTGGAAAAACACCTCGAGGTGGTTCTGGGAATCGCCAAGAAGCTGCCCAAGCGTCACCAGTTGGCGATCACCTGTGCCCTTGAACACCTGACTGCCATGATGGCCGACATGCTGCTGGAGCGTGACGATGTGCGCCAGGACATGGATGAATCCATGCGTCCGCTATGGGTCTGGCACGCGATTGAAGAAACCGAGCACAAGGCGGTTGCCTACGACGTGTTCCAGGCGGCCGGCGGCACGTATGCCGAGCGCACCTTTTACCTAATGTTCAGCACCGCCGCCCTGGGTGTGATGAGCACCTATTTCACCAGCCGGATGATGCTTAACGACCGCAAGAACTTCTCGTTGAAAGACACCGCCACCGGTCTCTGGCGCCTTTGGGGCATAAACGGTACTTTCTCTAGCCTGATTCCCACATGGCTGGAGTACTTCAAACCCGGCTTCCACCCCTGGGATCATGACAACAGCGATCTGATTGCCCGTTTCAAAGAGGAAATTCAGGCGCACATCGCACCGCAATACAAGAAAGGTAATCGCAGGACGCTTCAGTAATCACGGAAGCAACTCCCAACCCTGAAGGGAAGCGGGTGGGGAGGTCTTTGTGCAGGGAAAATGATGTCTGAGCGCAGCGAGTTGCCTTTTCCCGGAACAAAGACCTCCCCGCCCGATTCCCCACTCCCGGGTCAGGCCTTCGGCTCGGCGACGCCAGAGCGAATAACCTCGCCCTTCCGCCAAAGCCGCCATTCACCTGGCTGGTAAACATCCCACTTTTCATCTGTGGTCAGAGGTTCAGTAACGATCACGCTGACGATGTCATTGGGCGTCGTTTCCGATTCGAAATCCACCGTCACATCGGCGTCTTTCAGACGTGCAGGACCAAACGGGGCTCTCCGGGTGATGCTGGCCATTTTGGTGGTGCAGTAGGTGAACAGCCAGTCACCGTTACTCAGTAGGAGGTTGAAAACGCCCTGGCTGGCGTAGGCGACGGACAACCGGACCAGGCGGTCGATGATTTCATCGGTTCCGGTATTGCGGTCGCAGTGCGTTCGAAGGTGGTTAAGAATATCGCAGAACAGCGCCTCGCTGTCGGTGGTGCCGACCGGCTCGTAGAAGCCGGGATTCGAACGGAAACCGGAGAGCTGGCCGTTGTGGGCGAAGACCCAATAGCGGCCCCAGAGTTCGCGCATGAAAGGATGGGTGTTGGCCAGGCAGATGTCGCCGACGTTGGCCTGGCGGATATGGCAGATGGCCACTTCGCTTTTGATCGGATGAGTCTGGACCACTTCGGCGATGCGGGAACTGGCGCTGGCATCGGCGTCGTGGAAGGCACGGACGCCTTTGCCTTCGTAGAAGGCCACACCCCAGCCGTCCTTGTGCGGCCCGGTCTGCCCACCCCGACGGGTAAGGCCGGTAAAACTGAAACACAGGTCGGTTGGGGTGTTGGCGCTCATGGCCAGTAATTCGCACATGGGTTACTTCATTCTTGCCGAGGGATTTCTGCCACAAGAATAACGTAATCAACTCGCTTCGACAGTGAGAATCTCAAGCTGGCGGGGATTATGGCCGGCGCCGACCACGCAGTTGCGCCCGGCCCGCTTGCCACTGTAGAGCCACCGATCGGCCACCCGTAACAGGCCTTCGGCCTCGCGACCATGGTCCGGCCACTGGGCAATTCCGAAGGAGGCGGTCACTGTGATTTTGGCGTCGCCATAGGGCAATTCGCGTTCCGAGATTCGCTGGCGCAGCTCGTCCATCAGGATGTATGCATCCGCCGGTTTCAAATCTCTCAGAATCAGCCCGAACTCCTCGCCACCCAGGCGGCCCACAAAGTCTGTGCTTCTCAGGCGCTCGGTCAGGCAGCGGCTGATGTTCTTCAACACGAAATCTCCGGCTTCATGGCCCAGGGTGTCGTTCACAACCTTGAAGTGGTCAATATCCATCACCACCAGCGTAAATCCGCTACCGCCGCGCTCGCCCTCGGCAATGGTGCGGTTCAACGTGCCCTGGAAGTTGCTGCGGTTGGCCAGACCGGTCAGGGCATCGGTCTGGGCCGTATCCACCAGGCGTTGTTCGGCCTCTTCCCGACGCACTTCATAAAAGTGAACGAACGCGAGCATCAGTGCTCCGCACAACACCATGTTCAACAGATCGATCATCGCGTGAGGGTTGCCGACCTGGCCAAGGTAAATGTAGTAGATAACACCGCCGACGATCATAAATGGCGCGCAGAGAATCATGCCTTCTTTTTTGCCCAGCAGCAGGTAGGCAAGAACTGGCATCATCAGCACCCAGACGAACGCGGACACGGATGCTTGCGGCAAAAGCATGATCACCACGAAAAATGCAAAAAGCGGCACCAGGTAGGCATAGACCCACCGCTGCAGATGGGGCGTGGATTTCAGACGCCAGACTCCAAAAAACAGAAAAATGCTGGCAAAAAGTTCTCCAACACCGACCCAGAGAAAACCATTAAGAATCTGCAGGCATGCGAAAACCACCAGTGCCGAGCCGGTGATCAGAAAAAGCAGCCGCATCAGTGAGCGGCGGTGACTGTCGCGCAGACCCGAGCGGCTCTGTTCCAGAGTGGCCCCCAGGTCGGAGTGGTGAGGCGAATTCATGCTGAGTCTTCCGTGGATCAGCTTCCGAGTATAGCCCCGAAACACTGTTTGTAAAATGTACAGCGGGCCCGGTCCTCAGGCCCGCTGTGCGCGGGGTGTTGTCAGATATAGAGGTTCTTGCGGGAGAAGCGCTCGACCAGCGGCTGGTACGCAGACCCCAGCAGTCGGTTGATCGCGTCAATGCCCCAGGCGTCCGGGCCTACCAGGATACGGGACTCGTTCTTGAGGATGCCTTTCACAATTGTTTCTGCTGCCTTCTCGGGCGTAGTCATGGCCAGTTTGTCGAAGCCCTTGCGTTGGGCCACAGCGTTCTCGGACTTGCCCATGCGGGCGGCGTTGGCGATGTTGGTCCGGATACCGCCAGGGTGCACACAGCTTACCGCCACCGGCTGGTTTTCCAGCTTCATCTCCTGGCGCAGGGCTTCGGTGAATCCGCGAACCGCAAACTTGGCGGCGTTATATGCACTCTGCTTGGGTACGCCAATCAGGCCAAACACACTGGACACGTTCACCACATGGCCATCGCCCGAGGCAATCAGATGTGGCAGGAAGGCGCGGGTGCCGTGGGCAACGCCCCAGAAATCAATATCCATGACCCACTTGAAGTCCTCGTCGGTCATCTCCCGTACGGTGGCGGAAAGCGCAACGCCCGCGTTATTGATCACCAGATTCACCTGGCCAAAGTCCTTCGCAACCTCTTCCGCATGGGCAAAAATGGCATCGCGATCAGACACGTCCAGCCGGTAGGTTTTTACATCAGCGCCGCTGAGCTCTGCAGCGGTTTCGGCCAGGCCTGACTCATTAACGTCGGATAGCGCCAGACGGCAGCCCCGGTCCGCCAGTGATTTCGCAAGCGCGCGACCGATGCCCGAGCCGGCACCGGTAACAACGGCCACTTTGTTTTTCAGCTTTTTCATGGTCACAGACCTCTTGTTGTAGGCTTTTCAATTAAAGCAGATACTCTAACAATTGCCCGCCCGCGGGATATGGCTTTAGTGAACCAGGCCGCAAGGCATTCCGGCCACCCTCTGACTCGGCCCCCGGTTTCCGGTACAATTCGGTGCCGTTGTTCGGTGCGCAAAAGCAACCCGACGCCTCTCCCGAACCTGTGGATTTTCTGTATGGAATGGAGTCTTACGCATTTCTGGCTGATCCTGGCACTGGTACTGTGCCTGGCCGAGCTCACCTCCGGCGTGCTCTTGCTGCTCGCTCTCGGCATCGCCGCGGCCCTGACCGCCTTGCTGGCGTTCCTCAATGTGCCCTTTGAATGGCAACTGGCGGGGATGGGGATTTTCTCGGGAATCCTGGTTCCCGTCGCCATACGCTGGATACGGCCGCGTTTCTCCCCCAAGGGCGTGGCGTATGGAACGACAGGCACGGGCGTCGAGCAGGGCCGGCGCTACCAGACCCTGAAACGGGACTTCGACGGTGCCACGGGCATCAAGGTCAACGGCGATTTCTATCGCCTGCGAGTCACCGACACCGGAGCCACCGATCTTCCGGAAGGAACCGACGTCATTTTCAAACAGTTTGACGGCACTACCGCCGTTGTTGAGACGATCACACACAAGGAACAGTAAACATGGAACAGTACCTTTCACCCGGACTTGTTATCAGTCTGATCGTAGTCGCCATTGGCATTTTCATCATTGCCAAGGGTCTGGTCATCGTGCGTCAGTCGGAAGTCATGGTGATTGAGCGCCTGGGGTCGTTCAACCGGATCCTCGAAAGCGGTGTGAACATCATTATTCCCTTCATCGAGCGCCCACGGCCGATCACCATGATCCGCTACGTACGCATGGGCGAGGATTATCATCCGGTGATGAGCGATGAGACCCGCATCGACCGTCGGGAAACGGTCATGGACTTTCCGGGACAACCCGTGGTGACCACCGATAACGTGACGGTGAAGATCAACGGCGCTCTCTATTACCAGATCATCGACCCGCGGCGTGCCGTGTACGAAGTGGCCAACATGAGCCAGGCGGTGGAAGTGCTGGCCAAGACCACCCTGCGCTCGGTGGTCGGCAAGATGGAACTGGACAAGCTGTTTGAATCCCGCAGCGAGGTGAATAACGCCATCCAGGCCGAGATGGAAGAGGCCGCTTCCAAGTGGGGTGTAAAACTCACCCGGGTGGAGGTTCAGGACATAAGCATGCCGGAAGAAGTGGAAGAAGCCATGCGATTGCAAATGGCTGCGGAGCGGAAACGCCGGGCCACGGTCACCGAAGCCGAGGGTGAAAAGTCAGCAGCCATCGCCATGGCCCAGGGCCAGCGGGAGTCCGCAATCCTCAACGCCCAGGGCGACAAGGAATCGGCCATTCTCCGGGCGCAGGGCGAACAGGAGTCCATCCGTCTGGTACTCAGCGCCATGGGCGATTCCGAGGAAAACAAGCAGACCGTCATTGGTTACCTGCTGGGCCAGAGCTATATCAAGGTTCTGCCGAACATGGCGAAAGAAGGTGAGCGGGTGTTTGTGCCCTACGAATCCTCGGCCCTTCTGGGCTCTATGGGCATGTTCCGTGAACTGGCCGGCAGCCCGGAAGACACCGTTCGCCAGCATTTGCAGCGCGATGGTCTGCGTGGCGGGCTGGTCGGCTCAGCCGGCAACAGCTGAAGCCTGAGGGCCTCTCAACCCAGCAGATTGTCCAGGGGTTGCTCGTAACTGGGGGCAAACACCTTCAGGAAATAAGCAACCTCTGGCAACCCGTCCTCGTCTAACCGCTTGCGGATCTGTCCGGCGGCGGGCTCGAATTCCTTGTTGCCGGCGCGGATCTCCGCCTGGCACTTCAGCCACGCTGACAACCTGTCGGCGGCCTTGATCAGTTCCTTGTCTTCTGCCGGTAGCTGCGATTCCCGAACGTAGGGTGAAAAATCCTCCCGCAGATCCTCCGGCAGCAGTGCCAACAATTCGGCCTCCGCCTTGTGTTCAATATCCCCGAAGGCCTCTCGCATTACCTTGGAATGGTATTTCACCGGTGTCGGCATATCGCCGGTGATCACCTCCGTTGCGTCATGGTAAAGCGCTGCTGCGGCAATACGATCGGCGTTCACACGCCCGCCAAAATGCCGGTTGCGGATGATGGCAAGCGCATGAGCCAGGGTCGCCACCTCCCAGGAATGGGTGGCCACGTTTTCCTCAATGGCATTACGCATCAGCCCCCAGCGCTTGATCCAGCGCAGGCGGGAGACATAAGCAAAAAAATGGCTGACACCGTTACCCATCACTTACAGATCCATTTTGCATAAGTTAATAATTTTTTGCTTCAGGTGCACAAAATCCCCGTGCTATTCTGAATGCGTATTCAATTGTTACACACCCGGGGAGCACCGTGCTCACAAAGGCACCGATTCGGACACTACTGGCCATGTTTTCTGCCGCAATTTTGCTGGCAGCGGCGCCGGTTTCTGCAAACGAAACGGAAATCACCGTGGGCGTTTACCACTTCCCGCCCATTGCCAGTGTTGACGACAACGGGGAAGCCACCGGCCTACTCGGAGACCTGCTGCACGAACTTGAGCAAGCCAACCCAACGGTGTCCTTCCGCGTCTTTTATACCTCGCCCAAGCGTCGCTATCTGGATTTCGAGGCCGGCCTGTACGACGTCATCTTCTTTGAAAGCCCCGGCTGGGGCTGGACTGAGAAAAACGTCGACATCTCCCGACCGATCCTGGCAGATGAAGAGCTGTATGTCGCTCTCAAAAAACCAGGCCGTGACGACTCGTTCTTTGAGGATCTGGAACAGCGATCGATTGTCGCTATTTCAGGCTATCACTATGGTTTTAGCGATTACGAAACCGATAATTCCGTGCTCGAACAGAAATTCAACATCGAGTTCTCCGACAGCCACAGCCGCAACATAAACCTGATCAAGGCGGACCGGCCGTCGGTTGCTGAAGTCGCCATTGTCAGCTATTCCTACCTCCAGCGGCACTTGGCCGGGCATCCTGAAGACTGGGACAAATTGCTGGTCTCAAGTGAGCCGGACCAGCGCTACCAGCTCAGCATCATCGCCCGCAAAGACGGCGCTGCGAACGCCGACGAGATGCTGCGGCTTCTGGCGCCACTGGTCGATAACGGTCGCTACCGGCAACTCGTGGAAAACTGGGGACTCCAGTTGCCAGCCGGTTTTCTGACCGGTTTCGAGGCCCCCTGAGTTCAACGAACGTCCAGGTTGAAGGCGACGATAACGTTTCCTTCACTGCCCACGCCCGCATTGCGGGCCGGATCCAGCAGGAACAACTGGTCAGCCGGAACACCATGAGTTTGCAGCAGGACATTGCGCAGGGTCACGCCTCTGGAGGATGCCAGATTGCTCAATGCCTCCGGTTCAAGTGAACGCTCACCGGCAAGATACGCCTCCCGGGCAGCTTGCCATTCCTCCTCAGACACATCACGCTGACCACCCGCTGTCAGGTCTTCCCGAAGCAGGGCAAGACCGTCCGCCTCCGGTTGAACATTACCTCGAATATTCAGCAGCAAATCCGGCCGTTCCAGTAGCGCGTCTGCCAGCGCCGCCAGCTTCTCGGCCTCGCCCTCGGCCAACTGGATACTGCCCGGGAAAAAGCTCACCTTTCCAAGCTCTTCGCCGCTCAAGCCGGCCAGTTCGGCGATCGAGCCGAGCATACTGAAGGGTGACGTCGCCGCCTTCGCCAGAAGGTTCACGAATGCCCGCATAACGACCTTGCCGACGCTGAAGTTCGGGTCAGACAGGTCGCCGCTGATGGGCAGGTCGACCTCGATCATCCCCCTACTGTCCCGCAGTAGCGCAAGCCCTAATTTAACTGGCGCATTAACGGCCTGATCACTGGCGATGGCCGAACCCAGCTCGAGACGATCCATCACCACCAGATTGGACGCATTGATCCTGGATCCGGCAATTTCATAATCAAGATTCAGGTTCAACTTGCCACTGTCCACGCCATAACCCAGGTAACGACCAAAGTAAGGCGAAAGCGCAGGCAGGGACAGTTCCTGCATATTCAGCTTCAGATCGCTGACATCCTCGGTACCAAGGGTGCCAATGGTGCCGTCAAAATCCAGATCCGCCACGCCGCCGACCCGGCCCCGGATAGAGACCTTGCCCTGTTGTGGGGAAATGTTGCTGAGGCCTGTCACACTACCGTTCAGCTCATCAAACGAGGTGGTAAACACCGGTTCCAATGTGCGGTCGGTATACGCCAGCTCGCCATTTTCCAACATCAGCTGGCCAATACGGAAAATGAAACCCGGCTCGGAACCCTCCCCCTGCTGAGCATCTGCGGTCGCCTCCTGCTGACCACCGGTCGCTGGCGCTTTGGCGATCCGCTCCACGTTGTGGATATTGTCGGTATTGCGGACAACGTTAATGACCGGCCGGGCCAGGGTCACGGTTCCTATTTCCAGGCGTGCCGGATACACGTTGTATTCAATAGGTGCCAGGCGCAGGGTTTGCCAGGAGACCAGCGAACCGGAACTGTCGGGCAGCTTCAGATCCAGACCGGCCACTTCCGCGGTGCCGCTGAAGGTGCCTGTGAGCGGCTCCTGCTGCCCATCCAGATCAAGGTTGCCGTCAACGCCCAGCGTGCCGCTGGTAATGGCAAGGTTGGCGCCTTCCTGAACGTAGGGCTCAAAGGCGGCCAGAGCGATGCCGTTTCCGGAGATGGCGGCTTCCAGGGTAAACGGTGCGGGTGTCACCTGGCCGTTTAGTGACAGTTGGCCGCCACTGGCCAGGCTTCCGGTTATCTCGTAAGACACCGGTTCTTCAAGTTGATGGCTCAGTTGCCCGATGGATACGGAAAGCTGCTCTACGGCAATTTCAGTCGCCGTCGCCGGCTGACTGTCCTGCCAGAGAACGCGCCCGCCGGAGAGCGCGACGCCCGCCACTGTCCAGCGGAATGGCTGGCCATCGGTGGACGCTTCGCCGCTGCTCTCCGTCTCACCTTTGCTGGTGGCCAGCGGTGCCAACCAGTCAATCTCTCCGTTTGCGCTCCTGGCCACGGCCACATCGAGCTTGTCCAGAGAGACCTGGCCGATACGGATTTCCCGACCATTCAAGTCGAACCCGACAGCATCCACAGACAGCTCAGCGTTGGTCAATCTCGCCTGCTCACTCTGTTCATCCAGAGCAACGGCCAGATTCTCGAGTTGCAGCTGACCATTGGTCGTCTCCAGGAAAAAGCCGTCGCCGGCCTGGATTTCATAGTCGGAACTCAGGGTGACGCTGCCACCACGCAGGTCATAGGGAAAGAAAGGAGCCAGGAAATGAGCCAGGGTTTCATAGCCCACCGATGACACCTTGAGCGTGCCGTTCGAGTAGAACGGGGCGACGCTCAGATCACCCTGCCACTCGATGCTCTGACTGCCCAGCGCCGCCAGCAGGGAGTAATCGCTGTCCTGCCCCTCGCGACGCCAGGTGGCCAGGTCACTCAAGGTAAGATCCATCGGGGTAATCCGGAACTCAGCCATGGCTGCCTGGGTAAAATCCCGGAACAACATTTCGCCGCCGTTGAGTTCAATTTTCCCGAAGTACAGCCGGGGCGCCGCCACCGCGTCATCCGATTGCGACGCTTCAGGCTCCGGCTCTGCAGGTCCCGGGTTGGCCGCCTGCCAGTCTCGGGCAAAGTTGACGCTGTAGTCCTCCAGCAGATCCACCCGAACATAGGGCTCATCCAGCTGGATGGCTTCAAACCCGGCAATACCCCGAACCAGCTGGAAAAAGTTCATGTCTAACATGAGCCGGTCAAAGGCAACCACCTGCTCACCCTGGGGATCGTTGGCCGACAGACCCAACGCCTCGACTCGAAGGGTAAACGGGTTGGTTCGGATATCAGTGATTTCTGCCTGCCAGCCCATACGCTGGTCCAGTTGCTCGGGTACCAGACGCTCCAGCCACCAGGGAAGTAGCAGGAAACCGGCCAGGGCATAGAGGATGAAAAGCGCCAGGAATCCGATCAACAGATTCCTGGGCATATGACTGCGTTTACGGCTCTGGGCCACGGACATCTCCTTCTAAACGGCGGATTCCCGGGGCAATATTGCCCACCTTCCTGTTCACAAGGATAGTCGGCCCATAAGCGGTTTGTCAGCTGTGACGGTTATGACCCGGCATCACTAATTCCGGATCGGCGGCCATGTTTACAAATTCGCCGATCTCATTGAGGTCTCTGGGTACCATGGCAGCTCGCACCAGCTTACGGGTCGAATTGCCGGTTTTCGGATAGGCCGCCTGGCCGGCGCGCCAGGTAACCGGCATCGCAGGCGTGCCGATACGCTGATCAATCTGCCGCAACCGCTTGTACATGAAGGCATGCTGGCTATCTTCATGATCTGGCACCAGGGCAAAGAAGGCGCTGGCCGAGTATCGGGCGAGAAACACCTGATCCGACATCTGATCACGCAATGCCTCGCTGATTTCCCTGACGACCGCATTCAACGATTCATCACCCATTCCGGTGGCCAGTTCACGGAAGTTGGCGATGTCGAGGTAAATCAGGGCAAAGGGGTTGCCGCGGTCGTTGTCCCGGGCAAGGATATCCAGCAGGCGTTGTTCCAGCGCTGACCGGTTGGGCAGGCCGGTAACGGCATCAGTAAAGGCAAGCTCTGCCACCCGTTTGTTTTCTTCCGCCTTGAATTCCTCAAGTGCCCGCTGATGTTTTACATCGAGGACGGTCACCACCAGGGCAACGGCCAGCATCGCAATGCAGAAGACGGCGAGGGGTATTCCCATCCAGTTCCCCCGCAGGCCGTTGTCAGCTGCAGGCACGGCGCCCTCCGGAAAGGTCATCGCCATCATGCCCGTGTAATGCATTCCACAGATTGCGGCGGCCATCACCAGGGCGGCCACAAACTGGACCGCCAGGGTGCCGGATCCGTCCATGTCCTGCAGTTTCCGGCAGAGGGCAAGCGCAGCTCCTGAAGCAACAACGGCAATCGCGATCGAAATCAGCAAAAATACGGTGTTAAACGTCGGCGGCGCCGACATGCGCATGGCATACATACCCAGGTAATGCATCACTACGATACCGCTGGCCATGGACAGGGTCGCACTGACGAACAAAGGGGCTCCCAATTGTTTGCGCCCGATGATGTGGAGAGCCACACCGGAAGCAAGTACTGCTGCGAGCCAGGAAACCAGCGTCATGATCACATCAAACGACATGGGAACACCCATCGGCATAGCCCGCATTCCGACGAAATGCATCGTCCAGACTCCGGTGCCCATCAGCAGGGCGCCGGATATTAGCCATATCCGACGTTCGCCAGGCTCCGCATTAACGAGTCTGGCGCCAAAAAACAGAGCCGCATAAGCTGCCAATACAGCAACCAGAAAGGAGGCGACAACAAGGGGCAGATCATATTCGGACATCATTTGTGCAAACCTTTGTTTTGAGTGTGCGGGCGGGCCAGCCAGGAAGTTTGCCCAAACCAGACCCACAACAGCGTCGAAGGAGATACGGGCCAGCTGTGATCCGGGTCTCATTTAATTGTTGGGTTTATGTAACGGTTTCAGACATAAGCAGCGCTGACAGTGAACCCTGAACCCGATATGCTTCTGGCTCGTATTTCTCCCGGGTCGTTTTACGAGCAGGCAAGAGGGCAAGTTATGGACATCGGCGATATGCGTCGTGATTTCGAGAGCGAGGGGCTGGATCGCGATGCACTGGACAACAATCCGGTGCAGCAGTTCCAGAACTGGTTTGAGGATGCCCGGGAAGCGGGCATTCTGGAACCCAACGCCATGTCGCTGGCGACCACGGGGCAGGACGGCATGCCAGACCTCCGCACGGTATTGCTGAAGTACTTCGACGACCATGGCTTTGTGTTCTACACCAACTACGGCAGTCGCAAAGCGAACGAGATGGATGAAAATCCGCAGGCGGCGCTTTTGTTCCCCTGGATCGGACTGAACCGACAGGTAAGGATCCAGGGTGCCGTTGAGAAAGTCAGCAAGGCCGAATCCCTGCGCTACTTCGCATCGCGCCCCAGGGGCAGCCAGATCGGCGCCTGGGTTTCCGAACAGAGCAAGGCCATTACGTCCAGGGGCCTACTCGAACAGAAGGTTGCCGAAATCAAGCGGAAATTCAGCGAGGGCGAAGTGCCTCTTCCCAGCTTCTGGGGCGGCTATCGCATCGTGCCGGAGCGTATCGAATTCTGGCAGGGCAGGCCCAGCCGGCTTCACGACCGTTTTGAATATGTGAGGGAAGGCGATGGCTGGCTCATCCAGCGACTTCAACCCTGAATCCCGACCGTCGGTCTGGCTGTGTCACCAGACCGACGGGCCTGAAATTGCGCACCCGCACTGGCTGACTGACTACGAACGCCAGACAGCGAGCAAGTTCAGCGGTCCCCGGGAACGAGAATACCTTTCCAGCCGCTGGCTGATTCGTCAGGCCATCGGCAAGTCAGCGCAGGTGGCACCGGACCTCTGCTGCCCGGTATCCGGGCGCCCCAACGCGTCCGGCACGCCTGAGGGCTGGCGACTGTCCCTCAGCCACAGCCAGGGCCTGTCTGCCTGCGCCACTCGATCAGGCTCGCCCATTGGACTGGATCTCGAACCCTGCCAGCGCCATGCCCAATGGCAGAAAGTGGTAAAACGCTGGTTCTCCCCTCTCGAGCAGGAGTGGCTGTTCCGCGAAGACGACTCCGACAACTTCCTCAAGGTCTGGACCCTGAAGGAAGCATGGCTGAAAGCCACGGGCAGAGGCATTGCCGGCAACCTGCAAACGCTTGAGGTGCAGAAGAATTTCGAGATCTACGGCGACCAGCCCGAGCAGGACTGGCAGGCGGCCTGTTGCTATATTGAAGGCTATTTGTTGACCGTGGTGTACCGTGGAAGCCGACCCCTATGGCCGGAAATCACCTTACTTGAGCCGCCGCCACGGGACTTCGCCCTGGTGGATGCCGAGCCGATGGAGGCCTACTGGGAGCCACTGTTCCAACGCACGATTCGTCGAAAAAGCCCGTAACCCGAACCAGACACAAGTGACACAGGCTATTGTATGGAGAACGCTGAACGCTGCCCCTGGTGTGGTGAAGATCCGCTTTACGTGCACTATCACGACACCGTCTGGGGCCGCCCGGAGTACGACGATCTTGCCCTTTTCGAAAAACTCTGCCTGGACGGCCAACAGGCCGGCCTGAGCTGGATCACCATCTTGCGAAAACAGCACAATTACCGAGCCGCTTACGACGACTTCAATCCGGAAAGGATCGTCCGTTACGATGAAGCGAAGGTCGAGGAACTGCTGTCCGACCCGGGCATCATCCGCAACCGGCTCAAGGTCAGGTCGATCATCAAGAATGCGCAGGGCTATCTGGATCTGCGGGAACAAGGTATCGGTTTCAGTGATTTTCTCTGGTCTTTTGTTGGCGATAAACCAATCCAGAATCATTGGCGCGCCTTCTCCGAAGTACCGACCACAACCGCAGAATCCGAGGCCATGTCCAAAGCTCTGAAGCGGTCCGGTTTTACCTTTGTCGGCCCAACCATTGTGTACGCCTTCATGCAGGCGACCGGCATGGTGAATGATCATCTGGTTCAGTGCCCACAACACCGGGAATGCTATTTACTAAGCCAATGATCTCAATAGGCTGGGGGGTCGTAAGTTCTGGAGTGTTTGAAACCGCGGAGCTTTACTGTGCGAATCACTCTTGACCAACTCAGAAGCCTGCAGAGTCCGGTTATCGACCTGCTTGAGATCCTCTCGCTTGAGGGCCAGCACTACATGGCCCGCCTGAGTATGGACAACCAGACCCTGCTCCTCTCGGAGAAAAACGGTACCACCAGCCTGTTCCGCGGCGCCTGGCAGATCCAGGACACCCTGGCGTCGTTCGACATTCGGGAGACGCAGGTAGTTCACCCCTCCGCTTACCACGAAATGGTGGGAATGGAACCGACCGACGTTGAACCGATGCGAATCCGGGTGCAGAGGCAGAAACCGTGATTGCTGTAGCGAGACTTGCCATCCTTGTTGGCATCGCGGGGTTGATCCCGTTTATCGGCCTCCTGGCGGGGCTATTTTTTTTGCCGCAATACAGCGTGGCGCTTCTCGGCTACTTCTATCTATACAGCGCAGGCATTCTGGCGTTTATGGCTGGCGTCTATTGGCCCATTGCCATGCAGCTGGACAACTGCTGCTACCCGTTGTCGCCACTGATGACCATGCTACTCAGCCAGGTCTTCTTTGTGGCCGCAGGGATAGGGCTACTTCTGCCTGTCAGCGGCCAGATCGTGTTGTATACAAGTGCCTATCTCGCCCTCTATCTAGTGGACGCCCGCTGGATGAAGGTCTATTGGCCAGCCTGGTACCTTCGCCTGAGACTGGTCCTCACCTCGGTGGTCCTAGTTTGTCAGCTTACAGCGGCAGCCTGGTTTCTCCTGCTGCACACTGCTCACTGAATTCTGAGGGGGATTGCGGGAGCCTGACGTAACTCAGGCTCCAAACGCGTCTTCGGGGGATTCGTAACGACTCTGCAACTTCTTCAAAGCGGTTTTCTCGATCTGACGCACCCGCTCTCTGCTGATGCCAAGATCGTCGGAAATAACCTGCAGCGTTTCCGGTTCCGGCAGTCCCAGACCATAACGACGCGACAGAATGTCTTTCTCACGATCATTCAGCTCGCTAAGCATCGATTTCAGGGTGCGTTGTCGATCCCTGTCCGACATCGGATGATCCGGCGCCATCTGGTCGCCGGCGTCCAGGCTGTCTCCCAGGGTGACGGACCCGTCCTCAACAAGGGGAACATCCGTTGATATCTCCCGGGTCGCCAGCGCCCTTAGCTCGCCGATCCTGGACGGACTTGCCTCCATTTCGCGGGCAAGCTCCGATTGGGAAGGCGTCCGCCCAAGGCTCTGATGCATTCGCAGCGACACCTTGTGCAGCTGGCGAATTTCATCCACCACATTTTCCGGTGTGTGCACCAACCGGGTCCCACGCTGCAGGCAGCGTTTGACTTCCTCGCTTATCCACCAGTAGGCATAGGTCGAGAACCGGAAGCCCTTGGTGGGATCAAAACGCTCTACCGCCTTGATCAGACCGACGTTGGCGTCCTGGATCAGATCAGACATAGGGATACCGTGCTGCCCGTAACGACGGGCAATATGCACCGCCAGACGCAGATTGCTCTGTATCAGCTTGCGACGACAGGCGGTCGCCAGATGAAAAGCCCGGCGACATCGAGATGAAAACGCACAGGCGTCTCCGAGGCTACCAATCACTTCCCGGAACGTCTGCGGAGTCTCCTCCGGCAGGGCCAGTTCGGTACTGATGATTCGGTAGCACAGTGTCAGTTTGCGGGAGAGGCGGCGTTCGGCCTCATCTGTCAGCAGTTCATACCGGGACGCATCCCTGAAGTACAGCCCGACCAGGGAATCCCTTTCACCATCGTTGGGCGTTGTCGGAGACGGTCCCAGCCTTTCGGTCGTTCGCATGGCTTAGGTACCGGTCAGAATTTACACCAAAGAATACGACGTGCTGTAGCTGATGGATTTACCGGGGCGGGGTCAGTAAAAACCCACAGGCGACACGGACGGTCGGCTGTGGGTTTCGTGCGGGGAGGTTACAGAAACTCAGGCTGCGACGATCGCATACTCATGGTTGTGAGGCTCGATCAGAACGCCGTGCAGAGCAACGATCGTCTTCTCGTAGTCATCCTCATCCACCACGAACTGGATGTCCACCTGACGCATGCACTGGTGCAGCGCCAGAATGCTGATTTCCTCATCGGCCAGCGCCTTCACAGACCGGGCCAGAATACCCGGAACCTTCATATCGCTGCCGATGGCCGAAACAACCGCCACCTTCCGGGTGTTGATTTCGGCATTGGGGAACTCTTCCTTCAGCGCCTTGACCACCCGCTTGACGTGTTTCAGCGTGCTGCCCACGTAGTGGGTAATGGTGTTGGCGTTGGTGTCCTTGGACAAGAACCGAACCTTGAAACGGCCCAAGACATCCAGAATACGGCGATCGGAGCCCGGCTCGCCCTGCATGTCCTGATCGAACACTTCCACGGCAAAAACGCCTTTGGCGCCCGCGATGATCTCCACCTGAGGCTTCTCACTGACGTAATCGCCGGTGATCAGCGTACCGGTGTGCTCCGGCTCAAAGGTGTTCATCACACGCAGCGGAATCTCGTTCTGGCGCATGCCTTTACCGGCACGGGGATGAATCGCTTCCATGCCCAGGTTGGCCAGCTGGTCGGCCACGTCGTAATTGGTGCGACCGAGGGGCACCACCTTGTCTGCGCCGACGATGTTGGGGTCGGCAGAGCTCAGGTGGTATTCCTTGTGGATAATCGCCTCCCGAGCCTCGGTGATTACCGCTACCCGGCTGAAGGTCATCTCGCTGTAACCCCGGTCGAAGGTACGCATCAGACCTTCCTTGCACTGGGCATAACCGGTCACGATCGGCAGCTCACGGGTGAGGTCTACCGCATCGAAGGCCTGCTTGAGCTTTTCGTCCAGCGGCAGTAACTCGTTATCGCGCCAGCCGGTCAAATCCACAAAGCGGGCATTGATGCCTTCCTGCTGGAGCTTCAGGGCGGTATTGAAGGCACTGTGAGCCTCGCCAATACCTGCCAGCATTTCACGCACCGTCAGCAGATGCTCTTCCAGCTGGAACTGGCCATAGGAGCACAGGCGCTGCAGGTCGATCAGGCAACCCCGAACACCTTCAATCCGGTCGGTGATAAACTGGTCCGCCTGCTGCTTCAGCATCGGGTCTTCGAACAGCTCGCCGTTGATGTCGGTCAGGAACTTGACCAGTTTGGTGAGGTCGTCACCCCAGGCCCAGTCAGACTCTGCATCCGCAAACAGGGCATAAACGCCTGGCTCACCGGTCTTCTTGTGTTCCAGCAGTTCGTTGGTCACGCCACCATAGGCAGAGACCACAAAAATGCGCTGGTACAGGTTATCCTTCTTGCGATTACCGATAATGATGTTGTCACGGACGGCCTCGTAGTTACTCATCGAGGTGCCGCCGATTTTCTCAACGGTATGTAGTTGGCTGGTCATAATCTTGCCTTTGCTATCCTGCAGCATGAATGTCCGGAAGTGCAGGCGTCTTACGACGCCTTGCTAAGCCCTTCCTGCATGATTTCGTCCACACTTTTTGCCAGCAGAGCAGCCCCTTTCTTGAGGTCTTCCTCGCTGGTTGTAAGCGGCATCAGGCACTTGATGACTTCATCATTCGGACCACTGGTCTCGATGATCAGGCCGTGCTCGAAGGCACGTTTGGTAATCGGGCCTGTGATGTCTGCGTGCTTTGCTTCAATACCACGCATCAAACCGCGCCCCTTCATTTTGAACTGACCGGGGTACTTGTCGCAAATCGACTGAAGGGCATCGCCCAGCACCTTGGTCTTGGCCTTCACCTCATTGGCAAAGGCATCGTCTTTCCAGTAGTTCTCGACAGCAGCGCGAGCAGTGGTAAACGCCATGTTGTTGCCGCGGAAGGTACCGTTGTGCTCGCCCGGATCCCACACGTCCAGTTCCGGCTTGAACAGCACCAGGGCCATCGGCAGACCGTAGCCACTAAGTGACTTGGAAACCGTTACGATGTCCGGCTTGATGCCGGCGAATTCAAAGCTGAAGAACTCACCGGTACGGCCGTTGCCCGCCTGGATATCATCCAGAATCAGCAGAATATCGTGCTTCTTGCACAGCTCCGACAGACCTTTCAGCCATTCCGCGCGACAAGCGTTCAGACCGCCTTCGCCCTGAACCGCTTCGACGATTACCGCCGCTGGCAGTTCAAAACCGGAGGAGCCGTCGCTCAGCAGTTTATCCATGATCGCCAGGGTATCGACATCGTCGCCCAGGTAGCCGTCATAAAACATGAAGTCGACATTGCCCAGGGGGGTGCCAACACCACCCCGGTGGTGCTTGTTACCGGTGGTGGCAACGGCACCCATGGTGACGCCATGGAAACCATTGGTGAACGAGATGATGCCACTGCGGCCTTTAACCTTGCGGGCCAGCTTCAGGGCTGCTTCCACACAGTTGGTGCCGGTCGGACCGGTGAACTGCATTTTGTAGTCCAGACCACGGGGATCCAGAATGTGCTTCTTGTAGGATTCCATGAAGTCGTGCTTGGCCGTGGTAAACATATCCAGGCCCTGGCTCACGCCGTCTGCCTCGATATACTCAAGCAAAGCCTTCTTCAGGGTGTCGTTGTTGTGGCCGTAGTTAAGGGACCCGGCGCCGGCGAGAAAATCCAGGTATTCCTTGCCATCTTCGGTGTACAGGTGCGCGTTCTTGGCGCGGTTGAAGATAACCGGAAACGCACGGCTGTATACACGTACTTCGGATTCAGTCGACTTGAAAATTTCCATCGTCTTGCCTCTTAGCATGTCAGGTTCGAGGTAGATGCGCGGTGGCTTATCGAAAACTGCTGATGGGGTAGCGATAGGCCTACCGTGCGTTGATTAAAGCCCTGTGACAGACCTACCTCAGTGGTCCGCCGGCTAATTCAAATCACAGCTTTACAGTCGTTCACAGCCCCGCAACCTTGTTGCCGGGCTGATCCAGGACCGCGGCCCTCAGGCTGGCTTCGTGAAAGGCCCTATACGCAGCAAGAACTCGGAATCGTGCTTGCCGCCAAAGTGGGTCTCTTTCTCGAAATGCTCGTGGTAGGTGAGCTCGGCTCCCATATCGCGGGCGAATGAACGGAACAGCGCCCATGAAGCCTCGTTGTCTTCGGTGATGGTTGTCTCCATGTGGGTGACGTTCTTGCACGCATCACGGCCAACGATTTCTTTCAGCATCCGCTTGGCCAGGCCCTGTCCACGACCTTTCTCATGCACGGCCACCTGCCAGACGAACACGGTTTCGGGCTGTTGAGGAGGGATGTATCCGGAGATAAAGCCGACCAGATCGCCGTCCTTCTCCGCGGCCACGCCGGTTTCGGCAAAGTGGCTGCACTGCAAGAGGTTGCAGTAAATCGAGTTGGGGTCCAGCGGCGGGCACTCTGCCACCAGCTGGTGGAGCCTGAAGCCATCATCTTTCACCGGTGTGCGAAGCGTGATGGCGGTGGTATTCGATCCTTCTGAGGTCATAACGAGATCAATTCGTGGCAAAAAGTTAGTGTTGAATTATATAGACCACAAAATATATTTCAAGTCAGGCCGAAAGGCCGCACACGGCGGGGCCCAGCCATCTATTTCAGAATAGACTGCTTTGGTCCATCTGCCAGTAACAGAATGGTTAAATTATGGAAGGGAAAACCACATCATCGGCACTCAGTGAGGTGCCAGTCAGAATCCGGTTCCGATAGGAGATGGCGGCGGGCGAGCCGGCCGGCCATAACCGATCAAACTCCGGCAGCCAGGCCTCAAGGGGGAAGGACACCGGCAGCAGAGAGACATGCAGCCCATGCCGCTCAATTCCGGCAACAGGCTCAATGACGGGGCTGGACAGACCAATCCGGGTGATCAGCCCACGCGGGTCTGATTGCAGATTCCCCATGCCTGCGGAGCCATTGTTCACCACCACCCGACTCTGCTCATCCACCAGCCCCGACCAGAGCACCGGCAGGCACGTGTGGGTTGAGGCAATGACATCGGCCCCCGACGCCAGGAACCATTGCGAGAGCTTGCCATCGTTACCTTCGACAAAAGCTTCGTGAGCCAACCCCCACCCGGCCAGAGACTCCAGATCCCCGTGCACCACCAAAACCTTTAGGCCTCCAAAGATCAGGCATCGATACCGCGGCAGCAAGGACAAGCGACGCTGGATATCCGGATGTTCCCCGGCAATGCCCTGGAGCCGCTCCATAATAAGGTTCGACCGTTCCACCACGCCCTGCTCGACAAAATCCGGGTAGGCGCAACCGCATCCGGCACCGGCACTGGGATTCGCCAGCTCGAAATCCACGTTCCCCAGACTGACCGTGTGATCCAGCACCCGGTTGTTGATGGTTCGGAACAGGCTATCGCTGGCGTTGAACCAGTTGAAGTCGCCATTGAACACCAGCTTCACCCGGTGTCCCTGACGCTCCTCCGCCAGCGCCATCTGCTCGATTTCATCGAGGGCCCAGGGATTCCCGTAAAGCCCTCCAATGATATACAGCACGTCCTCGGAAACCGTGCGGGGATCCTGGCAAAGCGATTCGGCAGAGTACCGGTACGCCAACGGACAGCTGCGGCCTTCGCTCATCGGCTCAGGCCTCCCCCGCCGCCAGCGACCGACCGGCAAGACGACGGAGCAATAAAGGCGTAAAGAAGCCAGCCGTGCAGATCAGGAAGCCGTAGGCGTTAACGCCCAGCAACATGGCGTACTTGCCATCGCCAATGGCCCAGCTTGCCGGAATCAGACCAACCGCCAGCAACACGCCAAGGCCCAGACCGGTCCAGAAACTCAGATGGAAACTCCAGGGCGACCACTTGGTGAAACCGTAGAACAGGAACACCGGCGCCAGCCCCATGACCATCGTCCCGGAGATGGTTGTGGCCTTGAGGATATCGGTGCCGGCGAACATCGGCAGGTTGCCCAGGAAGGCAAAGATAACCATCACGACCGCACCCACCCGCATGCTCGGCAGCTTGTCAGAGGCACGTTGCGCCAGCCTGGGCAGATCTACCGCCAGCGACTTGGCCAGCGACGTGAAAGTGGAATCCAGAGTGGACCCCGCCGAGGTCATCATCACCACGCTCATAAAGAACAACGCCGCCAGGCCCAGCGACTGGCCCACGGCAGCAGGCGCGTTGCCCATGGCCTCAATGCCGTTAAGCCGGGCGTGAACACCCACCAGACTGAAGATAAACACCGCTACGAAGCCCAGTAGCCCGGCCACCACAAAACTCTTGAGCATGGTCTTTTCCCTGTTCACAAAGCCCCGGTCGGTCAGCACCGGATCGTGGAACGGATAACTGAACAGCTGCAGCAAAGCCACCAGCAAGAGATCAAAGCCGGCATTGAGCCGGAACTCGCCGTTGGTCAGCAGGGCGCTGGTATCGTTGGCGGGTATGATCAGGAACAGCACCGCCCCAACAAAGAACACAAACACAAAGGCCTGAATCACATCAGTGAAAATCGACGACCGCAGCCCACCCTTCAGGCTGTAGGCCAGAGTAAACACCGTAAACAGCATCGCCGCCGCGTAATACTCCCACTCACCGGGCAACCCGAAATAGCCGCCCACCACCGCCGTGTTGCTCCAGACTTCGTTATAAAGCCGGATCAGAATCGCCGCCGCAAACGCCAGACTGGCCAGCCGGCCAAACCGGGAAGTCAGAAAATCCTGCAGGCTCCTGGCCCCGGTCTGGGTCCGGATCAGGTAAATCACATACCCCGCCACAGGAATCGACAGCCAGTAACTGGCATAGGCCAGACCGCCCACCACCCCATAAGCCGCACCCAGGTTCGCCGCATTGGTCACCGACTTGGCAAAGATCCAGCTGATAAAAATACTCGCCGTCAGCGACCACTGCCCCACCGGGTTACCCTGGTCATCGGCACCCTTATAGAACGAATTCGCGTTCTTGCTCCTGGGCGACAGCCAATACATCACCACGCCGTAGACCAGCAGGAATCCCCAGAACAGGGAGGCCTCTGTGAAGTTCATGTTTTCTTACCTTGTTCTTTGTCGTTTAGTCCGGGGTTTTTCCCGGGGTTTCTGGTTTGGGTGCCTTTCGGGACAGGCCGGTAGGGATTTCAAAAAAACGCCCGTGAACCCATCCATGGGGGGCTTGGTCGCGCCGTCCATGGCGCTCCACATTTTTTGAAATCCCTACCGGCCTATCCCTTGTTTAACCTCGGTGTTGGCATCCCCGGCAACGGAAATAGGCTCCAACGAACTCTGACGGACCTTTCTTCTTTCTTTTCTTTCCCACTCAACAACCGAATAGCAAAGCCGTACCCGCGGTCTGGGTGGTGAGGTTATTTTCCCGCCAGGAAAAAGATGTCTGAGCGAAGCGAGTTGTTTTTCCCAAGGGAAAATAACCTCACCTCCCAGGCCGCCAATGACCAGCCATCAGTCCTGAGAGGCCAAGAACCAAAACTCAGGCAGGCGCCGAACAACTAGCCCCAAAGCGGTAACAGGAAAAACACCGGTGATGCCGCAACATAATGCGCTCATCCATACTCTCGGCCAGCGTCCCCCCCAGGTCATACTGCGGGTCATCGTCCACCAAAGTGCAGGCATACACCCGAACCTCATCGCCCTTCTTCACCAGCATCCGCGTATAGGTGCACATGAAATGGGAGCGAGCCTCCTTGGTCGGATACTTCTCCATGCAGGTCTCGGTAATCTCCGGGCTGCCGTCTTCCGAGCCTGGCGTACCCAGATCCGGAAATGCGGTGAATGCCAGGTTCTCCGGAATGCCCCACTCCCGGAAGATGTCATGGAACGCGGCTTCGACATCTGCCGGAATTTCCTCCGGATCGGTCTGGCGGGCAATGGACACCTTGAAGCCCTGATCGACCAGCCAGCGGATGCCCTGCAAGGCCTCATCGAAGCTGCCGTCGCCGCGGTCCTTGTCGTGACGGGCCCTGTCCGGGAAGTCCAGGCTGACCCGGAAATGAATCGGGTAGGGGTTGTCCCGCAAAGGCAGTACCTGATGCTGTCGCTTGTGCAGCGGCTCGGTGGCGTTGGTCAGCACGAAGCAGGGCCGGTGCTGGCTGGCGTAATTCAGAATATTGACGAAGTCCCGGATCACAAAGGGCTCACCACCGGTGAAGGAAAACTGCTCCACGCCCATGTCGATGGCTTCGTGGATAAACGGCTTTACATCACTGAGCTTCATGCCCGGAATGCGGCCATCGCCGGGATGGGAACCTTCCAGGCAGAAGGGGCAGGCCAGGTTGCAGGCGGTGCCGGTGTGGATCCACAGCTCTTTCAGCTTGTCCGCATCAATGTACCCTCTCGGGTCGCCATTGCGGGTGTGGGTCCAGCTATCACGGGCCCGGGGCTCGAGGACTTCCACGGCCGGGATGCGTTGTTTCCGGGCCGTTCTGGTTTCAGTCAGGGGCATAGATGCTCCTCGGTGTATTCGTGTTTTTCCCACGGCGCCAGCCGTGCAGTTTCTCAAGCAGCTTCAGAATGCCCTCGGGGGCATGAGCGCGCTTCCATTCACCGGCAGCGTATTTCGCCGACTCGTTCCAGGTCGGGTACGGGTGAATGGTGCCCAGGATCTTGTTCAGGCCCAGGCCGTGTTTCATGGCCAGGGTGAATTCGGCCAGGATTTCCCCGGCGTGGCTGCCAACCACAACGGCGCCCAGGATCTTGTCCTTGCCCGGCGGGGTCAGCACCTTGATAAAACCATGATCCTCACTCTCGGCAATGGCGCGATCCAGATCATCCAGCCCGTAGCGGGTCACTTCGTAGGCCACGCCCTGCGCGGTTGCCTCGGCTTCACTGAGTCCCACCCGCGCCACTTCCGGCGAGGTAAAGGTCACCCAGGGCATTACGCGGTAGTCTACCTTGAAGCGCTTGAACTGCCCGAACAGACCGTTGACCGCCGCGTACCAGGCCTGATGGGCCGCCGCGTGGGTAAACTGGTAAGGACCAGCCACATCGCCGCAGGCAAATACATTCGGGTACCTCAGGCTCATGTCTTCTTCCACCGGTACGGTTCCGTTCGGCAGGGTATCCACACCAATCCGCTCAAGGTTCAGGCCGGCGGTGTTGGCCGCACGGCCAACGGCCACGAGCACCTGGTCGAAGGGGATACGTACCCGCTCACCGTCATGCTCGCAGTACGCAACCTTCTCTCCTTCCTCTATACGGAACTCGGCGGCGGAATGTTTCAGCCGGACATCCACACCGTCCGCCTGGAACTGCTTCAGAACCAGTTCGGAGACATCCTCATCCTCCCTGGCCAGCAGGCGCTCGCCCATCTCCACCTGGGTCACCTTGCTGCCCAGTCGGGCAAAGGCATGGGCCAGTTCAGAGCCAATCGGACCACCGCCCAGCACCAACAGACGTTCCGGCTGCTCTTCCAGCTCCCACAGGTTGTCGGACGTCAGCGGCTGCATGTCCTTGAGACCAGGGATCGGAGGTACGGCCGGCTTACCGCCGGTGGCAACGACGATACTGCGGGCAGTCAGGCGCTCGGTGCGGCCATCGTTGTGCCGGACCTCAAGCTCCCAGGGCGACACGAAGCTGGCTTCACCGGCGATACATTCCACGCCCAGCTTTCGGTAACGCTCCGGGGAGTCGTGGGGCTCCACTTTGGCGATAACATCCTTGACCCGATTCATGATGGTCTTGAACGAGCCTTTAACCGGCACCGATTCCAGCCCGTACCGATTGGCATGGCGCAGGGTATCAGCGGCCTTGGCGCTGCGGATCAGAGCCTTGGAGGGCACGCAGCCGGTATTCAGGCAATCGCCACCCATCTTGTGCTTCTCTATCAGAGCCACCTTGGCTTTCACGGCTGCGGCAATATAGGCCGAGACCAGACCCGCGGAGCCACCGCCAATCACCAGCAGGTTGTAATCGAAATGTTCGGGCTTCTGCCAGCCGGCGTACACTTTGCGGCGGCGGATAAAGCCCACCACAAATTTGGCAATCAGCGGGAACAGGCCCAGCAGCGCGAAGGAGAGCAGCAGATCGGCCGAGACAATGTCCCCGGTGGACTGGATCTGGCCCAACTGGGTGCCGGCGTTCACGTAAACAAAGGTGCCAGGCAACATGGCGATCCAGCTTACCAGCGCATAGGTGCGCAGTTTCATGGCCGTCAGGCCCATGGCCAGGTTGATCAGGAAGAAGGGAAACACCGGCACAAGCCGCAGGGTTGCAAGGTAGAAGGCGCCGTCTTTCTCAATGCCGCGATCCATCTTCGCCACGGTTTCGCCATACCGTTTTCGAAGCGTGTCTCGCATCAGGAACCGCGCCACCAGGAAAGCAAGCGACGCACCGATAGTTGAAGCAACGGAGACGGCTGCCAGACCGTAGAGATTGCCGAAAAACGCACCACCGGCCAGCGTCATGATGGTAGCGCCTGGCAGAGAGAGGGCTGTTACCACGACATAAACAACAACGAAGCCCAGCACCGCAACCAACAGATTCTGGTCAATCCAGTTACCGAGGGACTGTTGGTTTTCCTTCAGGTTCTCGAGAGTCAGAAGCTCGCTACCGCCACTGGCAATAAACCCGACAACCACAGCCGCAATCAACGCGACCAGAATCCATTTCTTGAGTGTCATGAAATAATCCTTTCTACCTTGAACGTGATAACGAAGAGACACCCCAATCCCGGAAGTGTTACATCAAACCTTGGGCTCAGTGTTCGTTACCGGCTTACCGTTGTTTTACGTCGTTCGGCAACGCATTGTGTCAACGATTGCTCATGAATATCTAACAATTTGATTACGCATACCATGCTAAGTACGCGGGGAACTTATCTGCCGACTTCCAGAGCTTCCCCTATTCTTGAACAATTGCTCATAAAAGGAAACGTTTTCATGGCTTGTTACGTCACCACAGAACAACCAAACGGATCCGGGGATTGACGAAAATGTGGCAGGAGCGCTAAAAGAAGGTTCCCGCGATTCCACAAACCGAGGCCCAAAATGATCAAAGTCAGCGTCATGTATCCGAAAACCGCCGAGAGCAACTTTGACCTCGCCTACTACCGAGACACGCATATGGCGTTGGTACGCGACAGGCTGGGCGATGCCTGCAAGCGCACAGCCATCGAATCCGGGTTGGCCGGCGGCGCCCCGGGAGAGGGCCCCACTTACATTGCCATGGGCCATATGTATTTTGACTCTGTTGGTGATTTCCAAACCGCGTTCGGCCCCCATGCCAAGGAAATCCTTGGCGACATTCCAAACTTCACCAACGTTCAGCCAACGGTCCAGATCAGCGACGTTATCGAATAATCCTTCAGGTCGGACTCACAAACCGGACATCAAGGATCCCCCCATGGTCAGCAATCTCCCTCCCGAAAGAAAAGCTGCCATTACCGCTGCTCTGGCAGGAGGCTGGGTCGCAGACGCAGCCAGCCTGGGTTTGCACTGGCTCTACAACAGCGAGCGCATTCTGGAGGTGGGTGGACAGTCGCCCGAATTCCTGCCTCCCCGAGCCGAGTACTACACAAAGGGATTCGGTTATTTCGCTCACGAGGGGAAACAGGTTGGGGATGTGAGTCACTACGGCGCTGCCACCGGCGTGCTGACCGACAGTTTACTGGCCACCAACGGCAATCTGGACATCCGCGATTACCAGCGCCGGTTTCGTTCATTCTTTGGCCCCGGTGGCCAGTGGCAAGGATTCATCGATAACCCGACGCGGATCACGCTGGAAAATTTCAATGCTATCGAGCACAGGGCGGTCGAAGAGGCACAGTCCGGCATGCCCGATGATCTTTCCGACAAACAGAAGCGAATTCTGGTGCAGAAGGTCATGCCCTACACCCGCCGTCTGAGCGGCAGCGCGCTTGCACAGCCGGTGCGGGAGGCCATCAGCCTGACGTACAAGGAAAAGGCCATTCAGGAGGCCGGCGTTCATCTGGCGGAAACCATTGACCGCAATCTGGTACCGGAGAGTGGCGCCGACGACATGCAGTTGCCTGCCGTCTCCAAACTGCCGCCACTCGTTGCCTCCCATAGCGGAAGCACAAACCTCCTGGACGTTGTTGAAGCAGCCGTGCGTGTTACCAATAACAACGTCGAGGCCGTTGCCTGGGCAAAGTGTGCAGCGGTGCTTCTGGACGGGCTATTCAGGGGCGAGACTCTTGCCAAGGCAATGAATTCGGCCATCGCCGAAGCACCCGATCAGGCGTCCCTCAAACGGGCACTTGAGAGCTCGGAACTAAACGGCGTTGCTGCCGGTGACACGTTTGGCCGTACCTGTTACCTGCAGGAAGCCATGCCGGTCAGCTTTCACATTCTGAACACGGCCCGGAGCTACACCGAAGCCATCCGCGCGAATATTCATTGTGGCGGCGACTCCTGCGGCCGCGCCTGGCTGATTGGCCCGGCCATGGCGGCCATGCACGGTGTTGGCGGTGAGAAGGGCATTCCACTGAGCTGGCTGGCCAGGGTAACGAATGCTGCGACCGTCTATCAGGATATCGAGTCGCTTTTGGGAAATTGAGAATCTGCAGCGGGAATCAAACCCTTCCATCAAGCTGCAGCCAGCGAGCCAGACGGGAATGTGGGCGACGCCGCAGGTAAAGGGGCAACGTGCTCATGACCAGCAATACCGTGGCTGCCGCTACAACGGTCAGGGTGGGGTTAAGCTCGAGGGTATGCCCCAAGCCGGCAAACACAAAGGTCATGGGTAACATTCCAATGACCGTTGCCAGGGCGTAACGCCAGAGATGGATCGCCGTTACGCCGGCGGCATAGCTGATCAGGGCGAAGGAAAACACCGGGATCAAACGGGTGAGAAGAACGGCAATAAACAGGAACCGCTGTGACCCTCTGGCCGAGAATACCGGGTTGTTTTCAAGCTTCTGCTGAACAGCATCCCGCCCGAGCACTCGCGCCAGATAAAAGGCAATCAGCGAACCCGCCAGGGCACCGGCTACCGCGATTGCCGTTCCGTTAAACATTCCATAAACCAGGCCGGACGCCGCACTGATCGGCAACGTGGGTATTGGCCCAACCACGACCGCAAGAACCATCAGGAGCATCAGTAATACCGGCCCCAGAGCCCCCTGATTGGCAAACCAGTCAGACAGCACCGTTGGTGCAAAGCTGGCAGGCATGCCCAGTTGCCGCAGCAGAAGCCAGATCATGGCCATCAAAAACGCGACAATGGCAAGAAAGGAGAGACGGAAAACCAGCGGCGATCGGGTCATCCGGCTATTCTACCCGCTCATCCGGCAACAGGAAGCACAGCCGGTGCCTCAATAAAATAAAAGGGCCGGATGTCTCACCAACATCCGGCCCTTGAGCACGCTCTCTCAAGCGTGATCTGCGATCAATTTCGTGATCCTTCGATTAACGCCAGCCCACACGGTCGAAGATTTTCACCGCTTCCGGGTTGTTGGTGCCCAGAACGCTCACATTGATGTCATCAATGTTCAGGTTGCCCCAGGAATCCAGCACCGGATTCTTCAGTACGCCTTCTACAGCCGGGAACTCGTGATTGCTCTCAGCGAAAATCTGCTGGGCGGTATCGGAAGACAGGAACTCCAGGAACCGGACAGCGTTGTCGCGGTTAGGCGCGGTAGCCACCACACCCGCACCACCGATGTTGGCGTGAACACCGCGGCCATCCTGGTTCGGAAAGATAATGCCAACCTCCCGGGCCACTTCACGGTCTGCAACATCATCAGAGTTCAGCAGGCGCGCGTAGTAGTAATGGTTGCCAACCGCCAGGTTGCATTCACCGGCAGCCACAGCGCGGATCTGATCGGTGTCACCACCCTGGGGATCACGGGCCATGTTATTGACTACGCCCTGCGCCCACTCCTCAGCGCCTTCTTCGCCGTGGTACTCAATCAGGCTTGCCAGCAGCGACTGGTTGTAAATGTTGCTGGAGGACCGGATGCAGATCTCGCCCTTGAATTCCGGCTTGGCCAGGTCCTCGTACTGACTGATCCGGGAAGGATCAAAGTCTGAACGATCGTAGTAGATCGCGCGCAGACGCTGACTGAAGCCGAACCAATGCCCTTCCGGATGACGCAGGAAATCCGGCAGACGGCTGTTCAGAATTTCGGAATCCACCGGCTGGAAAATGCCTTCCTGGTCGGCTCGCCAGAGGTTACCCGCGTCAACGGTAATCAGGATATCCGCCGGGCTGGCGACACCTTCTCGCTGGATTCGCTGGATCAACGCATCGGACTTGCCCTCAATCAGGTTGACCTTGATGCCGGTCTCCTCGGTGAAGGCGTTATAAATTGCCTGGTCCGAATCGTAGTGCCGCGCAGAGTAGAGGTTGACTTCGCTCGCGGAGACACTCGTTGCTGCCAGTGTTGTTGCCAGGGCAGTGGCTGCCAGCTTCGCTTTATGAGATACCACGGGATCTCTCCTTGGTTGCTAATTACTATTGGAGGTGAAAACGATTAGTATTTAGATGTGATTTAAACGGACCCTGGCATAGAAGTCAATAAATAGGAATCAGTCGCTTTTACGTATTCAATACACAATCAGACGCAACACGCTTACAATTGCATCTCCACTGGAGTTTGAACCGGAAGGCTGGATCGGCACCATGAGTATTTATCAGGAAAGCCCAACCTACAGCGATCAACTCGAGAACGGCCTGTCGGGCCCGTCATTGATGCTTGACCGCGTGCATTGCCAATTCCATGGCGATAGCGTTGTCAAAGACATCAACCTGCACCTCGAAGCAGGTGAAGTCGTCTGCCTCCTCGGCCCTTCTGGCTGCGGCAAAACAACGCTGCTGCGTATCGCTGCAGGCCTCCAGATGCCGTCCCGCGGCAAAGTCTTTCTCGGCAGTTCCCTGGTCTCGGCACCCGGTGGCGTGCAGGTACCTCCGGAAAAGAGGAATGTGGGCCTGGCATTCCAGGAATCTGCACTCTTCCCCCATCTGACGGTGCTGGAGAACGTCTGCTTTGGCATCAGCTCCATGCCGAAAAAGCAGCAACGTTCCCGCGCAATCGAACTGTTGGGGCGCCTGGGCATGGCCGATGCCGCCAATGTTTACCCACATACCCTCTCAGGCGGTCAGCAGCAGCGGGTAGCCCTGGCCAGGGCCCTTGCTCCGTCGCCACGGGTCATGCTGCTGGACGAACCCTTTTCCAGCCTTGACGCCCGGCTGCGCGACCAGATTCGGGACGATACTCTGCATGTGCTGAAAGAGCTGAACACGGCCACCCTTCTGGTCACTCATGACCCGGAGGAAGCCATGTTTATGGCGGATCGGATCGCACTGATGCGAGACGGAGAGATCGTGCAAACGGGAACTCCTACGGATCTCTACTGCAATCCCGCCGAGCCGTTCGTGGTCAACTTTTTCGGGCAGGTGAACGAACATCGCGGCGTTGTCCACAACGGCGTGGTAACAACGCCATTGGGCCACCTGGAGGCTAAAGGTTTCGGGGACGGCAGCAGCGTTCGAATTCTGATACGCCCGGAGGCGGTCAAAGTCAGGCAACTTGAAGGACAAGCCGGTGACGACCGTACCAGCCATGTTCTGATGTCCCGACTGCTCGGCCCGACCAGTCTGTTGCATATTTGTGCTCACGGTCCAAACGGACAGGAAATGCACCTGCATGCAAAGGTGCCCGGGGTGTTCCTGCCGGAAGAGGGGCAGGCTGTCTCGCTTGAGCTGGATATGTCGCAGGTTTTTCTGTTCGGCGAGTAAACCGTGACTACCCCGTTTTACTTCCCGGGCGGGAACGACGCATCGCCAGGCTCAGAATGACCACCGGAATGATCCCGACCACAACAATGGCGAGGGAGGACATGGCCGACTCGGCCAATCGCTCGTCAGAGGCCAGGCTGTAGGCACGGACCGCCAGGGTATCGAAGTTGAACGGCCTGAGTATGATGGTCGCCGGCAGCTCCTTCATCACATCCACAAACACCAGTATGCCGGCCGCCAGCAGGCTACTGCGCATGATCGGCGTGTGAACCTTGCGCAAGGTGCCACCGGCGGTTTGACCGAGGGTTCGCGCAGCTGCGTCCATTGAGGGCGTAACCTTCCCCAGGCTGGCCTCAACCGTATTGAAGGATACGGCCAGGAATCTCACGGTATAGGCGTAGATCAGGACAAAAGCGCTGCCACTGAGCACCAGACCCACCATGAAACCAAAGTTGTCACGCAGGAAGAGATTGAGCTTCTGATCCAGCCAGGCCAGCGGAATCATAATGCCAACGGCAATGACAGACCCGGGGATGGCATAGCCCATGGCCGCAATCCGGTTCGCACTCCGGACCCAGGAGCTGGGATTCAGCCGTGCGCCGTAACTCAGCATTACCGCAAGCGTAACGGCAACCAGGGCCGCACTTGAGGCGAGTATCAGACTGTTGAACGCGAATTCCAGAAAACGCGTCCCGAAAAGGCTGTCGCCGGTCGTAATCGCCATTTCCAGCAGAATCAGGGCCGGAACAATAAAACCGATGAGAACAGGCAGGAAACACACTGCAAAGGCGAGCGCAGCCTGACCTGAATTCAGCGAATACTCGGGCAATGCCTGATACCGTGCCGAGGTATGGTATTGCTTGCCACCGCGGGAAACGCGCTCCAGGACAACAACAAGAACGACGAACACCAGCAGGCAGGCTGCCAGCTGAGCCGCTGCAACCGGCTCACCCAGGCCAAACCAGGTCCGGTAGATTCCGGTGGTGAAGGTATCGACGCCAAAGAACTGGACTGCCCCGAACTCGTTCAGTGTTTCCATCAGGACCAGCGAAACGCCGCCGATAATCGCAGGACGGGACAGCGGCAGAGCAATGCGTTTGAACATACGCCACGGTCCCAGGCCCAGAGTGCGGCCAACATCAAGTGCACTTACCGACTGCTCCATGAACGACGCCCGGGCAAGCAGGTACACATAGGGGTAGAGCACCATGGTAATCAGCAGGGCAGCACCGCCCAGGGACCGGATATCCGGAAAGTAATAGTCGCCAAACTCCCAGCCGAACCACTCGCGCAACGCGTTTTGCAGTGGCCCCGCAAACTGCAGGAAATCCGTGTAAGCATAGGCAATGACGTAGGTTGGCACCGCCAGCGGCAGCAGGAGAGCCCACTCGAACAGCCGCCTGCCGGGAAACCGGCACATAACCACCAGCCAGGCACAGGCAGTGCCAATCAGGGTGGTTCCTACGGCCACAGAGACACTGAGCACCACGGTGTTGCTGAGGTATCTTCCAAGCACCGTGTTGACAAGGTGTTGCCAGACTTCACCGGACGGGAAAAACACATGGGCAAGGATGACCAGCACTGGCATCGCAACCAGCAGGGCGATCACGAGGGTGCTGACCGTCCAGGCGTTGAGACGACGCGCGCGATGACTGGCGGCGCCGGTTCCGGGACCAGAGCCAGCAAAACCGCTTGTCTGTGATGTCGTATGTTCAGCCATAAAGCCTATGAAGGGCTGGTAGGGACACGGAGTATAAGGGATACGATGGCGTTATGAAAAATAGCCACCCTGAAGGAAAGGTATTGAAGCCTCGAGGGGGCCTGAGCGAGTGCCAGGGCAGGCGGCCGTGGTCGCCGCACACCGCTGCTCAGCTGGCGAGCCGGTTGACCTGCTCCACGAACGCCGCAGGCAAGGTATCAATCACCGGCCGGGCTTCTCCGCACACATCCGGATGCGGGGCGTCAGGCTCTCTGGCCAGAACATTGGGGTTTTCCGACCAATGCAGCAGCTCCAGTGTGCCGTTCTCCTGCTCCACCAGCGCCGTGCAGTGTTCTACCCAATCGCCGTCATTGCAGTAAAGACCATCTTCGCTGCGCAGGAAGCCGGCGGAGTGGATGTGGCCACAGATAAAACCGTCGTAGTTGCCCTTTTCCGCGACCGTCAGCGCCGCGAGTTCAAACCGTCGGATGAACGTGCGTGCCTTGCCGATTCTGCTCTTTACCCAGGCTGCCAGCGACCAGTAGGGCTTGCCCTTGAGCCGGCGCCAGGCGTTGAACCAGCGGTTCAGGCGGAGCAGGATACCGTGGGCACGGTCACCGACCAGAAGCATCAGTGGGCTGCATCGCACCACCTGATCAAACTGGTCGCCGTGGCAGACCATGAAGCGTCGACCATCAGCCGTGGTATGCACAGCTTTGTACTGCAGTTCAATTCCGGCAATGGTCTGGCCGCAGAACCGGCGCAGGAAATCGTCGTGGTTACCGGGCACATAGACCACCCGCGTTCCACTGGCCGCCAGCTCAATGAGTTTGTGAATGACGGCCTGATGGGAATCCGGGAAGTGAACCCGTCGCTGCATCGCAATCAGGTCGATGATATCGCCCACCAGATACAGAGTTTCGCAACGGACATGGTTCAGGAAATCCAGCAGATACTCGGCCTGGCAGTCAGCCGTGCCCAGGTGCACATCGGAAATGAAAACGCTCCGGTAGCTCCGCATCTTGCCTCCCGTCTTTCAACCATTCCGGATGCTGACACCTTGGCAAGACCGGGTGACGGGGCCATGACAACAACAAGACACTTCTGTGACGTTCAGAAAGGAGTCAGGGGGAGGGAACGATGGCTATCCGGTAACCGATGGGGTTACCGGAATATTACTGCTCGGTGTCTGAATCCGTTAGCGCAGGTCCGGATTCAGGGTGTAGGTGCCCGTCACCCGGGCGCTGGCCAGTACGTGACCTGCCATTGCTTCGCGCACATCGTTACCATCGAACTCGCCATCCAGGGCAAGGGTATCCACATCCAGTGCGTGCACCTCGAAGTGGTAGTGATGGATGATCTCATCGTTCCAGGGCGGACAGGGACCATCGTACCCGGCGTAGGTGCCGTTCATGTCGGGATTGCCCGCCAGGAACTGGGTGTAATTGTTCACGCCGCGGATACCGATGGGACCGGGCCCCGGCTCCTTGCCCTTCGGAATCACGCCATCGCTGTCTTCGCCTTCCGGAATCCGGGTGGTGCCGGCAGGCACATCCACCAGCAGCCAGTGGAAAAAATCGACCCTCGGGATGTCCCTGGAAACCGTCTTGCCTTCCTGGTTCACATCATCCGCAACGCTGGGCACATCCGGATCAAACATCATCACCACGAAGCTTTTCGTGCCCTCGGGCGCACCGTCCCAGACAATTTCGGGGTTCCGGTTGGGACCGAAGCTCATGTGGTCATCTTCGCTGTATACCCCGAATGCGAACTTTTCCGGAATCGGCTGGCCTTCTTCGATGCCTTCAACCTCTAGTTTCACGGCGTTGCCTCCTGTCGTTTTTAGCCTTGGGCTCATTGACTGTGTCTGGGACAGTCTCATTCTGTGATAATACGTTTTTAACACAAAATCGATTGAACTGACCACGGAGCCCCGATGAGCCAACAGAAGCCCGGCAAGCCACAACAACCCGCGAACCAGAAAGACGAGGATGCGGTTGCCTTCGCCCAGGGTATTTTCGAACTGGCCCGCAACGGCGGTGCCGGACCTCTGAGCGTGATGCTTGATGCCGGCGTCCCGGTGAACATGCGCACCAGCGAGGGCGAGACCCTGCTGATCCTGGCCAGCAAGCACGGCCACCCGGAAACGGTACGTCTGCTACTGGAAAAAGGCGCCGATCGCGAAGCGAAGGACAGCAACGGCAATACCGCTCTGTCGCTGGCAAAAACCGACAGCGTAAAGCGCCTGTTCGAAGAATCCGGCCGGTAAGCCGGCATGTTCAACAAAGGCGAGATTATCCACCACACCCGGGATGCCCTGGGCAGCATCCTGGTGGTCGATTACCGCAAACACCGGGTGCTTACCTTCAATTCGGTGTTCGAGCAGAGCAAGATCGACCGTCGCTTTCCCTACCTGCCAGTGCACGAGTACAACCGGGCCATGATGCTGCCAGCGGTCTTTGCCAATCCCCGCCACGTCACCATTCTGGGCCTGGGCGGCGGCGTGATAGCCGGCGCTTTTCACCATCTCTATCCCGAGTGCCGGATACACGCCGTCGAACTGCGTCAGGCGGTGCTGGACACCGCCAGGGAATTTTTTGACCTGCCCGGCAGTGAACGCCTTGAGGTCACCATTGCCGATGCCCGGGATGCCCTGGAAAAGCTGCCGGAGGCGAGCACGGATATGATTCTGGCCGATCTTTACAGCGCAGACCGGATGAGCCCTGCACAGGCCCAGAAACAGTTTGTGGATGAGTGCGCCCGGGTGCTCACGGAGGACGGCTGGCTGGTGCTGAATTACCACCGGACTCCGGATGTCCATGGGGCTTACTTCCGGCGGCTCAAGAGGCACTTTGCGGTGCTTCTTGGCTTTCGAAGCAAAAGTAACAACACCGTGGTTTATGCCAGCAAACAGCACTTCCAGTCGGTACACCCGAAGGACCCTGTGCTGGCGGAACTGGAGAACCGGCTACCAATAGACTGGCGTCGATTGATGGCGAAAGTCAGCCGGATGGAGTGAACTGGAAAACCGTTTCAGAATTGATCTGCGTCCTTGATGATTACCGGGGATGATCCATAGTTACGGATATGGAATCCACTGTATTCGAGAGGAGTACCGACCATGACTGACGAAGACTATGAGAAATTACACCCTTACCTGAGTGGCTTCACGCAGTTCTACATTGATCTTTACACCAATCGGCCTGATGAAGAGAACCGGAAGCGGCTTATAAAGCTAGAAGGTTTATTGCACGAGCAGCTGGAAGCGATTGAGAAAGCGAAGGAAGAAAAGGAATAAGGCCCGGCTACGCCAGGCCCTGGCAAATCAGGCCCACTTTTCCCCGGGGCTCTGGTAGTCCCGGAAAGCCTGGTGCAGCGCATCCGGCTGGTCGGCCCTGATGAGCATGTCGATGTATTGCTGCTGCAAAAATCCGGCACGCTCCATGTTCTCTGCCATCGCCAGCAACGGGTCAAAAAACCCGTTGACGTTGTAGATGGCACAGGGCTTCTGGTGCAGCCCCAACTGGCCCCAAGTCCAGGCTTCGAACAGCTCTTCCAGCGTGCCAATGCCACCCGGCAATGCGACAAAGCCGTCGGCCAGATCCGCCATCAGGGCCTTGCGCTCGTGCATGTTTTTAACCACATGCAGCTCGGTCAGACCGGAGTGGGCCAGTTCCCGGTCTCGCAGATGCTCGGGGATCACCCCGTGAACCCTGCCGCCAGCGGCCAATACCGCATCGGCAACTATGCCCATCAGGCCGACATGGCCACCGCCAAACACCAGCTCAATGCCATTACAGCCAAAATAGTCACCCAACTCCCGAGCCTTGTCGACGTATAGCGGATCATTGCCCGACCGGGAGCCGCAATAGACCGCAATCTTCATTCGCCATCCCCGATCTTGTCCTGGGTCTGGGTCTCGAAATCGCTGGCATCATGGCGTTCGTGCAGCTGGCTGCTCGGCTCACCCCAGGCCCGGTTGACCATGCGGCCACGCCTGACTGCCGGACGCTGGGCAATCTCGTCGGCCCAGCGAATGACGTTGGTATAGGTGTGGGCTTCCAGGAACTCGGCCGCGTCATACACCTTGTTTTTCACCAGGGCGCCGTACCAGGGCCAGATCGCCATATCGGCGATGGTGTATTCATCGCCCGCGATGTAGCGGTTATTGGCCAGCTGCCGGTCGAGCACATCCAGCTGACGCTTGACCTCCATGGTGTAGCGATTGATCGGGTACTCGTAGTATTCCGGCGCGTAGGCGTAGAAATGACCGAAGCCGCCACCGAGCATGGGCGCACTGCCCATCTGCCAGAACAGCCAGTTCATGGTCTCCGCGCGTCCCGCGATGTCACTCGGCAGGAAGGCCCCGAATTTTTCCGCCAGGTAAAACAGGATGGACCCGGATTCGAACAGGCGGATGGAGGGGCTGACGCTGTGGTCCATCATGGCGGGAATCTTGGAGTTGGGGTTCACCTCTACAAAACCGCTGCCAAACTGATCGCCTTCGGTGATTTTGACAAGCCAGGCATCGTACTCGGCCTCTTTAATGCCCAGTTCCAGCAGCTCTTCGAGCATCACCGTCACTTTTACCCCGTTAGGTGTAGCCAGTGAGTACAGCTGCAACGGGTGTTTGCCAACCGGCAGCTCCTTATCGTGCGTCGGACCAGCGATGGGGCGGTTAATGCTCGCAAACCGACCTCCGCTCTCAGAGTCCCATTTCCAGACTTTGGGTGGCGTGTAGGTAGCGTCGGTCATGGCATTTCTCCTCACAAAGTAGCATTCAGCTGGCTCCGAGGTCGCATTGAGCCCGGGGCCGAAAACTCTAGCATGGAAGATCAAACAAAAAGAACCACAGGAGTACCCCATGGCAGGGCGCATCGTGCTCCTTCTTGCCTGTCTGTTTTTAGTGCCCCCGGTTCACGCCGAGCTGTCGGACAGCAAGCGGGCGCTGATTCAGGAGCTGTTTCCCTCGGCAACGGTCATTGAAGACAAGCTGCCCGATTTTCCCGTGTACCCGGTGTATCAACTCCAGGAACTGCTCGGCTATGCCTACGAAACCGCAGACCATAGCCGCCTCCAGGGCTTTGCCGGCAAACCGATCAGCATGCTGATCGGCCTGGACAGCAAAGGGCGTTTCACCGGCATCAAGGTGCTGAATCACCACGAGCCGGTCTTTCTCCATGGCCTGGGCGAAGGCCCCCTGTTCGAGTTTGTAGACCAATACGAAGGGCATTCGTTACAAGAGCAGATTATTGTCAGCACCTCCAACTCCAGCCGTTCCGGACGAACCAGTGACGGCAACGTGGTGCACTTTGACGGTGTCAGCAAGGCCACGGTTTCGGTCCTGATCATCAACGACACCGTGCTCTCTTCAGCCCTCAAGGTGGCCCGCAAGAAACTCGAGGGCTTTGCCCAGAGCGCACCCACACGGGCGAAACCGGATTTCTACCAGCCCATGTCCTGGCAGCAACTGGTGGATCGCGGTTACATCGGACTCTGGCAGATTGCTGCCGAATCCATCGAGGCCGAGCTGGGCCGGCCTCTTTCAGACTACCCCATGGACATCGAACCGGCAGACGGCGAACCTTTTACCGAGCTTTTCTTCGCCTACATCAATTCGCCCATGGTGGGACGGAACCTGCTCGGAGACGATGGCTACCAGCGCCTCATGCAAAGGCTGGATGACGGCGCACAGGTTCTGGCCGTCATGTCCCGGGGCGCCTTTCCCCACGTTTCCCGAGAGTTCGTGCCCGGCAGCTCTCCGGACCGCATCGGGCTCACCCAGAACAACCTTGCCGTGGAAATGCGCGACCTGAACCTGCTGGACCAGAATCTCGATTTCCGGGCGGCCGGCATCCCGTCTTTCGATGCCGGAAACCTGTTCCGCGTGGGCGGTAACGCCGGCTTCAACCCTGGAGCGGAAGCCAATCTGAAGCTCAATGTCGAACTGGCCCGCAATCACCTGATGGTGGACCGCACGTCCCTTAATATCCCGGTTCGGTTCAACGAAGAACTGTTCGAAACCGTCGAGGTTGCTCCCAACCCAGAGAACACCCGTCAACCGGTCTGGATCGGCCTTTGGAAAGAACGCTGGTGGCAGATTTCACTGCTGGTAATCGGCCTGACCGTTCTGACCGTGTTCTTCGCCCGCCAGAAAACCCTGAGCCGCAACCCGAAGCTGGTACACCGGTTCCGCTGGGAATTTCTGTTCTTCACCCTGTTCTTTATTGGCTTCTACGCCCAGGGCCAGCTTTCGGTGGTTAACATCTACACCCTGTTCCTGGCGATCTGGGACGGTTTCTCTCTCAATGTCTTCCTGCTGGATCCGATCATCTTTATTCTGTGGGTTTACACATTCATAACCCTGTTCATCTGGGGCCGTGGCCTTTTCTGTGGCTGGCTTTGCCCGTTCGGGGCCCTGCAGGAAATGGCCGCCTGGCTTGGCGAGAAACTGAAGTTCCGCCAGATCAAAGTGCCGGAGCAATGGCACCGGCGCCTGATTCTACTCAAATATCCGATCCTGCTCGCTCTGGTGGGCACCGCTTTCTACTCCCTGACCGTCGCCGAAAAAATGGCGGAGGTGGAACCATTCAAAACCAGCATAACCCTGTTCTTCGTTCGCTCCTGGCCCTTCGTTCTCTAAGCCGTCGGCCTGCTTGTGATCGGCATGTTCATCCACAAATTCTACTGCCGCTACCTGTGCCCACTGGGCGCAGGCCTCGCGGCGCTCGGCCGGTTACGCTTGTTCAGCTGGCTGGGCCGGGTTGAGCTCTGTGGCAACCCCTGCCAGCACTGCAAGAATGAGTGCGGTATCAATGCCATTCGCAAGGATGGCCGGATCGATTACGACGAGTGTATTCAGTGCCTGGAATGCGTCGTTATTCTCGAGGACGACACCCGGTGCATCGACAAGCGGCTCAAGACCAAAAAACGATCAAGACAGGCGAACATACTGGCAACGGACGCGGGCTGAGCCATACCCGCCCGCCAGCTGCTCCGGTGCTGTGGCTTCGCTGTGCAGGGAACAACCTGTAATTGCTAACTTAGTTATTGAATGCTTACTCAACCGATACTTCAGGCTAACTGTTATTGAGCGGTCATTCAAGATATAATTGAGCGGTCATTCAAATCACTACGATGGTGAATTGTTGTTATGGCCAGACACGCACGCTATGACCGAAAAACCGCTCTGGAAAGGGCCGTTGGCCTGTTCTGGGAGAAGGGCTATCACGGCAGCTCCATGAAGCAGATCGAGCAGGCCCTCGACATGCGGCCGGGCAGCATCTACGCCACGTTTGGCAGCAAGGACGGTCTGTTTTCAGAGGCACTGGCCGCCTATGCGGAACAGGGCGGCCGGGAGTTGGCCGTTCACCTCAAGGGCTTTGATTCCATTGTTGACGGCCTTCAGGACTATCTGCGCGGCATCGCCTGCAGTTGCGGCGACGGAAGCGCGGCACCCTCACGTGCCTGCATGATCGTGAAAACGCTGCTGGAATCCAGCAATACGCACTCGGCCCTGGCGGACCAGGCCAACAGCATTCTTGCCGCGATCGAGGGATCTCTTGCAGACCTGGTAGAGCAGGCTCGGGTAAAAGGCGAGCTGGCGCAATCCGTGGACAGCCGTCGACTTGCCCGACTCCTGCAGGCGCAGATCATGGGCCTGAGATCCATGGGTGAACGCAATCTGGATCCGCAAGCCATGAAAGACCTTGGTGACGATATGGCCGCCATCCTGGACGGGTATCGCATCCAGCATTGAAGCAGCACTTCCGTAGAATTGTACCCACAGGTCCGGGCGCGTTAACATTATTGCCCGGCTCAGACCCCGCCCTGTTTCCCGATCGAATTCCGGCTGCTCGTCTGGTTCCGAGTGAGGACAGCCAAGCATTCTCACCTGAAGAGTGCTTGGCTCTCTTCACTTACAGGTCTGATTGGTATGGATAACCTTCATCACATTGTTGTGGTCGGCGGTGGCGCCGGCGGTCTCGAACTTGTTACCAGCCTCGGCAACAAACTGGGTAAAAAGAGAAAAGCCAGAATCACGCTGGTGGATTCCGGTCTGACCCACGTCTGGAAGCCCCTGCTGCACGAAGTTGCCTCCGGTTCCCTGGATGCCAGCGCGAACGAGATCAACTACCGCGCCCATGCCCGCAAACACCATTACGAATTCCAGCTCGGCCGCATGAGCGGACTGGACCGCGATAGCAAGAAAGTGGTCATAGCCCCGTTCCACGATGTCGACGGTACAGAGGTCGTTCCCGAACGCCATATCCCCTACGACACACTGGTGATTGCCGTGGGCAGCACCGCCAACGACTTTGGCACGCCCGGCGCCCAGGACAACTGCCTGTTTCTGGACAGCCTCAAACAGGCCCGGCGCTTTCACAACCTGATGCTCAACGCCTTTCTGCGCAAGAATCATGAGGCGTTTCAGGGTGCTGAGCACACCCTGAATATCAGCATCATCGGCGCGGGTGCCACCGGTGTGGAACTGGCGGCAGAATTGCGACTGGCGTCCCGCGAGCTGCCGGTATACGGCATGAACCACCTTCAGCCCTCGGACGTTTCCATTTCCGTGATCGAGGCCGCTGACCGTATTCTTCCGGCCTTGCCGGGCCGGCTGTCTGCAGCGGCCACCAGGGAGCTGGAACACCAGCGCGTGAAAGTACTGACCGGCCAGCCGGTGAGTGAGGTACGGCCCAGTACGGTCGTGATGAAAGACGGCACCGAATTACCCTCGGAAATGACCATCTGGGCAGCGGGCATCAAGGCCCCGGCCTTCCTGGCCGAGCTGGAAGGTCTGGAGGTGAACCGGAGCAATCAGCTGGTGGTGGAACAGACCCTGCAAACCACCCAGGATGCCAATATCTTCGCCTTCGGCGACTGCGCTGCCTGTCCGCAACCGGATTCCGACCTGCCGGTTCCCCCCCGGGCCCAGGCTGCGCACCAGCAGGCAGACACCCTGTTCAAGACCCTCTGCAACCGCCTGGACAATGGCGAGGCTGTGCCCTTCGTCTACAACGACCACGGTTCGCTGATCAATTTCAGCCGCTACACCACCGTCGGCAATCTGATGGGCAACCTGTCCGGCCGCAGCATGTACATCGAGGGCAAGGTGGCCCGCATGTTCTACCTGTCCCTCTACCGGATGCATCAGGTAGCCCTGCATGGCATGTTCCGCACCGGGATCATCTGGCTGATGGATAAAATCAGTCGTGCCATGCAACCCCGACTCAAACTACACTAGAGATACAGTCGAGCGGCAATGAAGTGGAGCGGGTGAAGGGAATCGAACCCTCGTATGCAGCTTGGGAAGCTGCCGTTCTACCATTGAACTACACCCGCAAAAAAAGGGCCGCGAAAGCAATATAAGCGGTCCGCCCGGCAATGGGCAAGCATTCTGTCTGGAGCAACAATGGATCCCACCCTGACTCTGATTGGCGCCCTGATGCTGGTCATCAGTATTGTGCTCAGCCCGCTTTCCAGCCGGGTGGGCATGCCGGTGCTGCTGATCTTTCTGGTGGTCGGCATGATGATGGGCGAGGACGGCCCGGGTGGCATCCAGTTCGACGATTTCGAGCTCGCGTTTCTGATTGCCAATCTGGCGCTGGGCGTGATCCTGCTGGACGGCGGCATGCGCACCCGTGCCGAAACCTTCCGCGTGGGGCTGAAACCCGCCCTGGTGCTCGCTACGCTCGGGGTCGCGATGACCGCCGCTGGTGCCGCAGTTGTGGCCTGGTGGGTATTCGACCTGCACTGGCTGACGGCCCTGCTGATTGGCGCCATCATCTCATCCACCGATGCCGCCGCCGTGTTTTCACTGCTTCAGGGGAGGGGCCTGCACCTGAACGAACGGGTCAGTGCCACCCTGGAGATCGAATCCGGCAGTAACGACCCCATGGCGATTTTCCTGACCCTGATGCTGGTCACGCTCATCGGTAACGATGGCGACCACGCGGGCTGGGCGGTCTTGACCATGCTGGTGCAGCAGTTCGGTGTCGGCGCCGTTGCCGGGATTATTGGCGGCTTCGCCGTGGTTGAGCTGGCCAACCGGATCCGCCTGACGCCTTCGCTGTATCCCCTTCTGGTCGCTGCTGCTGGCATCTCGGTGTTTTCTGCCACAAACGCCCTCGGCGGCAGCGGGTTTCTGGCCATTTATCTGACCGGCGTGGTGATCGGTAACCGCCATGTCCGGATGATGCCGATGATCCTGCAGGTGCACGATGGTCTGGCATGGCTGGCCCAACTGTGCCTGTTCCTGATGCTCGGACTGCTGGTAACGCCCTCCGATCTGATTCCGCTGGCCGGCGGCGGGCTGATCCTGGCCCTCTCGCTGATCTTCATTATCCGCCCGCTGACGGTCATGCTCACCCTCTGGCCGTTTGCCTTCAATCGCCGCGAGCTTGGTTTCATCAGCTGGGTCGGCCTCAGGGGTGCGGTGCCGATTGTACTGGCCCTGTTCCCGATCATCGCCGACCTGCCGGAAGCCCAACTGGTCTTCCACGCGGCTTTCTTTATCGTGCTGGTCTCGCTACTGGTTCAGGGCACCACCATGACGCCACTGGCCCGGAAGCTCCGCCTGGAGGTGCCCGCCGGCGAGGACCCTTATCGAAGGCTCCCACTGGACGCGGCCGCTGCGGGGGACCACGAGTTGATGCTCTTTCCCCTCCGTGGCGAGAGCTGGGAAACACCACGCCGCCTCGGTCAACTGCGGTTTCCGGAAAACACTGCGGTAGCCGGGGTATTCCGCAATCGGGTTTGCCTTCAGCCGAAAGCAGACCTGGAAGTATCCAATGGCGACATGGTGGCCATGTTCGCAACCCCGGACGTATTGCCGGAACTGGGCAAAGCCCTCAGCGGCAGGCACGCGCCCCAATATCTTGCCGAGCGGGCATTCTTCGGTGACTTCGTGCTCAACGGTGATGCCCTGCTGGGCGATGTTGAGCAGGTATATGGCATCGAATTTGACGACCTGCCTCCGGAACTGTCCCTCGCTGAATGCTTTGCCAAACGGACAAAGGGGCACCCGGTGGTTGGCGATGTTGTCATTCTTGGACCGGTCAAGCTCGTTGCCAGGGCCACCAATGCAGATCAGGTAACCAAAGTGGGACTGAAGATGGACAGTTCACAAAATGGTTGATCAGCGAACCAGATAGCCAAAAAAGTTAACAAAACCCCTTAACAGATCCCTTGCGGGCTATGGTATAAATCGCCTGTACAAAGATTAATCATTGGTAAGTTAAGGACATGAGCATTTTCCGCGCCCTATTATCCAGCCTCGCCCTGCTCTGCATGGCCGCTGCTCCAACCGCCTTTGCAACCGAGCTGCTGGCCAAGGCCGACACCCGGATGCCGGTTGCCACCATGTATGAGCCCGCGGACATTCAGAACGTCAGTAGGGTGGTGGTTCGCAAGGGTGAGCGCCGTCTGTACCTGATGGATGGCGAGGACGTGGTTCGCAGCTACCGCATTTCCCTGGGCGACAATCCGGAAGGCCACAAGCTGTACGAGGGTGACGAGCGCACACCGGAAGGCGATTACACCCTGGACTGGCGCAATGCCGAGAGCGATTTCTACAAGTCCATCCACATCTCCTACCCCAGTGAGCGAGATCGGGAACTGGCATCCGCCTGGGGCCTGGACCCCGGTGGCAGCATCATGATCCACGGCCTGCCCAATAACGTGGGCGACATGGCTTTTGCCTATACCGGCCTGGACTGGACCGATGGCTGCATCGCCGTCACCAACGAAGAGATGGACGAAATCTGGCAACTGGTGTCCAACGGAACTCCCATCAGCATTCACCCATGAGCCCAAACCTGACAGCCGCATTAAGTTGTTGTCATATGCTTAGCAAATTTACGTATCTGTAGTTAACATTCGCACTTACAGTGTTTTACACTGTTTAACGACTCCGGTAGTCATTGCCTGCCAAACGTTGCTGCGCAGGTTGACAGGAAGTCGTCTATACTGACTTTCGGATCACAGGAAATAACTCGACCAATAAGGGGATTTACAATGCGTAAACTGACGATCGCCGGGATTGCACTGGCAACTGCTCTGACTGCAGGTTGTGCCACCACTGACCAGGGCGCACTCGACGAAGCGAATGCAACCGCCAGCTCCGCTGAGCGCACTGCAGAAAATGCACTGAACACCGCTAACAGCGCTGCAAGCTCTGCACGTACTGCCCAGCAGACTGCAGAAGAAGCTCTGGCCGCTGCCAAGGCAGCCCAGAAAGCCGCTGACGAAGCCAACGAGCGTGCCAAGCGTATGCTCGAGCGTGCCAGCCAGAAATAAGGCTGATACGTAAAGGAAAGGCCGGCATTGCCGGCCTTTTTTTATGCCCCGGAATCGGGCTTTTCCCGTTCGGGTTTATCCGGCGTAAAGGGCTTGTTCTCCTTCAGGAACGTGGTCATAAGTTCCAAGGGCAGAGGGAACACGATCGTGGACGAGTTGGTGTTGCTCATATCCGCCAGGGTCTGAAGGTAACGCAACTGCATGGAACCGGAATTGGTAGACATGACATCCGCCGCTTCCACCAGCTTTTTGGACGCCTGCAATTCGCCCTCGGCGTGGATAACCTTGGCACGCCGCTCACGCTCTGCCTCCGCCTGACGGGCAATGGCACGAATCATCGATTCGTTAAGATCAACATGCTTGATTTCCACGTTGGCCACCTTGATGCCCCACTCCTCCGTCTGGGCATCGATGATTTCCTGGATATCGGAGTTCAGCTTGTCCCGCTCTGACAGCATTTCATCCAGGTCGTGCTTACCCAGTACCGAGCGGAGAGTTGTCTGGGCGAGCTGGCTGGTGGCGGAGTTGAAATCCTCCACGCGGATAATGGCCCGCTCCGGATCCACGACGCGGAAGTAAAGCACGGCATTCACTCGCACCGTCACGTTATCCCGGGAAATGACATCCTGGCTGGGCACGTCCAGAGTGATGACCCGCAGGTCCACCCGCACTATCTGCTGAATGCCGGGGATCACAAGGATCAGCCCCGGGCCTTTCACTCCCTGGAACCGACCGAGAAAGAACACCACGCCCCGCTCATACTCCGGCAGGATCTTGATGGCCGAAGCGAGAATCAGCAGTAACACCACCGTGGGTGCCAAATAGGGAATCAGATCGCCAATCATACGGCCTCCTTGTATTGCCGTTACTTTATCTGCCGGGTCAGCCGTTGTCCGGAATAACCCTGACCGTTACCGTCAAACCTTCGATTGCTGTCACCTGAACTCGGTCATCTTCTTTGACCGGTCCTTCGCTGATGGCATTCCAACGCTCACCGCTCAGACGGATGTGGCCACGAAAATGGCCATGCTCTCCGGCAAAGTCGTCCAGTGCGACGCCTTCCTCATGGGTAATCTGTTCAGCACCACTGACCGGATGCCGTCGGCGCAGCCCGATAAACCGTGTCACCGTCCACAGGATAAAACCGGCAGCCACGACGGCCGTGCCGCCAATGGTCGGCAGGGAAATATCCCGGTGACTGCCGTCCATCAATATGATCGAGCCGGTCACGAAGGCGACAATCCCGCCAACCCCCAGTATCCCGAAACTGGGCACAAAAGCCTCGCCCACGATGAACGCCAACCCGAGCAGAATGAGAGCCAGGCCGGCGTAATTCACCGACAGGACCTGGAAGGCGAATAGCGCAAGGATCAGCGAAATCGCGCCAATCACGCCGGGCACCACGGCACCGGGGTTGGCCAGCTCGAAGATGATGCCGTAGAAGCCGATGATCATAAGAAAGTAGGCGACGTTCGGATTGGTAATCACTGATAACAGGCGGGTCCGCCAGTCCGGCTGGGATCTGACGATTTCCATATTGGCCGTGTTCAGGATCCTGTTGCCTGACGCCATGCGAACGGTGCGCCCATCCACTTGCTGCAACAGATCCCGGAGGTTGGGGGAGACCACGTCAATGACGTTCTTCTCCAGCGCCTCTTCGGCACCGAGATTTACAGCCTCACGGACGGCCTCTTCAGCCCAGTCGGCATTGCGGCCATGGCGTTCGGCCAGGCCGCGGATGTAACTGACCGCGTCCTCCAGAACCTTTCGCTCCATGGCGGTACCGCCGCGCCGTTTGCCTTCGTCGTCGCCTGCTTGACGCTCATTGTCGGTTGAAGAGTCGGAGGCGGCATCCGACCCTTCCTCGGATGTCGGGGCTTCGGAGGCCGGATCGCTCTCGGGTTCAGGGCTACCCGGCAGCCCACCCATCTGGACCGGCGTGGCCGAACCCAGGTTGGTGGCAGGCGCCATGGCGGCAATGTGACTGCCATAGAGAATGTAGGTGCCTGCGCTGGCAGCCCGGGCGCCCTGGGGGGAAACATAGGTTGCGACAGGAACGTCGGAGGCCAGGATCACCTTGATGATGTCCCGCATGGAATCCATCAGGCCGCCAGGCGTATCCATTTCGATAATCACCAGACCGGCACCCTCGGATTCCGCGCGGCGGATGCCCCGGGTAACGTAGTCCATGGTCGCGGGACCGATAGCCCCCTCAACCGTGAGTACCAGAGCAGTTTCGGAAGATTTCTGCTGGGCAAAAACCTGATGGGCCAGGGACGCCAGCGCTAGCAGCACACCTGTCAGGCATACCAGAGCCCAGGCCCGGAGGCGGGCGGGATTCTGTGATCGCATGGGACGGTGTGCCTGCATAAAGCCTCCCCGGATCCGGAAGAAATTCAACTTGATACAGATACGATGGCAGCGGGGCCGCGGTTCTGTCCTTCACAGGACGGCAACCGTGTTAAGCCCACCGCATCAGAAGTATAGCCGCTGCTCCGGCTCCTTGGCCGATTCCGGCGACTTATCTTCCACGGTCTTGTCTGCGGCCATCCGGGTCACCCGCTCACCAATCATGGTCGGCAGGCCATCCGCCTGGTCGACGGCCAGTTCAATGGCACCGCGTTTGACCTCAACGTCCGGATGACGGCTCCGGAAGGCTTCAACTTCAGCGAACACTTGCTGCCACAAGCGCTCTCGATCTTCACGGGGGTAGTCCTCATGTGGACGGTGGACTTCCAACCAGACCTCGCCATCTGAAAAACCGATCTTGACGGCGTCGTGCACAACCTGGACCGGCGTGCCCTTCTCGACCTGGTAAACGAACCGCGAGATATCCTCGTTGTACATCCGGAAACACCCGTGGCTGACCGGCATGCCTACGCCAAATTTCTTGTTGGTACCGTGGATCAGATAGCCTTTTTCACTCAGGAGCAGGGCGTGGGTGCCAAGCGGGTTGCCGGGGCCGGGCGGAATCATCCTGGGCAGATAGTCTCCGGACGCCTCGTACTCTGCCCGAATGCTCGCAGGCGGGTACCAGGCCGGGGACTCAAGTGGCATGGTGACCTCGGCATCGGTCAGAGGCGACGGATTCTCTGCCGTGCCAACGCCCACGGGGTACACCTGAACACCCTCATCGGTGAAGTAATACAGGCGGTACTCGGCAAGATTGATAACGATGCCTTCCCGCCGGGCGTCCGGCAACACGTACTGGCGCGGCAGGGTGATGGTGGTGCCGTCGCCGGGTAGCCAGGGGTCCACGCCAGGATTGGCCTTGACCAGCTCCAGGTACCCCATGGCCAAGCGGTTACCAATGCCGGCAAAGGTGTCCTCATAACGGGTCTCAAAAACACCGAGCTCTCCGGCCAGATCCCCCTGGACCGGGAATGTGGGCACGCGAGGGCTTCGATCCGGCTCCTCGAGGGATTCCGGGTCGCTGGCAGCATCCGGAGCCTCCGCAAACACGGCGGTCGGGAACACCAGAAACTGTGCCAGAGAAAAAACCGTTAAAAATCTGAACCACATAGAAAACGTTCCGAAAGCATCAGGCAACCGGGTACAGTGACAGCAAGTACCCTCAGGAGTTCATATAGGTCGCCCATACTGTTACGACGGCAAGCGCCACAAATAAAACACTTGCACCAATCCGCGCTGTGGCGAGGGGCAACCTCTCCATCAGCCAGCGTCCTGCCATGATAACCGGTATATTGGCCAGCAGCATACCCACCGTGGTGCCCAGAATAACCCAGAAAGTCTCGGTGAACCTGGCAGCGAGAACGACGGTCGCAACCTGCGTCTTGTCGCCGATCTCCGCCAGAAAGAACATGATGGTGGTGGCCATGAACGCCCCCATGCCCAGGAACTTTGAGTCATCGCTGTCGTCCTTGTCCGGTACCAGCAACCAGAGCGCGATCGCAACAAAACTGCCGGCCAGAATCCACGGCAGCCAGGCTTCCGGAATGAAGGAAGCGACCCAGGCACCGAGCCAGGCAGATAAGGCGTGATTGAGAACCGTTGCGACAAAAATGCCGAGAATAATAGGCAGGCGGGTGGCGTATCGGGCAACCAGGAAAAGCGAGAGCAACTGAGTCTTGTCACCAATTTCCGCTATGGCAACAGCAACCGTTGAGGCGAGAAAAGCGTCCATGAAAAACTCCGGGGCGGATAACCAGACATGAGGCAGCCCACCTTCCGCCCAATGGAGGTGAAACCGCCTCAGGTCTTGCCAATATCACCGATGTTGTGGTGAGACATGATAGCCATGGGGATTTGGCCCCAAGTGTGTTGACTATCATCCGCTCGGACATTCCGATGCGGAGGCTACTCCCCTGAAGAGTTGCAAGCATAATAATGAATCCGGCGCGGGGCAGCAACCACAGGTTTTCCTAGACCCGCATTCGCCACACCGGGATCGCCGCAACCGCTACGAATGCCGCTACCAGCCACCAGGCCGAGTGGAACGCGTTGATCGTGGGCATCCCGGAGGTGTGCTCGCCAAATTCAATGGTCAGTGCCACCAGGTTAACGCCAAAGGCGCCGCCGAGCTGGCGCATGAAGTTGAGCGTGCTCGAGCCGGCCCCCAGCTCCTGTGGCTCCAGCGGATTCAGGGCGCCGGTCGAGAGGGCCGGGAGCATGAAACCGATACCGATGCGGCCCAGCACTGTCCAGAGCACCAGCCAGCCAAAGGCGAGCTCGAGATCGGACAGCGCGAACAGCACGGCGGACAGGGCAAATGCACCAATACCGAACACCACCAAACCCCGGGCACTGTGCCTGTCGGCCATGCGGCCGGCCAACGGAAACGTCATACCCAGGACAATACCCGCAGGCAGCATCAGCAAACCTGCCTCCGTTGCGCTGAAGCCCAGAGCTGTCTGTACGAACAATGGAATGAGGTAGGTGGATCCGAACAGCGCCAGCCCCAGTGCCATGGCACCCAGGCAGGCGAAAACAAAGACCGGCTTGCGCAGCAGGGCAATGTTCACCAGAGGATGGGCAGTTTGTCGCTCACGCAGTATGAATAGCAGCAGCCCGCCGAGGGCCAGTAGCCCTTCGATCAAGATCCAGCTCTTCTGGCCTGCCGCCTGTTGCAACCGGTTCAGAGCATCGAGCGACAGGGCGATGGTAAACCCGAGCAATACAAGGCCGGGGAGGTCAAAGCGATAGGGGGCTGGCCGGGACACCGGCAAGGGCAGGAAGCGCCAGGCCATGAAAACACCCAGCAACGTGACCGGAGCCGGTGCAAACATCACGTAGCGCCAGTCCAGCTGATCAACCAGAAAGCCTCCCATCACCGGACCGAGGGCCGGGGCCAGAATCACCCCCATACCATAGATACCCATGGCCTGGCCGCGGCGATCGCGGGGAAAAATCCGGAACACCAGATACATGCCCATGGGCTGCATCAGGCCGGCCATGGCTCCCTGGCCGATCCGGGCGGCGATAAGCTGCCCCGGCGTCTCGGCAAAACCGCCGGCAAGGGAAATCAGGGTAAAGAGAAACATGGCTACGGCAAGGGTCTTGCGAACCCCGAAGTGATCCAGCAGCCAGGAGGAGGCCAGCATAGTGGTGGTCATGGCGGCGATAAAGCCCGTTGCCAGCCAGTGAACTTGGCCCTGGCGAATACCGAACTCCACCATGATATCGTGCAACGCCACGTTCACCACGGTGGCGCTGAGCACGGTGGCCATGGTGCCTATCATCACCGTGGCCACTGCCAGCCAGCGCCAGCGATCCCCGTAGCGGGCTTTCAGGCCCGCAACTGAGTTATCAGCCAAGGGTTATTTCTGCTTTTCGGCGTTTTCCAGGATCTTGTGGAACACCTTTACGGTGCACTCGATCTCTTTGTCGCTGATGCCTTCCAGCATTTCCTCGCGCAGCACCTCGGCTCGCTCGGAAAGGTCATCCATAAACGCCCGGCCGGCGTTGGTCAGATGCAGCCGCCGCGCACGGCGATCATTCGGGCAGGGCCGGCGCTCAATCAAATTCTGTTGCTCGAGACTGTCCAGCAGTCGCACCAGGGTCGGATTCTCGATCGCCATCAGGCTTGCCAGCTCACGCTGGGTAAGGCCTTCACCGCCTTTTTCCAGATATACCATGGTGCTCCAGCGCGCCTGGGTGACGCCCAGATCCTTCAGGCGCTCATCGAGCATTTTTCTCCAGCGCCGGGTAACCCGCGCTACCGCAAAAGGAAACTGGTCTCTCATTTGTCGTCACTCCATATCAAAAGAGGGCTTGGCCCGGGCCGGGCGCTGCCACGCCTTCGGCCAATTAATCACATTATCGGAAAGTCACCAATAGTATGCTAACCATTGTGATAAAAACAGATACGGAAGTAAAAACAAAATCGGGGAAAACCGAAAGCAACGTCAGCTCGCCTGACGCTGCTCTTCGTGCATCTCCTCGACTTCGGGAGACTCGTGGAACTCGCTGTTCCGCGGATCGATTTCGGCGAGAACCGGCGACGCTTCCGGCATGGCAGGCACGAAGTGCTCCTGATCTGCAACGGCAACGTCCTCGGTATGACTGATCCGGTAACTGGTAATCACGGCCAACAGCAGCAGGAAGCCGGCATTGCCGAAGAACAGGCCTTTCGGCCCCAGGAGATTGATCAGCTCAGCCATGACAACCGGCCCGATGACACTGCCAACCCCGTAACTGAGCAACAGCGTGGCACTGGCCGCCACGATACGGGTGCTCTCCATACGGTCATTGGTGATGGCCACGGCCACGGGGTACAAAGCGGCTGAAAGCCCCGTGAACACGCCAACCAGAAGGGTCAAAAGCCATGCATTCTCGGCCCCGAGAACTCCGACACCGCCCGCGGCTGAAGCCGCTACCAGAGCGATCCAGAACATCACGCGGCGACGGTCGAAACGGTCGCAGAGCCGGCCCAGCGGCCACGCAAGGATCATGGCAGCAACAATGGCACTGGCCATAAACGTGGATGTCCGTGCAACGTCCAGCCCGACCAGGGTTGCGTACACCGGCCCAAGCGCATAAAAGCCGCCAATCATGACGCCACAGATCAGGGCGCCGGCAACACCGGAAAAGGATTCCCGTGCCAAAGTGAAAATAGAGATGCGCTGAACCTGCTCAATAACGGGCGCTTCCATTTTGGTCAGTGCAAGCGGCATCAGGGCCAGCGCCAACAGGATCGCGGCAATCGAGAAAGGCATGAAATTGGCGGGGTCGCCGATATTTACGATGAGCTGGCCGCCGGCGGCGGACAGGTAAAAAACGATCTGATAAACCGCAAACAACGCGCCGCGGTTGGCATTCGTGGCCCGGCTGGAGAACCAGCTCTCGATGACCACCAGCACACCGGCAATACTGAACCCGGAGAGTACCCGCAGAACGGCCCAGAAAATCTCGGAAACGGCCATCGGATAGAGTAGCGACGTGACAGCGGCAGCGGCGGCAAACACCGCGAACGCCCGGATATGACCAACCCGGCCGATAATCCGGTGAACGTAGAGCGTACCCAACACAAAACCGATGGAATAGCAGACCAGAATCCAGCCGATAATATCCGGCGATATCGCCTCGATACTCAGACGGATGCCCAGTAGTGTCATCAGGAATGCATTGCCGCTGACCAGCAGAATAATGCTTAGAATCAGGGCAGAGAGGGAGGTGACCATTCGGGTCATTGCAGCGGCTCCGGGCGTTACAGGGTATTCTGGATTGAATGACAGACAAAATAGCAGCAAGTCCCGGACTTTGCCGGCGACGTATTAGATCAGGAGCGGGAAGTGAAACCACTAGGCACTTCCCGAAACCTGTTAACTGCATCACAAAAACCCGCAAAGGCTGGCATGAAGCGGTTTAACAGGGTTTTACATTAATGTGCCGTAACAGACCATGAGTGCCGGAGCAGGTAACATGAAAACGAGCTATTCATTGGACCGTGAGCGCCTGGTTATGAAAAAAACGGACTGGCCCATCCGCTGGGATCTGCTGCTTCGCTACCGACTTATCGAAACAATTGCCTTGTGGGAAGGTCGTCTGACCACCAACCACATCTGCCACAGTTTCGGGATCGGTCGTCAGCAGGCGTCCAAGGATATCAACACCTATCTGCGCGAACTGGCGCCCGGCAATCTGGTCTATGACCGTCATCTGAAAGGCTATGTCCCCGCCGATAGATTTCGGCCGGTGGTCACTCGAGGCGTGGTCAATGAATATCTTGACCTGCTTGCCCGCCAGCAAAACCTGAGCACCACGTTTGAATCCCTGAACATTGGCCTGCCGGACAGCACCGTGGTTCAGGGCCCAAATCGCGTCATCGCGCCGGAAACCATGCGTGCGGTGGTGACGGCAACACGCCAGGGTAGACAGCTGCGGGCCAGCTATGCCTCCCTCAGCCGACCGGAAGCGGTGGAAAGCATACTTGAGCCGCATACTCTGGTTTGTGCCGGCGATAGCTGGCACTTGCGGGCCTGGTGCGACTCAAACCGGGAATTCCGGGATTTCGCCCTGAGCCGATTCCGGACCTCACCGGAGGCCCTCCGGCAGCGCGCCAGGCACGGGCAAGAAAAGGACGAGCACTGGAACCGGCAGGTTACCCTCGTGGTCACCCCGGATCAGCGCCTGACCCAAGCCCAGCAAGAGATCATTGCCCGGGACTACGGCATGGAGCATGGCCGCCTGGAAGTTGCTACCCGTGCCGCGCTTGCCCCCTACGTGCTGTCACGGCTCGGTATTACCTTCGACAATCAGCACCCGGATCCTCTGGTGCAGCAGCTTGAGCTGGCCAATCCGGACCAGTTGGGATTTGGCAGCAAACGCGAACAGGCCCTCAAAGCTGTTGCCGGCCTCAGCTAAACTGCCAGTGTGAGCTCTAAGACCTGGCGGTATTTTTTTCTCGGCGTTCTGATTCTGTCGTTTCTGCCCACTGCAGCGACGGCAGAATCGGTCTGTGGTGATCCCGCAACGCCCATTTCCCGGGTCCAGGGCACTGGACCGGCCTCGCCCATGGCAGGAGCTATCGTCACCGTTGAGGGCATCCTGACCCATGATTCCCGGGCAAAGGGCGGCTTTGGTGGTTTTTACCTGCAGCAGGCCGACCATCAGACTGACGGGAATCCCGCCACTTCCGAAGCGCTGTTTATTTACACCGATCGTGAAATCGCCGATGTCGGCATGCGAGTGCGGGTCACTGGGAAGGTGAAGGAATACCACGGGCTGACCGAACTGGTGTCGGTTCGGAGCATCCGGGCGTGCGGGCGTGGGCCGCTTCCAGCGCCCATTGCCATCACCCTGCCCTGGACCGTCGATCCGGAACATCTGGAGAACATGAGAGTTACCTTTCGCCAGCCCCTGACGGTGGTGGACAACTACAACCTGGCTCGCTACGGCGAGCTTGGGATGGCGGCCTCAGACCAGGTCCAGCCTACGGAATACCTGCCCCCCGGCAAAGAAGCACACCGGGCATTCACCCGGAACGGGGCAAACCGCGTTCTGCTTGATGACAACCGGTCCAGGAGAGACCCCCGCCCGGTACCCTGGCCCCCGGGCGGCCTGTCTTCGGCAACCGTAAGGGCCGGGGATCAGATTAAAGGGCTCATCGGTGTGCTGGATTTCCGCTTCGATGCCTGGCGGCTTCAGCCCTCTCAGGATCCGGCTTTCCTCGCCACCAATCCCAGAGAAACCGCACCCGGGCCGCGGCATGAGGCTTCGGTGCGGATCATGGCTCTGAACCTTGGTAATTTCTTTAACGGAGATGGCCGAGGCGGCGATTTTCCAACGAGTCGCGGGGCCGGGACACCGGCGGAATTCCGGCGCCAGCAACAACAACTGGTGAACACACTTCTGGCCCCCGATCCGGACATTCTTGCGCTGACAGAACTTGAGAACGACGGCTATGGACCGCAGAGTTCCATTGCCGGACTTGCGGACGCCCTGGGCAGCACCTGGCGGTTCGTCAGCACTCCCGGCCAGGACGGCGATGACGAGATCCGGACCGGCTTGCTCTACCGCAGCGACCGGATTACCGCCGTTGGCCCGCCAGAACGGCTTGCCAAAGGGCCATTTGAATCGGGAGGCCGGCCTCCCCTGGCCCAGGATTTCGGCCGAACAGGGGGTGATGCCACCGTCCGGGTCATTGTTCCTCACCTGAAATCGAAATCCTGTGGGGGCGCCCGTGGCGATGATCAGGACCAGGCCGATGGCCAGGGCTGCTACGCGAACCGACGGACCAACGAAGCGAAAACACTGGCGGCCTGGTCCGGCAGCGATACCCGCAGGCACCATTCAATCGGCACCCTGATAATCGGTGACCTCAACAGCTATGCCCGCGAACATCCCATCACGGCGCTGGAGCAGGCAGGGTTTACCAGCATGGTGCACCATTTCCATCCCTGCACCGAAAAGACCTGTGGTCACTACACCTACCGTTACCGTGGTCAGAAGGGCTCGCTGGATTTCGCACTCGCCTCCGAGACCTTAAAACCAAGTGTTACGGGCGCCTGGAGCTGGCTGGTGAACGCCGATGAGCCCCGGGTACTCGACTACCGGAGCGATCACCCGGCATCCGGCCGGGGACCCTGGCGATCCAGCGACCATAATCCGGTGATTGTCGACCTGAGTCTCTGACTTTCGACGCCCCGTCACGGGCAGCCTGTTGCCCATTCGCCGACGTCCATGGGCACTGTGGCCAAAGCTCCGGATACTAGTCCCGGTAGACTGGTGGTCTGACCCAAAACCGGTGATCGCTGACAACCATGAGAATTCCTGCCCCCAACTTCTGGCCCGCTGCCCGCACAGGACAACGATTTCTTCTTCAGGCCCGCCGCCGTGAAGCCCTGGTCGATGGGCACAAGATGGTTTTCCTGGAACGGGGATCGCCCGGCGACGGCAAACCCACGATCGTACTGATTCATGGCTTTGCGGCCATGAAAGAAAACTGGGGGCTTTGGCTGCAAAAGCTGCCAAGGCACTGGCATCTTCTGGCACCTGATCTTCCGGGGTTCGGGGAAAGTGATTATCAGTCTGAGGCCTGCTACCGCTATGAAACCCAGGCCGGCCGACTGGCTCAGTGGCTTGCGGGCTTTGACACGGACAACATACATCTGGCCGGCAGCTCCATGGGTGGCGCGATTGCCGCGGTCCTTGCCCACACACTGGATCCGGCGCCCCGCTCGGTGACGTTGCTCAACAGCGCCGGCATACCGGAACACAAGGGGGTCGACATTCACGCCCCCCTGAAGTCTGACCGGGACGGCATCCTGATTCCACGGGACTGGAAAGGGGTCTACCGCATGTTCAACAGTGTCGGCACGGGCAAACCCACGGTCTCCGGGCTTGCTATGGCCGGCCTTCTCGGACCGGACCTCCTCGGCCGCACCGAGGCCCTCCGGCATATCTTCAGTGACATGGTGGCAGACGCGCTGGCACCGGCCCGCTACCTGGGCCCCGAGACACCGCCACTGCAGGTTCAGTGGGGCGACCGTGACGTGATTACCCCGACCCGCTGCGTTGACTGGTTCAGCTCGGCCACGCCTCAGGCAGAAATCCACATGTTCCGGGGTGTCGGGCATCTTCCGATGCTGGAAACGCCCGGGCGATCTGCCGCAGCTCTGGAACACTTCGTCCGCCGTCATGGCCAGTGATCGATCCGGATGCTCCCTGCCATCCGGCCGATGATTGGCCTTTCAGGCCATTTATTCCGTCACCGAAGTCATGGGGCAACGAGCCGCGAGGCGCCATAATCGTCGAAACCAAGCGTTCTGCGACATAACAAGAACAGAATCAGACGAGGAAATCCCATGCGCGCCTCCGTTTCAACGGCACAGGACCTGGGCATGCCGGCCATATACCTGCATCTTCTGGCCGAACTGCTGAACACCATCGGTGTTGACGAACAGGACCTCCTCCTCCGGGTCGGTCTTGACCCGGTCCGCCTGCAATCCACCGATCGGCGGGTGAGCCAGACCCAGGCCAGCGAATTCGTCACCCGGGCCATTATCGAGAGCGGCGAACCGGGACTCGGCATCATGCTCGCCAGGGAGCTGAAGCTGCCCCTGCACGGCGCCCTGGGTACGGCCGTCATGAGCAGCCGTACCCTGGGCGATGCCATGGAGCTGATGACCCGATACCTGACGCTAAGGGTGCCCCACCTTCGGGTCTGCAAACGGGAGACCGGCAACCTGGCCTGGTACGTTGTGAATTGTGATATCGACCTGGGGCCTCTGCACGGCTTTATCATGGATGCCATGCTGTTCGGTTGCGTTTCCATGGGGGCACAGTTGACGGGCTCGGTCATTGACGGTTTGCGGATTGTTCGCCGGGGAACGGAGCCGGCCTATTTCCAGCGTTTTCGCTCACAGATCCCGGTGCCGGTGGAATTCGGAGCTACGGAGAATGCCCTCGTGATTCCCGTTAGCCGTCTGAGCCTGCCCGTGCGCTTCACCGATGATCAACTGGCGGCCTCGTCCAAAGCCCAGTGTGAGGAAGCGCTGCGGCAGCTGACCGAAGACGCCGGATTTGCCTGTCGCGTCCGACGGGTGATCGAGACCAGCCACCCCTTCCCGCCAAAACTGGCCAGGGTAGCAGCCACCCTGTTTGTGTCCGAGAGAACGCTCAAACGGCGGCTGCAGGAAGAAGACGCCAGTTTCCAGCAGCTGGTAGATCAGGTCCGCCTGGAACGGGCACAGGATCTGCTCCGCAGTACCACCATGAATCTGAGCCAGATTGCCGATGCCCTCGGTTACGCCGACGCGGCGAATTTCACTCGGGCTTTCAAGCGCTGGACCGGCAGCAGCCCCAGCCATTACCGAATTTCGCCGCCCGGCCCCGGGCTGATTAACGCCAGGCGGGCACTGGCCACGGGGTAATCAGTCGATGCCGATGATCTTGTGCATTTGCAGGGTCAGGCGCCACTGGGGATGCGCGAGACAATAATCGGTGGCGCGACGGGTATTGCTTTGTTTGATCTGATCCACGGCCGTTTCCGGTATCGAGGGAGAGGCCATCGGCGACAGGAAATAATGGCTTGCGCGAATGCCCAGGAATCGCTCCGGCATCGCCAGGGGCTGGGGATAGACCAGCTTCAGCTCGTCACAGGCCTCAAGCACCACCGGGGCATCGGCTTTCGGACTGACGCAGAGCCAGTCGATGCCGTCGGGCGCGGGCAGGGTACCGTTGGTCTCTACCCCTACCTCGAACCCTTCCCGGTGCAGAGCCTCGATCAGGGGAGCATCCAGCTGCAGCAGGGGCTCGCCACCGGTGCAGACCACGTAGGGCTTGCCGGGTGCCTCCGGCCAAAGATTGCGTATGTGACGGGCCAGTTCCTCCGGGGTTTCAAAGCGGCCACCATTCTGACCATCAGTGCCGACAAAATCGGTATCACAGAAATTGCACACGGCAGTGGCGCGGTCCTTCTCGCGACCGGTCCAAAGGTTGCACTTGCTGAAACGACAGAACACGGCAGCACGCCCGGCCTGGGCACCTTCACCCTGCAACGTGTAAAAGGCTTCCTTGACCCGATACATCAGCTTGCCGCCTCATAGTCCAGGGGATCTTTGACACCATTGGCAGCGAAGGCTTCCAGTCGTTCAACACAGGAGCCGCAGCGTCCACAAGCCCGCTCCCGGCCGTTGTAGCAGGTCCAGGTCTGTGCATAGTCCAGTCCCAGGCGCAGGCCTTCAGCCAGGATCTGACCCTTGTCCATGGTCATGAAAGGCGCCTCAATGCCGACCGGCTCGTAGTTGGCCACGCGGCAGACCGCGTCCATTTTATCCACAAACTCCGGGCGACAGTCCGGGTAGATAGCGTGGTCGCCACCATGAGCTCCGTACCAGACGGCGCCAGCACCTGCGGTCACGGCGTAACCGGTCGCCAGGGACAGGAGAATCATGTTTCGGTTGGGCACCACGGTCGCTTTCATGCTGTCTTCTTCATAGTGGCCTTCCGGCACATCGATATCCGAGGTCAGCGATGAGCCGGCCATCACCTCACTCATGGCGCGGATATCGATCACTTTGTGGGGCACACCCAGCGCTTCACAGACCGAACGCGCGCACTCAAGCTCCCGGACATGGCGCTGCCCGTAGTTGAAGGACAGGGCATGAACCTGGTAGCCGCGCTCCCGGGCCAGATGCAGCAGGGTGTAGGAGTCCATGCCTCCGGAATAGATAACGACTACGGTGTCTGTCATTCGGGCTCCCCGTATGGTGCGGTTCGGATTTGGCTGGTTTACTGTCGCGCCCGAGGCCTGTTGCTGTCATCGGGCTTTTACAATGAATGGACATATTGTAACAGTGCAGGAACAGGTTGGGTTCGCGTCTCGCTTGCGGGGCGGGTAAACTCAGCGAAAAACAACTCATCAGCTACACTGACTCCATGACCACTATCCAGCCGGCATTCATCGATTTCGAGGCATCAAGCCTTGATCTGATCGCGAGCTACCCCATTGAGGTGGGAATCTGCATGCCGGATGGCACTCTCCACAGCTGGCTGATCAGCCCCCACGTGCTGTGGCAGGACTGGTCACAAAGCGCTGAGCAGATTCACGGCATTTCCCGCGAGACCCTGGAAGCGGATGGTATTGCGGTGAGCGAAGTCGCCAGTGCCCTCAACGAACTGCTGCCGGAACAGGTGTTTTGCGATGCCTGGACCTTCGACAGTTTCTGGCTGCACCGTTTGTTCAAGGCCGCCCGCATAACGCCAACGTTTCAGCTTGAATCCATTTCAGCGCTGTTGGACACGAGGCAGGTGCGCGAATGGTCAGCACTTCGCCAGCAGGTGATTACAGAGCTTGGCCTGCCTGTGCATCGGGCCGCAAACGATGCCCTGATTCTCCACAAAACCTGGGAACGGATTGCGCCGAATCAGGACGAACTGGCGCCGTTAACGGGTCAAACCCGGCAGGCCTGACGCATTCCCGGTTGATCAGTGCCTGGCGTGACGGACACGCAGTGCGATGACCTCGAGACCATCCCGAAGGGTATTCAGCGTCCAGTAGGTCACCAGGGCCATGAGCGCGGCTCCCGTCACGGTAAACACCAGATTCTCACCCACGACCTGCTCCTGCGCGACCAGCAGGTAAAGACCAAGTGCAATAATCAGGGCGAGTTCAATCAATGCGTGGGAACGGAACTTTTTACTGGCAGATCCGGCTTCGTCGGACATTTTGCTAGGTTTCAACCTCTGTCTGTTGATGGCGATTAATCGACTATTAGTGTGCGAATTATCGCCGGGACAGGCCGCAAAATCTGTAAGAAGTAATGGCTACGAAGATTCCACTACCCAAAAAAAACGCAGCCATAGAGGCTGCGTAGAAAGGAGAGATCCATCGACTACCTGGCGCGGCAGGCAGTCGGGATTGCACAACGTAAAACACGTGACGGAGAGAATTATGCCAAGCGCCCCTGGAGGCCGTCTGTAGGGGTTTGCCGAAGAAGCCGGGCTATTGCAAACGGCCCATTAGCCTATACACTGGTAGTCGAACCGAAACATAAGAGCCGGTATGACCAGAATGATTCCACAGTTCAGCGCTTACACAGCAGCAGGTTGCCATGCAGGGCAGTCTGTTCGCGCGATGGTGAAAGACATCTAACGGCTTTCGGTCAGTCCCGGGAGCCTATGTAGCGACCGGGTCAGCTTCTCCGCGAAACCCCGGTCGCTTCAGGCACCGGGGTTTTGTTTTTGCAGCCGCAAAACGACAAGGAGAACATCATGAAAAGACATCCGACAACTCGCGCAGCAAACCAGCCCATGAACAATCGCCAGGGCCCGATCAAGCGTCCGGAGAAGCTGCCGCTGCTGGATGCCATCTGCAAAAAACTTAATCAGCGCGTCAATCTGGATGACGAACAGCGGGTGCTGGGAGTGTATGAGCGGGGCTGGATCTTCAAGGGCGTCCTGGGCAATATGAACGACGCTGAGGCAAGGTACGTCAGAGCATTGGCGACCCGTTACAATTCCTGGATCGCCCGGCAGGTCGCCTGATTCAGAAGCCGCGTGTCTGAACCGGTCAGTGGCGCCGGTTCAGACCCTGCATCATCGCCATATCGCCGCCGTGAACCATGGCGTAATTGTTGACCACATCGTGTATTTTTTCCTGGGAGTAAGGCTTGACCACGTAGCCGTTAGCACCGGCACTGATCGCACGCTGAATACTCTCGATCGAATCGTCCGCCGTCACCAGCACAATGTGCTGCTCCTCACGGGCGTCCTTGAATTCCAGCATCAGTTCGTGCCCATCGCCGTCCGGCAACCCCAGATCCAGCAGGATGATGTGAAATTCCCCGGCCTTGAAAGCCGTCCTGGCGGAAGCTGCGTCAATACACTCGATCACCTTGGTTGCGCCAGCGTTGTAGAGCATATCCACGAGCCGCTCTCGCATCACAGGCTCATCTTCCACTACCAGCACTTTCAGATCCGTCATGTGGGTTGCTCCTCTCAAACTGTCGGGTCGTTGCCTGTGCGCCGTGGCAGGTCCAGCGGCGCTGGTCGGGGCTCGCTCATGTCACTGTAGTCAGAGCGTGGCGAGGTCTCCGGATTGGCCGTCGTCCCGTCCTCCATGCCAAACCGTGTCAGTATATTGCTGATGCTCACAGCGGTTGTGTAGAGGGATATCGCAATAATCAGAAGGATCGGCTGAACAAAGGTTACAAAACCGGGTACATCCGCGCTTCCCAGTATACTCAGGATCAGAATGATTGCCGGCCCCAGCACCACGAAAAGCGTCAGGGCAATGAAGAAAACAATCCGCTCCTTGTAGCGCCCGAGCTCCCGGTTGGTCACGAGACCGAGCACGAACTTGCCGATAGCCAGACCGGCAAGAATAGCGGCGGCGATGCTCAGGTCCGGTCGCAGCAGGGTTTCGTAAAGCCGGCCTTCCCATAACCGTTGCATACCGATAATCAGAAAGGGAAACAACACAAACAGGATGTCGGCATAGGTACCATACATCATGCTCAGGGAATGGTGTTCTCGGCGTTCCGGCAGCTCACTCATCGGGTTCTTCCTGTTGGTCATACTCACACACGTCAGCCTGGCGTTTTTGCAGCGGCGAGGGCACGGTCTATCATTTCACCGAGTTCCTTCAGTTCGCTGCGAACACGTTCCCAGTCCGGCTCAGTGACTTTCAGCAGCTCTTCCAGTATACCCGCCTGTCGGGTCATCAGCGGATAGCCCATGGCACCCGCCGTGCCCTTGATCTGGTGGGCTTCGGTTTTCATTGCTTCACGATCTGCGTCCGCCAGCGCGGCATCCATTCGGGTCCGCCGCGCGGCAAGCCCGTCAAGAAACTGTGCCACCAGGTGGGCAATTTCAGCGTCTTCGCCGGTATCTGCGGCGAAAACGGGGCCCGTGCCCAGCAGCCGATCCAGCAGGGCCGTCAGGTGGGACTGATCAATGGGCTTGTTCAGCACGCCGTCACAACCGGCCTCAAGCAACGCATCGGTTTCCTGCTGATCGCCGGCTGTAAAGGCAATCACCGGCCGGCGGAACCCGGCCTGGCGCAGCAACCTGGTGGCGTCAACACCATCCATTCCCGGCATGTGACGGTCCATCAGCACCAGATGAACCGTATCGGACAATGCAGTCCGAACCGCGTCCTCGCCGCCGGTCACTGCCACGACGTCCAGACCTTCCCGGCGCAGCATACGCTCTACCAGCTGCCGGTTTTCCGTGTTGTCTTCGGCAACCAGCACCTTGCCCTGATAGCGTGAGGTTCGTTCATCAGCGGAGGCCGGCGTCACCGACAGGTATCGTCCCAGTGTTTCATAGAAGCGCTGCTTGTCGATGGGCTTCGCCAGGTGTTCATTGCAGCCGGCCAGGCGATAGTCGGCAATGTCCTCGGACATCACATTGGCGGTGAGCGCGATGACCGGCGTATTCACCCCGGCTTCGCGAAGTGCCGCCGTCGCGTCACGGCCGTTCATCACCGGCATCTGTATGTCCATCAGGATCAGATCAAAGGGTTCGCGAATCGCCATTTCCAGGGCTTCCGCTCCGTTGCTCACATGGACAAGCTCGGCTCCGGTTCGAGACACCAGCAGGGAAACAAGCCGCCGGTTCACCTCGTTGTCCTCGGCACACAGGATACGCCCTGACAATCGCGGCGCGACAACCATGGGGATGGTCCGGCGGCGCTGGCTCAGCTCCGAGGCATCGCGCAGGAAATGCACCTCATCCAGTGGCCCGGTCCGGATCGAAAGCTCAAACTCGCTGCCCTCGCCATAGGTGCTGTTCACCCGGATACTGCCGCCAAGCATTTCCGCCAGACGCCGGGAAATGCTGAGCCCGAGGCCGGTGCCACCATATTGCCTGGAAATGGCGGCGCTGCCCTGTGCAAAGGGATCGAACAGCCGCCCCAATTGCTCCGGCTTCATACCAATGCCGGTATCCACGACCCGGGCCACGAGCAATTCCTGATCGCGATCACAACGGACCACCAGGGAAATGGACCCCTTATCGGTAAATTTAAGGGCATTACCACACAGGTTGATGATGATCTGGCGCAGTCGGGTGGGGTCGGTGCGTACCTGCTCCGGCAACGGGTATTCGCAGATGATGCTGAAATCCAGTCCTTTTTCCCGGGCTCTTGGCGCGAAGAAGGCGCGAATCTCATCAAGAAGTTCCGCCAGATTGACCGATACGATGTCCACATCCAGTTTGTTCGCGTCGATTTTCGAGTGGTCGAGGATGTCGTTGACCAGATCCAGCAGATGTCGGCCGCTGCGCACCACCGTCTCGGCACTGCTTCTTTTCTCCGGTTCACTGAGATCCGGATCAAGCAGCGTTTCTCCGTAACCGATGATGGCTGCCAGCGGTGTGCGGATCTCATGGCTCATATTGGCCAGGAACTGGCTTTTCGCCTCCGCGGAATTGCGGGCAAGCTCCTTCTCGAGACGCTCCTGCTCACGCTCCCTCTCGATTCTCAAGCGATTGTGACTTTCGGTGGCGTCGATGCAGGTGCCTTCCAGGTGAGTGGGCTCGCCGTCGGCGTCATAAACCGTATGCAGTGAGATGGTCGCCCAGCGCTCGTCACCATCCCGGGTCAGGTATCGGGCCTCAATGCCCTTGACCGTGCCCCGGGCCTCCAACTGCTCGATCACCAGCCGCCGCAACCGGTCGTCGGCAATACAGGTTTCCAGTACGTCCGGGTTCCGCTTGAGCAACTCGCGGCTGCTGTTGTAGCCCAGCAGCCGCGCCATGGCGGGATTGGCCGTGACAAATCGCCGGTCCGGTGACATCTGGAACACGCCCTCGATGGCGTTATCGAACAGCGACTGGTAACGCTGAAGGTTCGACAACGCCCGCTGGCTCCAGCCCAGGGCCTCGCCCTGGACCTGCTTGATCCTGTCTGCGAGGGCAAAAGAAAACAGGATAATCTGGGCGGTCAGACCAAACTGGGGTGAGTAAGCGGTGAAGGTGTTCAATGGCAGTATGCCCATCACCGTCAGGGCATAGATACCGAAGCCCACCAGCGCCAGTGTCCAGGCGAAAAAATAGGAACGGGCCGCCGGATTGTAATAGCGCCAGGACAGGTAACTGACCACGATCAGAATCAGGCTCAGCAGAATGGAGCCAACCACAATCCATTCCATGGCGACGTGGTAGGGCAGGAACAGCGACAGCACGAAAGTGGCAACCACCGAATACAGGCACAGGCGGATGACCTGATCAAGATCGGCCGACCGTTCCCGGGTTTCAAGCAGCGACCTTGCCATCAGCAGGCCCCAGAACCAGGTCAGAATGATCTGGAAGTGCAGGAACTGCTTGTCGAACAGAGCGGGCCGGCTGTCGAGAAGCTGGATACCGTGAACCTGTTCGGTGAAGATAAAGATGGCCGCAAAGACCAGGTAGAGCACGTAATAGATGCTGCTCCGCTCGCGAACCGAGACCGCGACGAACAGGTTGTAGGCAAGAATGGCCAGCACCGAACCAAGCAGGATGCCCCGCACCAGCTCATCCACCGAGACTTTTTCAATGTAGCTGTCCGGGTGCCAGAGGCTGATCGGCAGACGGAAAGTATTGGTGTTGACCACCCGCAAGTAGACGTGGCTCAGGGAATCCGGTGCCAGTGAAAGGCGGAATGTCGGGTTGGGGACAGCCAGGTCCCGTTCGACCCAGTTGTCCTCATAACCCGCCTGTCGCTGATCGACCAGATCCCCGTCGCGGACCATGAACAGGGTGACTTCATCCACCAGAGGCAGGGCAAGCTCAAGGATCCATCCGTTCTGGTCCAGACTGCCCGCCGAGAGCAGATCCAGGCGCACCCAGTATGCGGATTCCGTGTAGCCGAAGTTCAACACGCCGCCTTCGTGGCGGGTAAAGGCACCCGATTCGAGAGCGCGAACCTCATCGAGGGTCAGTTCCTGCCCCGGGTCCTCGAGATACCAGATGCAGCCACCCAGATCACGGATACTCTCGATACCGCCGTCCAGGACAATCTCGCCATCATGGCAGGGCCCGGCCGCACTGGCCGACGCCGGCATCATGGCCGTGACCAGGAACAGCAGGACCGCTACCAAAGACGTCACCGCTGGAAGCGCCAATTCAAGCCGTTGCCGCAAAATGTGATCTCCGCGAGGGTAGATACCGGTTTTTTGTTTTACTGTCAGTAGCCACGCCGGGGCTATACCGTCCCGGTGACTCACTCTAGCCGTTTACACCGTTTTTCGCATCCCGGGGCCATCTGAAATGAGACATTCCTGCATTTTCGCCGCTGTTTCCATGACCACACTTGTCCTGAGTGGCTGCGGACTTGAGGATACCGGCCCTTCCGCGTTCAATCCGGCGACCAATGTGGATCTGACGTTCTCGAGCTTCAACCTGGAAAACACGGAGGTGGCACCGGACAACCTCGGCAATACCCGTTTCTGGGACTTTTACCGGGGCATCCAGCCGGCAGCAGACGACGCCGACGACCTGCAAACCACCAGCGAAATACGCAGCCACATCGAGGTTTTCATCCGCGCCACGCCAACGGACGCCGGCACCAGCTATGACAGCGTGCGCAACCCGCTGGACCTGATGAACCAGGTGCTGGCTTCCGGCGAAGTCACCAATTTCCAGGAAGGCAAACGATACATCAGCCAGAGGATTGCAGATGGTGTCGCAGGCACCTACAACAGCCGGGGCAACGGCGCGCAGATCCGGTTCACAGACCAGTCGGCGGTGATTGCCAATCTGCCGCTGAACGGCCAGCTCTGGATCTACCCGACGCTTGACTGGCGTTACCTGCCGGATGGCCCGGAAGGCTCGGATCTCGACAACAAGGTATATCGCACGATCCAGTATGTCAGCCGCAGTGTTGAAGAAGAGGAGCAGGCCGCCCAGCCGGAACTGGTCAGCGTGCTGGCAGGCAGCCGGTTTGATGCCAACAGTTTCATGACACTGGGCTATAGCCCCACCGAATTCGCCACCGCCGACTACCTGAGCCGGAACCATGGCAGCATTGAACTGCGCCAGGATTTCATTGACGAAAACACCGACACGCTGTTTATAAAGAATGACGAATCCGAGGTGATCACACTCGATCGCTATCCAGGTTATGGCCTGGAAGACAACAGCCCGGACTGCCTGAGAGTCGAGCTGGATTACAACATGGATCTGGTGAGGATTTTTGCCTCGAACGGCGAGCCAGCGCGCATTGACGACCCTGACTCAACGGACGGACAGGACACCATTCCGAATCCGGCCAATTGCACCTACCAGGAAGATGCCGAAGCGATTACCAGCTGGACAACAGTGCCTGTCGCCGGCCGCTAGCCGGCGCCGCCATCCCTGAGGTCCCAGTTCTGCAGGAAGCCTTTCTTGCGGTCGATCATGCGTTCATAGGTGGAGATCATGATGGCCGCGTGGGGTGCTTTGACAAGACGCAGGGTTTCTATTCGGCGCTCCAGCCGTTCAACTTCAGAGCGCACCTGCTGGTGCACATGATTGCGAACGCTGTCGTGATGGTCCAGCTTGACCTCGCGGGAGGCGGATTGGTTACTGGGGGGTGTGGGCTTGTCCATTCGGCTTCTCGTCCAATGAGTCGTGATAGATCCTTTTCCCATCACGCAAGTCTGCACAACTGTCCGACATAGTGCAATAAAAATGAATAGAGTTTCATTTTTATTTTCAGCTCTGCCGGACCTCCTGTCATTCAGACGACAGAACCCCTGCTATAGTTCCCTGTAGAGACCACATTGCCCACCGACAGGAGCTCCCATGACCCAGACATCCGTGGCGGATACCCTCCGTGAATATCTGTCGCTGCTGGAACTGCTGGACGATGCCTACTGGGAAGCCAGCAGCATTCACCACAAGGATATGCTGTACGACATCATCAGCATCTTCAGCCAGGAAGTGGCCGAGATAAACAAGCTCAGTATCCAGGACCACCATTACCCCTATGAGGTAATTACAGAAGGCATACGCCGGGTTGTGCCCAAGCTTGAGCGACTTGATGAAAACCGGGAAGACGTCATCCAGCGCACACAGACTCTGACGGATTTCAGGGACATTCTGTCCTCCGTGCTGGGCATACTCGAAGCCCAGCTCAGGACGCTCTGAACCCTGCGCCTCAGGCGGCGATCAGCGGTCGCCGGTGCTCGGGTATCAGCGGAAAACGATTGCCCACGGTATACACGAACTTCGCCAGTGCCGGCAGGTGATGACCGACGATCGGAATGCCGGTGTTCAGCAGACTGACCGAAATATCACGGGCGGCATCCGCCCAACACAGCTTGTTGATCAGACCCACGTGACCGAAAGCAAACCGGCTGTTCTGACCCCAGAGGCCCACCGGGTTGCCACCCAGCATCATGCCGGCACTGAAGCGCATGGGTATCATCATGGTGCGGTCTATCTGTAGCGAACCGAACTGTTGAATAGCCCGGCGGATGGTGATTTCGCTGCAGATACGACGGCCGTTCCAGAGCCCGCCATTCAGCATCATCTGGAAGAAGCGGCCCATTTCCTCGGCCGTGCCGCACAGATTGCCCGCCGGAATCACCGCTTCCTGGAACCTCGGGTCATTGGTAACCCGCTCGACGGTCCGGATATCGCCACCCAGCGCGCGGTTAACAACCCAGGAAACGGGGAAACGCGGCGTTGGTCCGGTGGCGTAATTACAGGCCAGCTCATCAAGATGCTCCGGGGCAATGCCATAGGTAAACCATTTCATGCCCATGGGCCGACGCAAATGCTTGTCGAGGTATTTTTCAATGGTGTCGCCCGTGACGCGTTCCAATACCCGCTGCAGGACAAAACCGCCGGTGATGGCGTGATAGGCCACCTTGGCGCCGTCCACTTCCACCGGTCGTGCAGCACAGAGCAGACGCCAGATTTCATCGTTATCCCACAGCACATCAATCGGCGTTTCCCGCGGAATGGCAGGGATGCCCCCGCGGTGAGAAAGAATCTGGTGAACGGTGATGGTCCTTTTCCCATTAACCCCGAACTCCGGGCAGTAGTAGGACACGGGATCCATCAGGTTGACCAGGCCCTGTTCCGCCAGCATGTGCATAAGCAGTGCCGTCACCGCCTTGGAGGCGGAGAAGTAGCAGATGGGGGTATCAGTCGTCATCGGAACCTTGGAGGCGTCGCGCGGGTCATGGGGGCCATTGCCACTGGCATGGCCAATCGCACGGTGCAGGACCTGCTCACCCTTGTGGCGGATGGAAATCTGGATACCCGGGTGCACGCCGGTCCGGTAAAGGCTCTGGACGCTGCGCCACAGGGCATCAACCGCTTCCTGACTGACACCGGCAGCAGCCGGATTTTCACCGGCATCATCCCGAAAGGTGACGGATTCGAGATCCTCGGGAATCTGGCTGCTATGGAGGGCACGGCGGGCAAGTCGGTTCATCGGCTCAAACCTTTTTCAGTACGATTGTTGTTCTTCTATGTTCAACAGAACCGGCCCGGGCCACATTGGCCGGGCCGCAGCAAGGCGGACGTCACCTCCTCCACCTGCCGGGACACGAGTCCCACTACTGATTATGGACCTGGTCGTGCAGGTGCGCCATGGCCACACAGTTGCGGCCCCTATCCTTTGCCAGATACATGGCTTTGTCGGCGGCGGCACAGAGTGTCGAAGCAGTCTGCCCGTGATCCGGGTAGACCGCAACGCCCACGCTGATGGTCAGGGGCACCGCCTCACCATTCCCCAACGGCTGTGGCTCTTCCGCCACTTTGCGCCGCAAACGCTCGGCCGTTTCCTGGGCCTCCTCCAGATCCATTTCAGGCAAAACAATCACGAACTCCTCGCCGCCAAACCGACCGATGGAATCGACGCTACGGACGCTGGCCAGCAACAGGCGGCTGATAGACCTGAGAACCGAGTCACCTGCAGCATGGCCGTAGGTGTCATTCACATCCTTGAAATGGTCGAAATCCACCCAGAGCACTGCCATGGGTCGCTGGTAACGTCGGGATCGCTGAAGCTCCTCATCGAGCACCCGGGACATTTCCCGTCTGTTCAAAAGTCCCGTCAGGGGATCCCGGGTGGCCATTTGTTCAAGCTCTGTCTCCAGCACTTTGCGGTCAGAAATGTCCAGAATGATGCCTTCAAGGTGGAGCGAGCCATCTTCCTCCTGAACGCCTCGTCCCCGCTCCCAGACCCAGATACGACAGCCGTCTTTTCGGGTGATCTCATATTCCAGAGAAAACGATTCTTCTTTTTCCAGGGCCACTTTAACTTGCTCGGAACATTGCTGATTAGAAGCTTCGCTGACCAGAGCCGCATAACTGGTGACTCGGTTGTTGACCAACTCATCGGGCTCATAACCAGTTAACTTGGTACATCCCTGGGAGACAAATTTCATCGTCCAGTCCGGATCATACAGGCATCGATAAGCCATGCCCGGGAGATTGTCCATCAGGATCTGGAGCTGACGCTCGCGCTCGCGGAGTGCTTGCCGTTGTCGGTGCTGGAGGTTGAGCAGAACCCGATCCTTGGTGAGTTGGCGAAGCAACACAGAAAAGAGAATCACCCCCGTTATCAGCACAAAGAAAGAGCCTTTCCAGGTCTGGATGACGGAGAGGGTTTTCGGATCGGGAAACCAAGTTTCCGCGAGAGTGTCCGAAAACGCAATCCAGGCAAAGCCGGCGATCAGGTAGACCAGGGCAGCCCAGCCAGCGCGCCGCAGGGGTGTGCGGTTATCGTTCAAGCTTTTCATTCCCTGAGATTTCGACGACGAAGGCTCCATGAACACTGCCATCGATGTTTGAATAATTATAATGTACGGAAAATAGTCATAATGGCGCTTTAAGTCGAGCGTCAAATGTCATGCCCGGTAAAATCCACCCGGGAATCGGGTTTTGCGTCCACGCCAGACAGTTGTTGTGATGCCGCTTAGCTGCTTTAATTCCCGGTTTCTGCCGTCTTTCAGGAGCCGAGCATGACGCCTGGCATCAACGCTGCGCGCAAAGCCGCTGTGCCTCACACTATCCATGAGTACGAGCACGATCCGGCGAACGAGAATTATGGCACCGAGGCCGCCGAGAAAACCGGCGTGGATCCCGCCCGGGTCTTCAAGACACTGGTTGTAGCCATCGACGGCAAGGAGCTGGTAGTTGCCATTGTCCCGGTGACCACTATGCTCAACATGAAACTCATTGCCCGGGCCGCTCAGGGTAAAAAAGCCGCCATGGCTGACAAACAGGCGGTTGAACGAACAACCGGCTATGTCCTGGGCGGAGTCAGCCCCCTTGGACAGAAGAAAAAGCTGAAAACCTTCATCGACGACTCAGCCCTGGGCTTCGAGACCATATTCGTGAGTGCCGGGCGACGAGGCCTGGAGATTGAACTCGCGCCCCGGGACCTGGCAACACTGGTAAACGGCGGCTTTTTCCCACTCCATCAGGAGTAAGCCTTGAATCACGCCATCGACCTTCTTCTGATCGGCGGGATCATGCTCCTCGCACTCGGCGCTCACACGGTGGGCCAGAGGGTCCATGTCCCCAGGGTAACCCTGCTTTTGCTTGTGGGAGCGCTGGCCGGCCCCTCACTCCTGGATATCATTCCGGTTCGAGTCAGTGACAACTTCCCGCTGGTCACCGAACTCACCCTCGCCATGGTCGGATTTCTGCTGGGCGAGCGGATGTCGGTGCGCGATCTGAAGGACGGTAGGGAAGCGATTATCGTGAGCCTCGCGGTCACCCTGGTCACCGCGTTAATCATTTTCGTAGTTGTCTGGCTGGTCACCCGAAATCTGACAGCGTCCCTGTTGCTGGCTGCCATCGCCACCGCAACGGATCCGGCGGCGACACTGGATGTGATGCGTGAGGCTGGGTCCAGGGGGCCACTGACCCGCGTTGTCGCGCAGGTGGTCGCCATCGACGATGCCTGGGGGGCCATCCTGTTCAGTATCCTGCTGGTTTTCGCGGAACTGGTCTCCGGTAATGGGTCCGCAGTTATCGAGTCGATCGGGTTCGGTGTCTATGAGGTGCTGGGTGCCATGATTCTGGGGGTTCTCCTTGGCCTGCCCATGGCCTGGATGACTGGCCGGCTCAAGCCAGGGGAACCCATGCTGCTGGAATCCGCCGGCTTTGTTTTTCTCGCGGCGGGCATAGCCGGGGCGCTGGAACTGTCCTACCTGCTCACCTGTATGGCGTTGGGCGTGACCGTTGCAAACCGCGCCCACCACCACGTGCGGCCTTTCCGCTCTATCGAGGGGATCATCGAGCCGTTTCTGGCAACGTTCTTTTTTCTTGCCGGCTTCAGCCTTGAGTGGGACCTGCTGCCGACGCTGGGCCTTCTTGGTGGTGCGTACGTGACCGCACGGATCGCCGGAAGGATACTCGGTGGCGCCATGGGTGGTCAGCTTGCCCATTCGAGACACGCGGTAAAACTGCGCAACGGTGCCTGCCTTCTGCCCCAGGCCGGCGTGGCCATGGGCCTGGCACTGGTGGCCACAGACCGGCTGCCGGAGGTCGCCTTTATTCTGCCTCTGATCATCGGGTCCACCGTTTTCTTCGAGCTGATTGGCCCACCCATCACGATGTACAACCTCAAGCGCGCCGGCGAAACCGGGAGAGGTTACGAGGAGCCCGCCGACGACGACTGAGGCCGGCACAAAAAACCGGAGAACCCGCCAGGGTTGTCCGGTTTTTTTAGGGCATCCGGCTGTTAAACCGGATGCTCACAGGCTGACTTACTTCACGGATGCACGAGCTTCTTCGAGAATCCGGTTCAGCGTGGCGCTCGGCTGCATCACTTCGCAGACCTTCTCCATCGGCGGGTGGTAGTAGCCACCGATATCCGCCGGGTTGCCCTGAACCACCGTCATCTCTTCCAGGATCTTGTCCTTGTTCTCTTCCAGCTGTGCAGACAGCTTGGTGAAGAACTCCTTCAGCTCCTTGTCGCTGTCCTGATTGGCCAGCTCTTCTGCCCAGTAACGGGCGAGGTGGAAGTGGGAACCACGGTTGTCGAGCTCGCCGGTAACCCGGGACGGAGACTGGTTGTTTTCCAGCAGACGCTCAGTGGCCTTGTCCAGGGTCTGACCCAGCAGACGTGCACGCTCGTTGTTCTGCTTCTCGCCCAGCTCGTCCAGGGAGACCGCAGTGGCCAGGAACTCACCCAGGGAGTCCCAGCGCAGGTGGTTTTCCTGGATCAGCTGCTGCACGTGCTTGGGCGCGGAACCGCCGGCACCGGTCTCGTACAGGCCACCGCCGTTGAGCAGCGGAACGATGGACAGCATCTTGGCACTGGTACCCAGCTCGAGGATCGGGAACAGGTCGGTGAGGTAGTCACGCAGTACGTTACCGGTCACGGAGATGGTGTCGAGGCCGCGAATCAGGCGCTCCATCGTCCAGCGAATCGCGCGAACCGGAGACATGATACGGATATCCAGACCCTCAGTATCGTGATCCTTCAGGTAGGTGTTCACCTTTTTGATCAGCTGGGCGTCGTGGGCGCGCTCGTCGTCCAGCCAGAACACCGCCGGCATGCCGGTGGCACGGGCACGGTTGACCGCCAGCTTGACCCAGTCACGGATAGGCAGGTCCTTGGTCTGGCATGCGCGCCAGATGTCGCCTTTCTCGACGTTGTGCTCGGTCAGCACGGTGCCGTCTTCGGCAACAACGCGAACAACACCCTCTTCCTTGATTTCAAAGGTCTTGTCGTGGGAGCCGTACTCTTCGGCTTTCTGCGCCATCAGACCAACGTTCGGTACGGTCCCCATGGTGGTGGGATCGAAGGCACCGTGGGTCTTACAGAAGTTGATCACTTCCTGGTAGATGGTGGCGTAGGTGGACTCGGGCATAACCGCCTTGGTGTCCTTGAGCTTGTTGTCACGGGCCCACATCTTGCCGGAGTTACGGATCATCGCCGGCATGGAGGCATCAACAATGACGTCGCTCGGAACATGAAGGTTGGTGATGCCCTTGACGGAATCGACCATGGCGATTTCCGGACGGTGCTCGTAACAGGCGTGCAGGTCTTCCTGGATTTGCTCCTGCTTGGATTCCGGCAGTTGCTTGATCTTCTCGACCACGCTGGACAGACCGTTGTTCGGGTTCACGCCGATCTCGTCGAACAGCTCACCGTACTTGTCGAACAGATCCTTGTAGAAAACCTTCACCGCGTGACCGAACACGATCGGGTGGGAGATTTTCATCATGGTGGCTTTCACATGCAGGGAGAACATGACACCGGTGTTTTCACAATCGGCAATGGCGTCCTCGAAGAACTTCACCAGCGCCTTCTTGCTCATGAACATGCCGTCCAGAACTTCGCCTTCCTGCAGCGGCAGGTCGGATTTCAGAACCGTCTGCTTACCCTGCTTGTTCTCGAACACGATGTTGGCTTTGGTCGCCTTGTCGAGAGTTACGGACTGCTCACTGGAGTAGAAGTCGCCGCCACGCATGTGGGCCACGTGGGTACGCGATGCCGGGCTCCATTCACCCATGGTGTGCGGGTATTTCCGGGCAAACGCTTTTACCGCAGCCGGGGCGCGACGATCGGAGTTGCCTTCACGGAGCACCGGGTTAACGGCACTGCCCAGAGCCTTGGCGTAACGGGACTGGATTTCTTTCTCTTCGTCTGTCTCAGGATTCTCTTTGTATTCGGGAAGCTTGTATCCCTGCTCGTTCAGCTCTGTGATAGCCGCCCGTAGCTGCGGAATAGACGCTGAGATGTTAGGCAGTTTAATGATGTTCGCATCTGGGTCCTTGGTGTATTCACCCAGTTCGGCCAGGGCATCCGGAACCCGCTGATCTTCCTCCAGATAATCCGGGAAGTTCGCCAGAATACGCGCCGCGAGAGAGATGTCGCTGGTTTCGAATTCAATACCAGCCGGCTTGGCGTAGGTTTCCAGGATGGGAAGAAGCGACCGTGTTGCGAGGGCTGGTGCCTCGTCGGTCAGTGTGTAGACAATCTTGGCTTTGGATGATGTCATTTTCGTCCTCAGGCTAATGGGTGGGTTCAGGACGGTCATGGCGGGGTCAGGCGTCTTTTGAACGTCCGACCTGAGCAATGACTGATTAGGAACTTTTGATAGGGCTACTAAGATACCATTTTTTCGTTAATTTTGGTTACGATCTTAGTATAAGAACGGACTAAAAATGCCTGATCTTCGGTTACAAGACGATGAAATGGCGGGAATTTACGAAACTTTCTAACATCGACCTTGGAGTGGACGCAGGGCGGGTGGCGCCTCCCAAAACACGCTCCTTGCGGCACATCCCTGTGGCGCTTGGGCTCCGCCATTCATGGCTCCGCACAGTTTTGGGAGGCGCCACCCGCCCCGCTGTTGGGCTGTTCAGGCGAGTTCTACAGCAAGAATCTCGCCCGTTTTCAGCGACTTATTGTCAACAAAACCGGCCTTATTCCGGCAACAACCCGACCGCAGACAACCGCTCCCGAATATGGTCCAGGGCCTCGGGGTTGCCCAGGGCATCCCGGTTGTCGGCCTTTTTCGAGCCGTTGATTAACCGGGCCACCGCCAGTTCAACCTTCTTGCCACTGCGGGTGTAAGGAATGTCGTTCACCTCCACAATGTGCTTGGGCACGTGCCGTGGGCTGGCGCCTTCGCGGATTCGGCTCTTGAGCTGTTTCAGCAGGTCGTCGGTGATTTCCTGGCCGTCGGCCGGAACCACCAACAGAACCACTTCCACGTCGCCGTCGATCTGGCGGCCGACGACGAGGCTGTCTTTGACCTCGGCCACGGTTTCGACCTGGCGGTAGATTTCCGCGGTACCGATTCGAACGCCGCCCGGGTTCAGGGTGGCGTCAGAGCGACCATAGATGATAGCGCCGCCGTGTTCGGTGAACTCGATGAAATCACCGTGGGCCCATACGCCCGGGAAGGTGTTGAAGTAGGCGTCGCGGTAGCGCTCGCCGTCCGGATCCTGCCAGAAGCTGACGGGCATGGATGGCAGCGGCTGGCGGCAGACCAGTTCGCCACGACCTTCACTGACCGGCTGGCCATCGTCGCCGTAGGCAACCGCGTCGACACCCAGGAAACGGCACTGGATTTCGCCGCGGCGAACAGGCAGCAGCGGCGTTGAACCCACGAAGCAGCCGCAGATGTCCGTGCCACCGGCAATGGAGCCAAGCAGGGCGTCGGGGGCGCCATCGCTGTAGACCCAGTCATAGTCTTCCGGCAACAGTGGTGAGCCGGTGGAAAACACCACTCGCAGCTTGCTCTGATCCAGGGTTTTTGCGGGCTTGAGTTCGCCTTTGCGGCAGCCGGCAATGAACCGGGCGCTGGTTCCGAAGTGGGTGACCTTCTCTTCCGCCACGGTGTCCCACAGGAAGTTCAGGCTCGGGTAACCCGGAGAGCCATCAACGGTGATCACAGCGGCGCCGGTCATCAGGGCGGAGGCCTGCCAGTTCCACATCATCCAGCCACAGGTGGTGAAGTACAGGAACCGGTCATCAGGGCCAACGTCGCCGTGCAGCATCAGCTCCTTGGCATGATTGACCAGCAGGCCAGCATTGCCGTGCACGATGCACTTGGGTTTGCCCGTGGTGCCGGAGGAATACAGAATATACACCGGATGTTTCGGCGGCAGAGGCGTAAAGGAAGGTGCCGTTCCTTCGCCAGCGGCGAGGGCGTTTTCCCAGGTAGTCACCAGATCGCCGGAAATCGGAGCCTCGTCTGGCAGTTGCTGGACACTGACAACCGCCTTGAGCGTTGGCAGGCCGGCAATGAGCTCGGCAAAATCCTGCTGGCGCGCAAACACTTTGCCGCCGTAACCGTACCCGTTCACGACGATCAGAGCCGAAGGTTCGATCTGGCCAAAGCGGTCAAGAATCGCGCCGATGCCGAAATCCGGTGACGCAGAACTCCAGATGGCCCCAAGACTTGTAGCGGCCAGCATCCCCACCAGGGCTTCATAGCCGTTGGTAACTACACCGGCTACCCGGTCACCCTGTTTGATGCCTTTGCTGCGCAGGAAGGCTTCCAGGGCACCTGCATCGGCTTTCAGTTCGGCATAGGTGCGACGCAGCACCGGACGGGTTTCGCAGTACGCAACGACCGCTTCGCGGTCGTGGTGCTCACCATCTGCGAGCCTCAGCAGGTTGGCGGCAAAGTTCAGCTTCATCCCGGGGAACCATTCGGCGCCCGGCATTTCATGCTTGCCCAGTACTTTTTCAGCCGGTGTATCGCAGACAAGACCACAGTAATCCCAGACTTTTTGCCAGAAGGTTTCCAGCTCATCAATGGACCACTGGTGCAGAGCGTGGTAATCAGCAAACGGGCCGAAGCCCAGCTGCTCAAGCCATGTCCTGAACTGGCCCATACGGGAATTGGCCAGGGTGTCTTCCGACGGAGACCAGACTACCGGTGATTGTTCTTCATTGCTCATCCATATCTCCTGAATGTTACTGCATATGCCAGCCGTGACTGACCACGATGGACTGGCCAGTCAAAGCCGCAGAGGGGAATGCAGCCAGATGAACGGCCAACTCTGCCACGTCTTCCAGGGTGGTGAATTCCCCATCCACAGTGTTTTTGAGCATAACTTTGCTGATCACTTCCTCTTCGGAAATGCCCAGCTCCTTGGCCTGTTCCGGAATCTGCTTGTCCACCAGGGGTGTGCGCACAAACCCGGGGCAGATGATGTTGCTCCGCACCCCGTGTTCCGCACCTTCCTTCGCCACCGCCCGACACAGCCCCAGCATGCCGTGCTTGGCCGCCACATAAGGGGCTTTCAGGGGAGAAGCCTCCAGAGAATGCACCGAACCCATGTAGAGCATGGTGCCACCGCCGCTCTCGTACATGTGCTTGAGTGCCGCGCGAGTCACCAGGAAAGCGCCATCAAGATGCACATTCATAACTTTGCGCCAATCGGAATAAGCCAGCTTGTGCACCGGATCAATGTGCTGGATGCCGGCGTTCGCAATGGCGATGTCCAGACCACCCCACTGTTTAACCACAAAGTTAACGTTTACGTCAACTGCGCCTTCATCAGTCACATCCATTTCAAGGGCGATGGCCGTGCCGCCGGCCTGCTCGATGACAGCTACGGTGTCCTGTGCCGCCTCGAGTGTCAGGTCAGCCACAGCGACCTTGGCGCCTTCGCGGCCGTAGGCCTCGGCAATGGCCCGGCCGATGCCGCGACCGGCACCGGTAATCAAAGCAATCCGGTTTTCCAGACGCATGGTTATTTTCTCCTTAGTCGTAAGCCACGCTGGGCAGCCAGGTCGCGATTTCCGGTACCACGAACACAATAGCCAGCGCTACCAGCTGAATAATGATGAACGGTATAACGCCACGGTAGATGTCGGTAACGGCGATCTCCGGCGGCGCTACACCCTTGATATAGAACAGCGCGAATCCGACCGGTGGCGTCAGGAAAGAGGTCTGCAGGCACATGGCAAACAGGATGGTAAACCAGACCAGATCAAAGCCGAGGCTTTGCACAACCGGGGCAACCAGCGGCAGGATGATCAGGGTGATTTCCACCCAGTCCAGGAAGAAGCCGAGCAGGAATACACCGAACAGAATGGTCAGAATCACGCCATAAGGACCGAACGGCAGACCCAACAGTGCGTCTTCGATCACCTGGTCGCCGCCCAGACCCCGCAGGACCACGGAGAACGCGGTGGCACCCAGGAAGATGGCAAAGATGAACGCGGCCGTGCGCGTCGTCTGCTGCATGGATGAGTTCAGCACGTTCAGGTTCAATCGGCCAGACATCAGTGCCAGCAGAAGAGCACCCAGGGCGCCCACACCGGAAGCCTCCGTTGGAGTCGCTATGCCGGCAAAAATGGAACCCAATACGCCCAGAATCAACGCGGCGGTTGGCACTACGGCTTTTGCCACTTCCCAGACGATGGCCCAGCTTACTTTTTCGGTACCTTCCGGCACCGGCGCAATGTTCGGCTGCAGCATCGGACGGATAATCGCGTAGGCGACGTACATGGCACCCAGCATAAGGCCGGGGAAGAAGGCGCCCATGAACAGGTCACCAACTGATGCCTCGGGAACCGCCAGGCGGTCGGCCATCAGAACCAGCATAATGGAGGGCGGAATCAGAATACCCAGGGTCCCGGTGGCACATGCCGTACCCACCGCAAAGCCCTTGTCGTACTTGTTCTCCATCATTACCGGCAGGGACAACATGCCGAGGAGCACTACGGACGCCCCGATGATACCGGTGGTCGCGGCCAACAGAACGCCAATAACGATGACGGTCACCGCATAGCCGCCGCGAACGGCTCCAAACAATTTGACCATGCTGTTCATCAGTCGCTCGGCAACGCCGGACTGATCAAGCATGATGCCCATGAATATAAACATGGGCAGTGCCACAAGGGTTTCGCTACTGACCACCTTCCAGATTCGCTCGGGCACAAGCCCCATGGAAGATTGATAATCGAACCACAGATTGGCTCCAAAATTCTCAACGGCGACGACACCAACAACGGTCCAGATAACCGCGGTGCCGCCCAGTACCCACGCAACCGGATAGCCGGTCATCAACAGCGTCCCGAAGGTGAGGAACATGCCGATGACAAATAGGGTTTCAAGCTCCATCAGGACGCATCCTCTTTCTTGGTCTCACCGGACTGGATCCGGATTGGCTTCGGAAAGCCGAAAAGCAAAGCGGTCACTTTCAGCAGACGGGACAGGGCCGCGACGATCAGCAGCCCAAACGACAGCGCCAGAACGCCCTTGAGAATCCAGCGGTAAGGCAGGCCCGCCGGTGCCTGGCTGGTCTCGCCCTGTTGCCAGGAGCTCAAGGCATAGGGAATCATTTCGTACACCGCCAACACCAAGAACGGCAATAAGAGAAACACCAGACCAAACAGTTCAACCCAGGCCTGGCCTTTGAGCGACAGGCGCTCATGGATCACATCCACCCTGACATGGTCATCGGTTACCAGGGTATAGCCTAGCCCCAACAACCAGCCCGCCCCGGCCAGATGCCATTGAACTTCCTCCAGGGTGACCGACCCCATGCCAAAGGCATAGCGCCCCACCACTGCGTAGATAATCACGCCCGTGACCACAATCCAGAGCCAGGAAGCGCTCTTGCCTATTGCAGAAATCACGGCGTCCAAAGCCCGGCTTAGCCAGGTGGTTGGAAACTCGGTGTGATGATGAATAAATTGACCGGCGTCCGACGCCGATGCATGCACATCGGGTGGTGAGCCTTTATCAGACACTGTCATACAACAGTTCCTCGTTCAGAAAGCCTGCCGTGAAACGAGGATGGCCCCGCAGGGCCATCCAGACTAAATCGACGAGCACCGGAATTGCGCCCGGTGCTCAGAGTCAGCCCCGAACCTTAGAGGTCCGCCGGCACATAAGCGCGGGTATCCCAGATCTTGTAGGATTCCATGAACTCCTGCTGGCTTTCATAGACACGCTTGAAGTCGGCATCCTTGGAGGCTTCTTCTTCAAGAACTTCCTCGGTTACTTCCCTCAGCTTGAGCAGAACCTCGCGGGGAATCTGGTCGGCCTGAACGCCCTTGTCCTGGAACTCGGCCAGAACCTTGCCGTTCTTGTACTCACCCTCGGCCAGACCACGGGTGGTTGCCGCGGTGCAGGAAGCCTCAACCAGCGCCTTCTGGGCTTCGGTGGCACGTGCCCACTCGTCCTTGTTGATCAGCATGTACTGGGCTGTGAACTGCTGGTGCCAGCCCGGGAACAGGTTGTACTTGACCACTTGGTTAAAGCCGAGGATCTGGTCGATGGCGGGCATGGAGAATTCGGTGGCATCGATGGTGCCCTTTTCCAGCGCCTGGTAGAGCTCGCCGCCGGGCATCATGGTGACAGAGGCGCCCAGTTTCTCGAGAACCTTACCACCGAGGCCGGCGAAGCGGATCTTCAGGCCTTTGTAGTCTTCCAGTGTTTCGATGGGCTCGGAGTACCAGCCTGCTGTTTCGGGCCCAATGATGCCGCACAGCTGTGCGTGAACGTTGAATCCCTTGTTGGCATAGGTTTCCTGCAGCATCTCATGGCCGCCACCGAAGTAATACCAGCCAATGTAGGCAGGGGGCTTCATGCCGAAGGGAACAGCGGCAAACAGGGGAATGGCAGGCACTTTACCCTGGTCGTAACCGATCCAGGTGTACCCGGCGGAAACCTTGCCGTCTGAAACAGACTGCAGGATATCGAACGGCGGAACCAGCTTGCCGGGCTCATAAACACGGACCTGGATGCTGCCATCAGAAGCGGTAGTGAGGTTGTCTGCAACCCAGGCAGCGGGAGAACCGAGGCCAGGAAGGTTGGTTGCGAAGGCTACGGGCATTTTCCAGCGCAGATCGTCTGCGAACGCGGAGCCCGTGGTAAGAGCGATCGCACCGGCCACACCGGTGAGAGCCTTGAGAAGTTTCATTGGCAAGTCTCCTAACTTTGTTGTTTTGTCTGGCCTGGCGGCTTTCAACCAAAAAGGCCTGAACTGAGTATAGTCAGAGAATGCAGGAACAGACGGACAGGGTGATGTTTGGGGTCCAACAGTTAGCGCCAGTCTTGTTCTGTGCATTGTTCTGACGTCCTGCGCCTCGGATATAGCAGACACTATGCCATCTTAATTTTATGCATATAATTCAGTTAGTTATAAAATACGGCCGGGGCCGGCACGGAGAAAAGTGTCCGGAATTTAGGACATCATTAGACGTCAGTCGTAAGGGATTGTACGGATGAGCAGACAGTCGTCCGGATTTCAGGACAACTTGGCCAATTTCTCGTACAGAACAGATCGAGATATACCCAACAGCTTGGCAGCTCGGGTTCGGTTGCCACGGCTAGCCACCAGAGCCTCTTCGATGGCCTGGGCTTCTGCCTCAGCAAGAGTCTGGGACAACGGTCTAACCAGTTGCGGTGCGAGCGAAGACACAGGACGGCTCCCTCCGCGAGGCAATACCTTGAAAATCGCATCGGCATCAAGCAAGCCACCTTCCTCGCCCATGGTCATTGCCCGCTCGAGCACGTTGCGCAACTCGCGGATGTTGCCCGGCCAGTCATAACTACCCAGGGCCGACACGCCCGCATCCGTGATTTCTCCACGCAACTCCAGACCCTCGCAGATCTCTTCAAGAAGCGCTTCGCAGAGCACACCAAGATCGGCCAGGCGATCCCTCAGAGGCGGGATGGGAATTTCCAATACATTGAGGCGGTAATAAAGATCCGAGCGGAAAGTACCTTCGGAGATCATGACCTCAAGATTTCTGCTGGTGGCGGCAATAACCCGAACATCCACCGAAACCACCTTGTTGGAGCCCAGCGGTTCAATCTCTCCCTCTTGCAAGGCCCGCAGCAGCTTGGCCTGAAGCGGCAACGGCATGTCACCGACTTCGTCGAGAAACAGGGTGCCACCGTTAGCCAGCTGAAACTTGCCTTCCCGGGTGCGGCGATCGGCACCGGTGTAGGCGCCGGGTGCGACGCCAAAGAACTCGGCCTCAAGGAGGTTGTCCGGAATGGCGGCCACGTTCACTCCCACGAACGGTTTCTCCGCACGTCCCGAGACCGTATGAATCGCCTGGGCGAGCACTTCCTTGCCGGTGCCTGTCTCACCAAGCAATAGCACCGGCATGTCGCGACCGGCCGCCAAACGCGCACGACGCTTGACCTCCAGCGCTGCCGGGCTGGCACCAACGAAATCACCGAGGCTGTAGCGAGTACCTCGTGCTTTTTTCGCCAACGCCTTGCGCGCGGCCGCCAGATCCTGGTGGAGCCGCCGGTATTTCGACACCAATGGCGTCAGGGGCTGAAGGTCGTCGTAAAGTACAAAGGCCACAGCACCGACGATTTTTCCGTTGTCGTCGTAGTACGGCAAGCGCGTTACCACCAACTGTTGCTGGTTGTGCTCCATGATGTCCAGCAGCAGGGGTTTACCGGTTTCAACCACTTCGGGCATTCGGGTGTGAGGGATCAGCTGGCGCACCGGTTTACCGATGATTGTGGACGGATCGCCCAGGCCAAGAAGATAGGAATAGCTGCTGTTAATCCAGGTAATCCGTGCATCGCAGTCCACGGCGATGGCACCGGCGCTGGCTTCCTCGAACATGGGAAACAGGGCTTCGATCAGGTCTCTGGTCAGGCCACTTTTATTGTTGTCAGAAAACAGCTGTGTCATGTACCGCGCACCAACGGGTCGAATGTCATTCATCTGGATAACCCTCGCACCCGACAGACCGGGTGCAGTGACGGAAGTATATGGGGCCCCCGGACCGGGGGCAAACGAAGCCGGCCCCGCAACGGGCCGGCGTGTATCACACTCATTCCGGCATCCATCAATATCAGTCCATCGTAACTTTGGTGTGAAACCTCAATTCGCTTGAAAAAGGAGAGCCCAGTGCCCGGTTACCGAACAGGGGGCAGACGGGGTGGGTTGGTCGGCGTGATTGGCAGCCTGCTGTTGCTGGCCGGATGTGCGACCCACCACAATGGACCAGAGAACGCGGCCTTGCCGGGAGAACAATCCTTTCAGTTAGAGCGCAATTTACAGTTCTCCCCCGATAACTGGCCACAACGACTGTTCGCCGACCTTTACCTGCCCGAGAACAGGGCCTCAGAGCATCGCCATCCGGTGGTCCTGATGGTTCACGGGGGTGGCTGGCAACGACGGTCCCGTGAAGACATGGCCTGGATCGCGGAAGAAGTGGCCAGCCACGGTTTCGCGGTGCTGAACATCGACTACCGGTTTGCACCGGAATACACCTTCCCGGCGCAGCTGCATGATCTCCAGCTCGCCCGACAGTGGTTGAACGAGCATGCCGACAAATACCGCCTCGACCACAAGCAAGTCAGCGGTTTCGGGTTTTCATCCGGCGCCCATCTGATTGCCCTGCTGGCCCTGGTGGCAAGCTCCGACAGCGAGCTGAACCAGCCCTACGGCGGGCCGGAGTCCCGGCTGCACGCTGTTGTCGCCGGCGGCTTGCCGTCTGACCTCATGGCGTTCGGTTCAGGCAAGCTGATCCGACAGTTCCTCGGTGGCGAGCAGCAGGAGATGCCGGACACCTATCGCAGTGCCTCACCGATCAGTCACGTGACGGCCAACGCACCGCCCTTTTTCCTGTTTCACGGCGCCGTGGACATGCTTGTGCCCTTCAGCCAGGCCGAACGTTTCCGGGACGCTCTCGCAAGTCATCAGGTATACAGCGAACTCTATGAAATGCATCTGCGAGGACATGTCACCAGCTTTCTCACAGCCGGCGATGCGGTTGACGAGGCAATTGCATTCCTCGACCGAGAGAAAGGTAACTGATTGCCGGGTCGCTATCCGATCCGGATAAACGGCAGCAGGCTCAGGCCCATGATTACCAGAATGGCAATGCAGGCCGCCAGAGTCCGGACTGGCCTTTGCCTGAGCATGAACCAGAAACCGCCGGATTCTCCCCGGGCCAGATGCTCCTCGTAGGCCTGTCGCTGGGTTTCATAGCGTTGCCTTTGATACTCATCCAGCAGCGCCCTGGCCCTGGCCGCCTCATCGTCGTCGTGCACCCAGAAACCGCCCATGCTGATGCCCCAGCGGCTTGGTGGCGTCTCGTAATAGGCTACCTCATGGGAATCAAACAGGGCCCGGATTTCCTCGGCCTCGTCATCGGGTACATGGCGCAGGTTCATCAGATGGTGGGGCATGGACTCTCGTTGTCTGGTATCAGGTGCGGGTATCCCTATATCCTAGCACTAAAGCCCGACGGGGCCCGACAGCCCGAATTCGACACCGGAACCGTGAATGACCGACAACCCACTCCGATTGTTGCTGGAGTTTGACAGCCAGGCGCAACGGGACAGATCACAGCCGCCTACCTTCCTGCATCGACGGGACCGCAAGTTCGCTCTCGTCTGCCAAAAGCAGGGCGAGACCCCGAACGCGGCCCGCTGGCTCGCCCACCTGAACCGCCTCAGCGGTCCCCGGACAACCCCGACATCCGCGAATCGGACGCTGGCATCGTGGCGCCGGATCAACGGTGGTTTTGCAGTGTCAGGCGCGGTCGCGGGCACGCTGGCGATGGCCGGGCTGCTGGTCTATGACGGCGGCCAGCGCATCAACATAACGGTTTTCCTGGCGTTCGTGTTGCTGCACCTGATATTTGCCCTGTTCACCACCGTGCAAGCCATGGCCGGATGGCAGCCCTGGCGCTGGTTGGCGCACCGGTTGGGGGTCAACCCGGGAGATGGCGCCTTCACCAGGCTTCAGCCTGTCCTGATGGCCAGAGCAGCTCACCTGGGCGGCATTGCGTTCGCCATCGCAGGGCTGTTTACCTTGCTGGCCATGGTCGTCTTGCAGGACCTCGCCTTCGGCTGGAGCACCACGCTGGATACTGCCGCCACCAGCTATCACGGATTGGTAAATGCCATTGCGATGCCCTGGGCCTGGCTCTGGCCTGCCGCGGCCCCGGATCTAGCGCTGGTCGAGGCAACGCGTTTTTTCCGGGCCGGTGACCCAACGGCAAGTCCTGACCCGGCCCTCTGGGGCCTTTGGTGGCCGTTTGTGGCCATGATGTGGTCGACCTGGGTTCTTCTGCCAAGGGTAATTCTCTGGGCTTGTGCGTCCGTGCAGGCCCGGCAAAAAGCCCGGCGCCTGCTCACCAGCCATCCGGCCATGCACGCCCTGCTGTATCGCATGGAAACACCCGCCCTGGACACTGGCAACAGCCATCATGATGCCGACGATCTGCCGGACACCGACACTCGAGGCAACCTGCTACCACTGCCCGACAGCGACATTCTGTTGTGTTGGGCCGGCGCCGGTGAACCGGAATTACCTGAGTCGCTTCGGTCAGGCAAGCAGCTCGTGCTTGAGGCCGGCGGCAGCGCCAGCCTTTCGGACGATGATCAGGCCCTGCACCGGATCGCCGAGCATCTGAAAAACCGCGCCAAGGCAGTCATCCTGCTGGTTCGCTGCTGGCAACCCCCTACCGGCGAGCTTCAGGACTTCCTGGCGGCCGCCCGGGACATCTGGCCCGACGACGCCAGGGTCGCGCTGGTGCCACTGGCCACGGACAGCAATCAGAAACCCGATGCCCACCAGATCCAGCCCTGGCTGCGATTTGCCGAAAGGGTGGGCAGCGAGTTCGTCCAGGTGTCTCTGCCCCCGCTCCTGATGCGGGATCCCTACACAGCCATAGGGGACGGGTCATGACTCAGATACCCACGTTTGCGGTCGTCGGACACCCGAACAAAGGTAAATCCAGCGTAGTGGCGACCCTGTCCCAGAACGATGCCATTGCCATTGCCCTGGAACCCGGCACCACGCGCAGGCATCAGGCTTACCCGCTGAAGGTGGACGGCCAGATCCTCTACACTCTGGTCGACACGCCCGGATTCCAGCGGCCGAGACGGGTAATGGAGTGGCTGGAAGCCCACAGTGTCTCCGCCTCGGATCATGCAGACACCGTCAAAGCCTTTGTGGCACAGCATGAGGGGGACGGCCGATTCACCGATGAATGTGAGCTTCTCAGACCGCTGATTGAGGGCGCCGGGATCATCTACGTGGTGGACGGCTCGGTGCCCTACAGCGCAGAGCACGAGGCAGAAATGACCATCCTGCGCTGGACTGGCCGCCCGAGCCTGGCCCTGATCAACAGCATCGGTGCCGACGACTACAGTGATACCTGGCAGGCCGCGTTGGGCCAGTTCTTTCAGGTTGTTCGCCGTTTCGACGCTGTTCGCGCTACTTTTGAGCAACATCTGAGCCTCCTACGGGCTTTCGGACAGCTGGAGTCTGACTGGGAAGTGCCTCTGGAGCAGGCCACCCACTACCTGTCCGGCCAGCGCCAGCAGCGCCGGCAACTGGCCGCAGTACTGATCGCCAGGGCGCTGGAGGACATGATGTCCTACCAGGAGAAACGTACCCTCACCGCCGGCCAGGCAGCCGAAACCAGCGACGGCCCTCTGGCCAAACAGCTGAGGGAGCACTGGTATCGCCACCAGCGCAAGCGTGAACAGACCCTGCGCGTGGATATCGAGCACCTGTACCAACACCAGCGCATCCGCCGCCAGGAAGCCGAACTCGAGTGGCACAGTGAACATGATCTTTTCTCGGAAGACAGCCGCAAAGCCTGGGCCGTCAGCAAACGCTACCTGGCCACCGCCGGCTTCGGCGCGGGCGCCGTCAGTGGCGCCGGAATCGACGCGCTGACTTTCGGCTCATCCCTTGGAACCGGTGCTCTGGTGGGCGGTTTGATCGGTGCTGCCGGCAGTTATTTTTACGGAGACCGGCTGGCCCTGCCGGCCCTGAACATCGGCGTGCTCCGGGACGGATTGAAAACGGCTACCTTCGGACCTGTACAGGACAGCCAGTTCGGCTATGTTGTATTGGGACGGGCAGTGGATCATTGGTGGCATATCTCCCATCGAAATCACGCTGGCCGCGACCTGCTGGACCTTGAGCCAGCAGACCATCACTGGCTCGAGCGACTTGAAAAATCGAGCCGGCAGGAGATTCAGAAAGCCTACGACAAGTGCCGGAAAAGGCGCCCCCTGGATGACCGCCAGCGGGAAAGATTCGCCATTTCGATCGAAAAGGCCATGGCCGTTTACGACGATTGGCGGTTGAACCGCACCTGAAAGGGATGTTTATACTAAAAGGCTATTCCATCACACAATGAGGAATGCTCATGAAAATCGTACGAGTGCAAGACATTATCGGTACCGAGCGGGAAGTCACCGGCCCGGGGTGGACAAGCCGCCGCATGCTGCTCAAGAAAGACGGCATGGGCTTTTCCTTCCACGAGACCATCATCCCTGCCGGGGCCGAGTTGAACCTCTGGTACAAGCATCACCTGGAAGCGGTCTACTGTGTTGCCGGCAACGGCAAGATCCTTGACAAAGCCACTGGTGAAACCCACGAGATCACCGACGGAACCCTGTACGCACTCGACAAGCATGACCAGCACACCCTGTACGGTGGCACGGAAGACATGAGACTGATCTGTGCCTTCAATCCACCGGTTACCGGCCGTGAAGTCCACGACGAAGACGGTGCCTATCTGCCGGACACCAGCGAAGACTGATTGCTTTTGACCGTGGCTGAAAACCAGGCCGCAACCTCACCGCCACCGCCAGCGAAGCTGCTGCCGGTGGCGGTGTTGCTTTGGCTGGCCGGCGTTTATCTTCGGATTCCGGTGCTGGTAGCACCACCCCTGGCGCCGTTCATCAGCGACGAACTGGCATTGACCCAGGCACTCACCGGCGCCCTGACCACCCTACCCATCCTGATGCTGGCCATTGGCTCCATGCCCGGCTCACTGGCCATTGCCCGGATTGGCCCCCGCAATACCCTGGCTCTGGCCATGGTGATCATGGTGATCGGCTCCGCCGGGCGCGGCCTGATGCCCGACACCCTGACCCTGATGATTGCGAGTGCCGTCATGGGCATCGGCGTCTCCATGATGCAACCGTCACTGCCGGCACTGCTGCCCCGGTGGCTGGAACCCCACCACCTCGCGTTAGGCTCGGCGATCTACATGAACGGCATGCTGATGGGAGAGTTCATCGGTGCCGGCATCACGCTGCCTGTGCTCATGCCCCTGCTAGACAACAGCTGGCGCGCCACCCTGGTGGCCTGGTCACTCCCGGCACTGCTGGTTGCCGCAGCCCTGTTCCTGCCCAAACGTGACCGGGCCAAACCGGTGCGAAAAGTGGCCTGGCTACCGGACTGGCATAACCCCTTGACCCTGAGAATCGGTCTACTGCTCGGCCTCTCCGGCTCGCTGTTTTTTGGCCTCAACGCGTACATGGGCAACCTGCTGCAGCATCAGGGCCAGTTCGACAAACTGCCGGACGCCCTATTCTGGTACAACCTTGCCCAGGTCTTCGCCTCCCTGATCATGCTGAAAATGGCGCGCTACTGGGTCGGCCGGCGTGGCGCCATCGCCACCCTGGCCAGCATCAGCCTGCTCGGCGCCATTGGCGCGGTCATGCTTACCGGCTGGTGGTCCATCGTCAGTGCCACCCTCATGAGCCTGGTCGCCGGCATGCTCCTGATCCTGCTCGTAGCGATACCCCCGCTGGTGGTCTCCTCCGCCGAAACTGGCCGCCTCTCCGCCGGCACCTTCCTGGTCGGTTACACCGTCGCTTTTTGCGTGCCCATGCTTGGCGGTGTCGTCGCCGACTGGACCGGCGATGCCCGCCACGCCCTGATGCTGATGATCACCTACGGCCTGCTGGTCTTGCCCCTGGCCTTTACCCTGAACCTGGAACGAAAAAAGGATCAGCCCGAAAGCTGATCCTTTTCTGAATACCAATTTTCCCTCGCGGACTCCACTAATTCAGCCGGAAGGCCGTGGGGCGGGGAGTCTTTTCCGCCGGGAAAAAATGTCTGAGCGAAGCGAGTTGTTTTTCCCAGAGGAAAAGACTCCCCGCCCCACGGCCAGACTCCGAACTAAAACAGGGTCAGATGTAATAGTCCTTCAACGGAGGAAACCCATTAAACTCAATGGCACTGTAGGTCGTCGTATAGGCTCCGGTAGACAGCCAGTACATCCGATCCCCGATCGCCAGATTCAACGGCAACGGATACTTATGATGCTCATACATGATATCGGCACTGTCACAGGTCGGCCCGGCAATCACACAGTCCTCGCCCTCGCCCACCTTTTCCGTCCAGATCGGAAACTTGATCGCCTCATCCAGCGTCTCGATCAGGCCTGAAAACTTGCCCACATCGGTAAACACCCAGCGATGCAGGGCAGTACGGGATTTCCGGGAAATCAGAACCACCTCGCTCACCAGAACACCGGCGTTGGAAATCAGCGATCGGCCCGGCTCGATGATGATCTCCGGCAGCTCCGCACCAAAATCCTCGTGCAGGAAGCGGGCAATCTCCTCCGCGTACACCTTCAGCTCATTGGTGCGAGTGATGTAGTTGGCCGGGAAACCACCGCCCATGTTGATCATCTTCAGCTCGATACCGTCTTCTTCCTTCAGACGCTCGAAAATCACCTTCACCTTGCTCAGGGCCGCATCCCAGGCGCCAATCTCGCGCTGCTGGGAACCGACGTGAAACGACACGCCGTAGGGCACCAGGCCCAGGTCACGGGCAAGGATCAGCAGGTCCATGGCCATGTCGGTCTGGCAGCCGAACTTGCGGGACAGCGGCCAGTCTGCCGTCAGGGTACCTTCGGTCAGGATACGCACATACACTTTCGAGCCCGGGGCCGCCTTGGCGATGTTGCGAAGGTCTGCCTCCGAGTCGGTGGCAAACATACGAACGCCTTTCTCGTAGAAGGTGCGAATGTCCTTCGCCTTCTTGATGGTATTGCCGTAGCTGATCCGCTCACCGGTCACACCCAGGGCCATCACCTTTTCCAGCTCGTACACCGACGCGATATCGAAAGAGGCACCCTTGTCGCGCAGCATGGTCAGAACTTGCGGAGCCGGGTTGGCTTTCACTGCGTAGTAAACCTTGGCGTAGGGGAAACCCTCGACCAGCTCGTCGTACTGACGGTCAATCGTTGCGGTATCGATCACCACAAACGGAGTTTCCTTGCCGTCGGCAAAGTCCTTGATGCGCTTGAACGTGTCGGCTTCGTAGTAATCGGCGATATTGGCGTTAGCGGCTTCGGTCATGGGTGGTGTGTCCCTCCACAGGGCAAACAGGCATAAAAAAAGGCACTACAGCAACGCTGCAGCACCCGTTAGATAGCGCGATCATCGGGCTTTTTTGAGGGCCCGGATATGAGCACTTTTACCCATAAAACGAAGGGAATTTGTTACCGAATGAAAAGGGGCGTTGAGGGCTATTCCGCTCGTGTTAAACTGAGCATTATTTGATCAGAGCCAAGTGGTTTTTATATGTCGGACATCAGCTCAATTGCCGCCGCCAGCACTCAACTGAATCAGCAACGCGTTCAGGAGCAGGCACAGCTTTCTGTCCTGAAAGCCTCCCTCGATATGGCCCAGCAGGGCGCCCTGCAGCTGCTTGAAGGCGTAACGGAAACGGCAGTAGCGACCGCCGGCGCTAATCCGTCTGACAACGTCGGCACTATGATCGACGTTCGCGCGTAGCCCTCAGACCGCCACCGGCCATATCGGTGGTGGTTCGGTAGGCCCGTCCGGGTCTTCCGGTTCAGTCTGTTCCCGTAGATAGCCGAGAATCGCTTCCTGGAGCTCCGTGCCCTGGCCCAATCCCTTGTTTCCGAACAGCCGGTTGAATTCCAGTACGTAAGGGTGGCCATCCACCAGCGCAATATCAAAGCCGGCGTGATCAACACCCAGATCCCGGGCCAGCCGCAATGCCAGCGCCGTCATCGCCGGGGGAACCGGGCTGTTGTCGATGCGGCCACCTTGGGCCACATTGTTGTAGAAGCCCTGATCGGCCTGGGTTCGCCAGTAAGCCGTCAGCACCTGATCGCCAACCACAACAACTCGTGCATCCCGGTCCAGAGGCAGGTATTCCTGAGCATAGAGCACATCAGTGCGTTCGCAGTAGCGGCGCCAGTCCTCACGGGATTCAATCAGCCAGACGCCTTCGCCCATGCTGGCCTTGGGGAGCTTTGCCACGAACGGATGCACCATGGCATCCCAGATCATGTCACGTTCCACCGGGCCGTTGGCCTCAATCATCGTCCAGGGCGTGTGCTCCGGGGCCACCGCCTGGAATGCCCGGGTCATCTCCACCTTGTCGTGGCCGATGCGGTAGCTGGCTTCGCTGGGAAACACCCGGCACTTGAGACCGTGAACCAGGGCATTTAACTGCCAGTATTCTGGGAACAGGACCCAATCCGCTTCCCGCAACAGTTCTTTATGGCGCAGAAACTGCTCCGGCTTGAGGACGGTGGTGTCGGGAAAACCCAGGGTTCGGAAAATATCGAAGGAAACAAGGTGCATGGATACTGCGCACTCGGGGTTGAGTTGCGCGTATTTTATACAGGGCTGACATTCAGGCAAGTGCTATTTTCACGTCCGGACATCAGGAAAAGACCGTACAGGTGCTACCCTTGAAGCAGCACAGAAGCACCGGAGGGCGGAATGCAGGAACTTGATGCGAGGGCAAAGTCTCTTCTGGCCGCACTGAAAGCGGACTCCCGGTCAGGCGGTACACACTTGTTGGCTCTGGCGGCCCATGCGGCCGGGAAGCCCCTCTGGGTTCTTGCCGACAGCTTCCGGAACAGCGACGCCGACCCCGGGTCGGTTGAACTCGAGGAAGTGCCCGCGGAAGAACTCAACGCACCGGCGGGAGAGTGGATAACGCCACGGAATATCTATTTTGAGCGGGTGCCACACGCGCTGGTCAGCAAACGCATCAGCGAGTTGGGCGTTTTTTCGTGCCCTGCTGAGCCTCGGCGGTAAACGGATCTTCCGGCCAGGGATGCTTGGGATACCGTCCATGCATGTCCTTGCGCACCTCGGGGTAGGCGTTACGCCAGAAACTGGCCAGATCCGCGGTGACCGCCAGAGGCCGTTGTGCGGGGGACAACAGATGAAGCACCACCGGTACCCGCCCACCGGCAACGGCAGGGGTTTCTTTCCAGCCAAACAGCGCCTGGAGCTTGGCCGCCAGAACCGGTCCATTGTCGGCGGTGTAATCCAGACTCACCTGCTGGCCGGTCGGTATGGTCAGGCGTGTTGGCGCCAGACTCTGAAGCTGCTGCTGGGCCGGGTAATCAATCAGGCTGTTAAGGGCCGCCAGCAGGTCTATCCGGGCCAGATCGGACCATCGGGTCATGCCGACCAGAAACGGGCCCAGCCAAACCTCGAGATTATCCAGTAACGCCGCGTCATCGGTGTCCGGCCAGCCGGAATCCGGGAAGGTTCTGGCGAGCAACCTCATTCGGGCACGCCACTGGCGACTGCCATCACTCCAGGGCAGGCTTTCCAGGCCCTTCTTCCGAATCGCACTGAGCAGCCCCTGCCGGACCAGTTCCGGATCCACCCGGCCGAGGGGCTTTTCCTCAAGCACGAGTTCACCCAGTTTTCGCGCACGCCGCGCCAGAATTTTACCCTGGCTATCGTCCCACAGCGCCTCTTCGATCTCCTGTATGTGGTCAGCCAGGTCGAGTTCCAGGTCCGGAATGTCCACCGGCGCGGCCAGGTAAATCGTGGCTTCGCGGGCCTGGCCATCCAACTCGGCCGCCACCAGCCACTCGTGCCGGGCCAGGGGATCACCCTCTCTCAGTACCGCACCTTTGCCATTACTGAGCTGATACCTTGCCGCCTTATCCGATCGCCGCCTGGCAATACGGTCCGGATAGGCCAGGGAAAGCAATCGGCCGATCTCGGCCTCCGTGGGCGGTGTTGCCTCAGTCGCCCCGGGCCCGGAAAGGCGCCGTGCCGACTGGCGTACAGCCTTCAGGCGAGCGACATCCAGCGTGCGATCCCGCCGTTCCCCGAAGAACACCCGAACCCGCTCGTGCATGTCCGCACCAGCTCCGGAGCCCAGGAGATCGCGCTCTTCCAGCAGGGCGGCTACGGCCGCAGCCGCGCCTCCAAGCCCTATAGAACGGCCTTTCAGCACCATATGCGCCAGTCGCGGGTGTATGCCCAGCTCCCGGGCCGCTTTGCCGTGGTCCGTAATAGCTCCGCCTGAATCGAGCAGATCGAGCCACTGCAGGAGAGCCACAGCCTGCCTCCAATGGGCGGCAGGGGGCTTATCAATCCAGGCGACGGCATCGGCTTCCCGCGCGCCCCACTGGGCCAATTCCAGCACCAAGGGTGCCAGATCGGCCTCCAGAATTTCGGGCGGCGTGTAATCGGCCAATCCGAACTGTTCCGATTCGCTCCACAATCGATAACAGACCCCGGGCTCCATCCGGCCGGCCCGGCCTTTACGCTGTTCCGCAGAGGCCCTGGATACCCGGCCAGTGACCAGGCGGGTCATGCCACTGTTGGGATCAAACACGGCCCGACGCTGCTGACCGCAATCGATAACAACCCGAACCCCTTCAATGGTCAGGCTGGTTTCGGCAATAGCCGTAGCCAACACCACCTTGCGCTGGCCTTCGGAAGACGGCGAGATTGCCTGGTCCTGCTGCTCCGATTTCAGATTGCCGTATAGCGGAGCAAGCATCACCCGGTCCGGCAGGTTTGCACGGAGCTGTTGCTCAACCCGACGTATCTCACCCACACCGGGCAGAAACACCAGCAGTGATCCGCTTTGATCAGCCAATGCCTCCCGAACCACAGCGGTAACCTGATCCACCATGCGGCCATTGCGCGGCAATGGCCGGTAATGAACATCGACCGGAAACGCACGTCCTTCACTGGTTATTACGGGAACGTCTCCAAGCACTTGCGCAATCGGCCCGGTATCCAGAGTTGCGGACATCACCAGCAACCGCAGATCCTCCCGCAACGCGTGCTGCGATTCCCGCACCAGGGCCAGGCCCAGATCCGCTTGCAGAGAGCGCTCATGGAACTCATCAAAGATGACCGCCGCGTACTCCTCCAGCATCGGATCCGCCTGGATCAGCCGGGTCAGGATGCCTTCGGTCACGACTTCGATCCGGGTGGCCGCGGACACACGGGTATCCAGCCTTGTGCGATAGCCTACCGTCTGGCCGGGCTGTTCATTGAGTTGCCGGGCCATGAACCGGGCGGCAGAGCGAGCTGCAAGCCGACGGGGCTCCAGCATCAGGATCTTGCCGTCACTGCGCCAGGGCGCATCCAGAAGGGCAACAGGCACACGGGTGGTTTTACCGGCACCGGGCGGGGCCTGCAGAAGTAAGGTAGTCGCGCGTTCCAGGGCCGCTTTCAGGTCTGGAAGAATGGCATCAATAGGGAGCATCGGATTCCGGGTTTCTGAAGCGTCAGGAGCTCACCCGTTCACGATTGGCCTTTGCCCACTGGTAAATCCGCTCAAAGGCCTCGGCCAGGTTGTGCGGATTATGGGGCGGCTGGATCACAGCGGCAAGTTCGCCGTCGGGGTTCAGCAGCGCAAAATGGCCGCTGTGATCCACCAGCAGCTCACCATCGACCTCACGATGGACAAACACCGCGTTCAGGCTTTTGGCCAGTTCCCGCAGGGTGTCCAGATCTCCGGTCAGACCATGGAAATTTTCACCGAAGAAGTCCGTGTAGGCTTTGAGTTTCTCCGGCGTGTCGTGCTCCGGGTCAGCGCTGACCAGCAGATAGTCAGGCTGGGGCAATTCCTTCGACAGCAGCTTGTCGGTCTGGCGCAAATTGGCCATGGCCGCCGGGCAGATATCCGGGCAATTGGTGTAGCCTACGAATGCGATGGTCCAGCGCCCCCTCAGGCTCTCCCGGGTGACGGTTTCACCGTTCTCATCCGTCAGCGTGAACTCTGCCAATTGACGAGGCTGATCATAGACATACGTATTGAACTCCGTCAGCTCCGGCGCCGGAATCGGTTCCTGGTTACCCACCAGAAATACCTGCCGTCCAACAACCAGCCCAAAGATCAGAACAACGATTAGCAGAAGGCAGAACAGGGTAAGGCGAATAGAGCTTGAGCTTTTCATGCGTGGTCCACTTCGTTGATCAGATAAGCAGGCGGGGATGGCTTTCCGAAACCGTGCGGAGCCAGGGATGGCGTAGCCGAGCGTACACGGACGTATTTACAGCGTGTTTCGGAAAGCCATCCCCGCCTGCGTCAGCACAATGTCTGACTTAGAAAAATACAAAATGATCCACAAGCAATACCACAAACAGGGCCATGAGGTAAGTGATGGAATACTTGAAGGTATTCAGGGCCACCCGCCGATCATCACCCTTCAACAGCCTTACCGCATACTGCAGAAAGCGCAGGCCAAGGGCCAGGGCGCCCACCAGGTAGATACCGCCGGACATGCCTGTGACAAAAGGTAGCAGACTGACTGCCAGCAACATCAGGGTGTAGAGCAGGATGTGCAGCTCGGTGAACTTGTTGCCATGGGTGACCGGCAGCATGGGAATGCCCGCCTTGGCGTACTCTTCCTTGCGATGGATAGCCAGAGCCCAGAAATGCGGCGGGGTCCAGGCAAAAATGATCAGCACCAGCAGCAGAGCGTGGCCCTCAACCTGGCCGGTCACAGCGGTCCAGCCCAACAGCGGTGGCATGGCCCCGGCAAGGCCACCGATGGTGATGTTCTGGGGCGTAGCCCGCTTGAGGAACAGGGTATAGACACCGGCGTAACCCACCAGGGAGGCGAGGGTCAGCCAGGCAGTGAGGTGGTTCACCTGCCACATCAGCACGGCCATACCAACACACGCGAGTATCGTTGCGAACAGGATCGCATCCAGAGGTGAGATCTTGCCTGTGGCCACCGGGCGCTTGCGGGTGCGAGCCATGACGGTGTCAATTTTCTGGTCTACCACATGGTTGACCACCGCAGCCGCGCCGGCAAGCAGGGCAATACCCAGATTGCCCCAGACCAACACGCCCCAACCGGGCACGCCTGGCGCCGCCAGCAACATGCCGATCACAGAGGTAAGGATCATCAGCGCGACAACCCTGGGCTTGGTCAGCTCCAGATAGTCACGCCAGGAAATGGTTGTTCTGGAGTCGCTCGCAATTGCCTGGGCCGGCAGTGCTTCCACTTGCTCGCTCATGCCGTAACCTCCTGATTCATTGTTGTTGTGTGTGTTGCCGGGACGCTATGTGGTTCGAGTAATAGCTGATGCCGCCAGATCAGGTGAATGACTGAAAGAAGGAGTCCTGCGCCCATGGCGTTATGGGCCACGGCGATGGACAGGGGAATATGGAAAATCACATTGGCCAGACCCAGCAGGATCTGGACACCTAGCAGAACCGCCACCAGCTTAATGGCGTTGTCGAGCCAGGACTCCCCTCGTCGCCGCCACATCAACGCCAGCAATGCCGTGAAATAAAACAGTACCACCACGGCACCAAGCCTGTGGGTAACATGGATCGCCACCCGCCCGTCCGCGGTAAGCTGGCCTCCCAGATAGTTGGGGCCCACGTGCTGGGTTACGTCGAAACCATGCTTGAAATCCATACCCTCAGGCCACCACTGTCCCTGGCAGGTTGGCAGATCGGTACAGGCAACGGCCGCGTAGTTGGCCGCTGTCCAGGCCCCCAGGGCAATCTGCATCACCACTAACAGGAGCCCGCCATAAAGCCAGGGCCGGAAACCCGACAGGGCAGTTGATGGCGGTGGTTCCCGATCCTGCGTCTGCCTGGCCTGACGTCGCAACCTGAATGCCAGCAGCGCCAGCAGACTCAGGGTGGTAAATCCGCCAAGCAGGTGCAGCGCCACCACCTGGGGCCACAGTTTCAGGGTCACTGTCCACATGCCGAAAGCGCCCTGAAGAATGATGAAACCGGCGATAAACAAAGGCAACTTTACCGGAACACCCTGGCGCCGGTTACGAACCGCATAGGCCGCCATACCAAAAACAACAAGCCCCAGAATCCCGGCAGCATAGCGGTGAATCATTTCGGGCCAGCCTTTTCGCACGTCCACGGGCGTATCCGGGAAACGGGCATTCGCAATGGCAATGCTGGATTCGCTCTGGGGTACGGTCAGGAAGCCATAGCATCCGGGCCAGTCCGGACACCCCAACCCGGCATGCACAAGACGGGTCCAGGCACCCAACATGATGACAACAACCGCCAACAGAACAGCGAAAGTGGCCCATTTGGCCATCTTCTGGGCCGCCAGGGATGATGAAGGGAACGACTTATTCAAGGCTGACTCTCCGCTCTGGCCATTAACCGATCTGCGACAGTTTGAGCAGATGCTTGAGATCCTCCAGCATATCTTTTCCCGTATGTTCGGAGCCGTAATGCATCATCACGTTCCCAAAGGGATCGACCAGCAGGATGCGGGGCTCGACTGCCGGATTGATACCGGATGGCCAAGTAGGTTGGGATCCCGCCGCAGGCACAAGACGTTCCATGGAGCTGTATTCGGAAGCCCACCGCCCCTGCAGATCGTCAGGCACACTCCCCAATGCGGCCGCCCGGGAGACGCGATTGGCGTTCTTGCCAAGGGCTATGTTGACCTGTCTGGCCAGATAGAGCAGCTCCTCGCACTGGCTGCCGCACTGGCCGGCAGCCACAACCATCAGCCAATCCGGGTCGGTTTTATCCGGCCCAAAGCGCTCAGCCAACGGAACACCGGAGACCGTTTCGACGTTGAGCGTCGATACCGGCACCACCGGTTGAAGCAGAACACCGTTGTTGGTGTGCCCGACAGGATTCAGCCAGCCAGTGTAAAACATGATAGTTGCAACAATCATCGGGCCAAAGCCCAACGCGAACAGCAGGAACGCCGTGCGGCGGCCTCGACGGGCCTGCTCCGGGGTTGGCCCTTCGTTCTGTTCCTGGTCGGATATCCGGTTAGCCATTGTCATTGTCATTATTGGCTCCTGTCTTTCGGTAACTCGCCACTACAGTCAATATAGTCAGCGCCACGGCCAGCGCAAACCATTGCGTGGCATATCCGTAATGAGTTTGCGGCCCCATCAGGTCCGGTTGCCAATCCGCACGGTATGCACCGGGCTGGCGCTCTCCGGAAAGTCGCACGATTTTGCCCGTAAGTTCCGGGATCTCCTGCCGCGCGGCCTGCTCGGAAAGACTTTGCACTCGGCGAGGCCATTGTCCGTCTGCAGCCGGCTGATCCACCAGTACCGGAGGCACCGGGTAATCGCTGATCCGCCCTTGCAGGGTGAAAATGCCTTCTGGCGTGGCTATTTCCGGGAGCTGGTTACGTGTACGAGGCGCCTGAACCCAACCGCGATTGATCAGCACCGGTGGCCCGTCAAGAGGGCGAAACTCGGTAAGAATTTCATAGCCGGGTGCGCCCTCGCGAGTCCGGTTATCCAGAAGCCAGTTTCTGCCCCCGTACATTCCGGTCAATGTCACAGGCCGGCCGCTGGTCAGATTGCCGGATACCATGTCTGGCCATGCCAGGTTTTCAGCTTCCTCCTGCCATTGGTCCAGCATAAGCTGTTTTTCGGCGGCCCTGTTCAGCTGCCAGACACCCAGGCTTACCAACACCGGAAGGAAGACCCCACTGAACACCAGCAGCCGCCAGTCAAACTGCCATTGGCGGTGTTTGCCCTGCGAATCAGACATGCTCTGCTATAGTGACCTCAGCGAGTCCGGAACCGTTTCCGGTCCGTACATTCACCATACCAATAAAAACAGGAAGTCCCATGCTCAAAGCGCTTATTGTTTTCCTGATGCTTTCTGTGGTTGTGAGCCTTTTCAGTGGCCTGTTTTTTCTCATTAAAGACGGCGGCAAGACCAATCGGGTTGTTAACTCTCTGGCCGTCCGGGTGACGCTCAGCATACTGCTCCTGGCTGTGGTACTGATTGCTCTGTGGAACGGGAGCCTGACTCTTAATCCGACTCCCTGACTACCCATATCAGATGATGTAAACGAACACGAACAAGCCCAGCCAGACCACGTCCACAAAATGCCAATACCACGCGGTCGCCTCGAAACCAAAATGATTGTCGGCCGTGAAATGGCCCTTGCTGATTCGCACCAGCATAATGGCGAGCATCAATGTGCCAAGCATCACATGGGCACCGTGGAAGCCAGTCAACATAAAGAACGTACTGCCATAGATGCCGGATTGCAGGGTCAGGTCGAGATCACGGTAGGCATGGAGGTATTCATAGCCCTGAACAAACATGAAGACCACGGCAAGAGCGATGGTTGCAGCCAGCCACAGTTTGGTTTTCGCCCGATTACCTGCCTTCAATGCATGGTGCGCCACAGTTACCGTAAATGACGACGTCACCAGCAAGATAGTGTTCATCAAAGGCAGGCCCCAGGCGCTGATAACCTCCTTGGGTCCAGGATAAGCTTCCGGGCTGGGATTGTTGATAAGAGGCCAGGTCGACTGAAAGCCCTCCCACAACATGTTCGAGGAACCGCGGTCACCCTCTCCACCAAGCCAAGGCACCGCAAACACCCTGATGTAGAACAAAGCACCGAAAAACGCAGCGAAAAACATCACCTCTGAGAAAATGAACCAACTCATCCCCCAGCGGAACGAGCGATCCATCTGATCACTGTAGAGTCCCGCCCGACTCTCTTTGATGACGGCTCCAAACCACCCGAACAGCATGTAGGCCATAATCAGGGCACCAATCCAGAACATGATCCAGGCACCGGTTGTGCTGTCCCCCTGTTTGCCATTCACCATGATTGAGGCCACCCCGTAAAGGGTTACCCCAAGGCCAATCGTGGCGACAATAGGCCACTTGCTCTGTTCCGGAACGTAATAGGTCTGGTTATCCGCCATGACAGTCTCCGATGGCTTATCCGTTGTCGTTTGTTGTTGTTTCTTTCCGGGAGTTTTGTGCTGCCGACACCTGTTTACCCTGATCGTAGAGCGTGTAAGACAGAGTAAGTTTGGTGATATGCGCCGGCAAGTCCTTGTCGACGATAAAGATCAGAGGCATTTCAGTACTTTCACCCGCTTCAAGTGGCTGTTGGTTAAAGCAGAAGCACTCGGTCTTATGAAAATACAGCGTCCCCTCCGAAGGCGCGAGGCTCGGAACCGCCTGGCCTACCATTGGCTCACTTGTCGGGTTTTCGGCATAGAAATTCACCGTGGTCGGCTCACCGGGGTGAACATCCACCGACCGCACAACCGGGCGGAATTTCCAGGTCATCCCCGGTCCGTTGGAGGCGAGAAACTGAACCTTGACCGTTCGGGTCACGTCCGCCTCTGCCACCTCGGTGGATTCGTACCGCCCCCCGGTCTTACCGTTAATCCCGGTAATTTCGCAGAACACGTCGTACAGAGGCACCATGGCAAACCCAAAGGCAAACATGCCGACCACGCCGGCCATGCACCAGCCCACCACTCGAGCATTGCCCCTGCGGGCTCCGGCATTGTTTGCCTGTTGTTCTGCCATGGCCAGTGCCTCCCCTACTTCACTACCGGCGGCGTTGCGAAGGTGTGGTATGGCGCCGGTGAGGGCACAGTCCATTCGAGACCTTCAGCACCATCCCAGGGCTTGGCCGGAGCCTCTTTGCCACCCTTGACGCACTTGACCACAATCAACAGGAACAGAAGTTGCGTCGCGCCGAACATGAACGCCCCGATACTGGAAACCATGTTGAAATCGGCAAACTGCAGGGCGTAGTCCGGAATCCGTCTTGGCATGCCCGCCAGACCCAGGAAGTGCATCGGGAAGAACGCCAGGTTCATACCGACAAAGGACAGCCAGAAGTGGGTCTTGGCCAGGGTTTCGTCATACATGTGGCCGGTCCATTTGGGCAGCCAGAAGTAGGCGGAGGCAAAGATACCGAAGATCGCGCCGGGCACCAGCACGTAGTGGAAGTGGGCAACCACGAAGTAGGTGTCGTGGTACTGGAAGTCAGCCGGGGCAATAGCCAGCATAAGGCCGGAGAACCCGCCGATAGTGAACAGGATGACGAAGGCGACAGAGAACAGCATCGGCGCCTCGAAGGTCAGTGAGCCCCTGAACATCGTGGCCACCCAGTTGAAAACCTTCACCCCAGTGGGCACGGCGATGAGCATGGTGGCGTACATGAAGAACAGCTGGCCAACAATGGGAATACCCACCGTAAACATGTGGTGCGCCCAGACCACAAACGAGAGCAGGGCAATGGCACCGACCGCGTAGACCATGGAGGCATAGCCAAACAGCGGTTTGCGGGAGAACGCAGGAATGATGTGTGAGACCGCCCCGAAGGCCGGCAGGATCATAATGTAAACCTCGGGATGCCCGAAGAACCAGAACACGTGCTGGAACAGCACCGGATCACCGCCGCCGGAAGCATCGAAGAAGCTGGTGCCAAAGTTGATATCCATCAGCATCATGGTGACGACGCCGGCCAGTACCGGCATGACTGCAATCAGCAGGAACGCGGTAATCAACCAGGTCCAGACAAACAGGGGCATTTTCATCAGGGTCATGCCCGGTGCCCGCATATTAAGGATCGTCGCGATCACATTAATCGCACCCATGATCGACGAGACACCCATTATGTGCACCGCGAAGATAAAGAAGGTAGTACTCGGCGGCCCGTAGGTCGTCGAAAGGGGAGCATAGAAGGTCCAGCCGAAGTTGGGCGCGCCCCCTTCCATGAACAGAGTGGACACCAGGATCAGGAAAGCGCACGGAAGGAGCCAGAAGCTCCAGTTATTCATCCGAGGCAATGCCATATCGGGTGCCCCGATCATCAGCGGCAGCATCCAGTTGGCGAGCCCGACAAACGCCGGCATGACCGCACCAAACACCATAATCAGGCCGTGCATGGTGGTCATCTGGTTAAAGAATTCCGGCTGGACAATCTGCAGCCCCGGCTGGAAAAGCTCCGCCCGGATGACCATTGCCATGGCCCCGCCGAGCAGGAACATGGTGAAACTGAATATCAGGTACATGGACCCGATATCCTTGTGGTTTGTGGTCAACAGCCATCGGCTTATGCCTTTGGCCGGGCCGTGATGATGATCCTGGGCGTGGGTATCTGCAACCGCACTCATGAAAACCCCCGTTACCGCCATTTATTGTGGCTGGTGATATCTGTTATCTGGCGATGATTACTGCTGGTTCTTGTAATCAAATATTTCTTTCGGAGTGACCATTTCGCCGGTGTTGTTACCCCAGGCATTACGCTCATAGGTAATCACGGCTGCCAGGTCCACTTCACTCAGCTGATTGCCGAAAGCCTGCATGGCGCTTCCCGAGACACCATTCACAACAATGTCGATATGGGCTGCCATGTCTTCCGTGACGACCTGGGTTCCGACCAGGGACGGGAAGGCTGGTGGCGCGCCCTGACCGTTCGGCTGGTGACAGGCGGCGCAGGCGGTCTGATAGGCTTTCTCACCCCGTTCCATCAACTCGGCCATGGTCCAGTCTTTCTGGGTCAGCTGACGCTCGCGCTCGGCGGCCTCTTTCTTCTCGGCGACCCAGGCGTTGTATTCTTCCTCGGGCACCGCCTCGACAACGACCGGCATGAAGCCGTGGTCCTTGCCGCAAAGCTCGGTACACTGGCCGCGATAGATGCCGGGCTTGTCGACCCGAGTCCAGGTCTCGTTGATAAAGCCCGGGATGGCGTCTTTCTTGACGCCGAAATCCGGAACCCACCAGGAATGGATGACATCGTTGGCCGTTAACAAAAAGCGAACCTTTTTCCCGACAGGAATTACCAGCGGGTTATCCACTTCGAGAAGGTAGTTCTCTCCTTTGGCCTGGCGATTCTCGATCTGATCACGGGGCGTAGACAGATTCGAGAAATAGCCAAAATCTTCATTGATGTATTCGTATTGCCACTTCCACTGATAGCCGGTGACCTTGATGTCCACTTCCGATTCGGAGGTGTCGTACATGTCGACCAGAGTCGCCGTGGCAGGAATCGCCATAACAACCAGAATGGCAAAAGGTATGATGGTCCAGAGAATCTCGACCAGGGTGTTCTCGTGGAAATTCGCCGGTTTGGCGCCCTGGGATTTTCGGTGGGCGAAGATAGACCAGAACATGACACCGAAAACCACGACGCCGATGACGACGCAGATCCAGAGTATGGTCATGTGAAGGCTGAAAATATCGTTACTGGTGCCGGTCACCCCGGGGGTCATGTTCAGTGTCCAGTCCGCCATGGACCAGGCGGGGAACATCAGACCGCCTAAAAGGGCACCTGCCCGCTGAGCGTGCACGCGCATACTGTGTCTCCACAGAGTGTTATTCTTGTCGGATTTTGCGTCATCCCGCTGGAACACCGGCGCTCGCATACACCGGAAAAACCAGAGGGGAAGCCTACTTACGGATACCTCAAATTCGAGTATAGACACAGATCAAAAAAAGACTAAAAAATCGGCTAAACCCAAAAAAGCTAACAGCGGAATTTTAAGAATCAAAAAGAATATGACTTTTCGTCTGCCGGCAACCGACCGGCGTCTCTGGGCTCTGGCCTGGCCACTGATGCTCACCAACCTCACAGTTCCTCTCCTGGGACTGGTGGATACCGCTGTGCTCGGCCACCTGGAAAGTCCCGAGTTTTTGGGGGCCGTTGCTGTCGGCGCCAATCTGTTCAGCATCCTGTACTGGACCTTTGGCTTCATGCGGATGGGCACAACCGGCCTGGCCGCTCAGGCCTGGGGCAAACGGGACAACTTCAGCCAGGTGGCATTGCTGCTGCGGTCGGTGCTGCTGGCAATCGGTATCGGTCTGCTACTGATTCTGGTTCACCAGCCGCTGATCCAGACGGGGTTGACCCTGATGAACCCCAGTGAAAGCGTTACCGAACTGGCGGCCGAGTATGCGGCTATCCGGATCTGGAGCGCGCCGGCGGTGTTGTGTCAGTACACCCTGGTTGGCTGGCTGATCGGAACCCAGTTTCCCAGGGGCCCGATGATCATGCTGATTGCAGCCAACGGCGTGAACATCGTTCTGGACATACTGTTTGTCACCGTGCTTGGCTGGAACAGCCGCGGCGTGGCCATCGCCACGGTGATCGCCGAGTATGGTGCGGCGACTATCGGATTCATGATCGTGTTAAGCCGGATGCCTGAAGGTCAGACACTCACCCGGGCCCTGTTCGGCAAGCTGGAGGATTACCTGAAGATCCTCCGGGTGAACCGCTACATCATGGTTCGCACCATCGCGCTGTTGCTGGTGCTGGCGTTCTTTACCGCCCAGGGTGCGCGCCAGGGAGACACCATCCTCGCGGCCAATGCGGTCCTGATCACCTTTCTGTTGTTGATTTCCAACGCCCTGGATGGTTTTGCCAATGCCGCCGAAGCACTGATTGGCGAGGCCATCGGCAAAGGCAGCCGGCGGCGCTTCCGGGTAGTCTTTCGAAGTGCCTTGCGATGGTCACTCTGGGGAGCCCTGTTGCTCACCATTTTGTTCGTTGCGGGCGGGCATTGGCTTATTGCACTGCTGACCGGTATCGATGAAGTGAGAGCCACCGCCTGGCGCTACCTGCCCTGGCTCTGGCTGCTACCGTTTGCCGCAGTCTGGGGCTTTCTTCTTGATGGGATTTTTATCGGAGCAACCCGGACCCGGGACATGCAGAACACCATGCTGTTTTCGGCCCTGGCCGTGTTTGCACCGGTCTGGTGGCTGACAACCGGATGGGGCAACCACGGGCTCTGGTTTGCGTTGATCTCCCTGATGGTGGCGCGGGCCCTGAGCATGGGATGGCTTTGCTGGTCCCACACCAGGAACGATCGTTGGTTTCAGAGCCAGTAACGCAGATTCAATCCGTAACATTACAGCCGGGTATTTTCACCACAGCGGAAAAGCAGTTGCAAAAAACTCGGCTACACTTGTCTGAACAGGCAGGCACGATGTGGTAGCCAGCCCTCTTCTCCTGCCCCGGAACTCGTTGCTATCAGTTGCTAACAGCGGGAGGCGCCTTGCGACCTCAATTCGTTCAGACATCGGCTTCTCCTGAAATGACACCACAGGTAGTCCTTGAGATTATTGACCAGGCGCGGCGCAAGGAAGCGCGCTCCGGGACCTTCCTCCGACAGCTTCACGAGAAGGCCGCCGCGCTGCCGTCTGCCGTTACCATCGAGGGGTATCAGCCCGCCACCTGCCTGTTCCAGTTCGTGGTTGAGTACATCGAAATGGCACCAAGGCTGATCGAATGCGTTGAAGCCTGTGCCCGGGAAGCCGGGAAAGCCGATCTGTTTGAGCCCTTCGTGAATGCCGCCATCCGGTATTTCACCCAGCCATCGGCGCTTCTGGTTCGCTACGACGGTCTCGATGGCCTGCTGATCCGCGCCTACCTTTGCCACCGGTTGATGGAAGAAATGTACGAGAACAACCGGTGTACCCGGGCCAGCGAAATCGTGGATATGGAAGCAACTCGTGCTAACCTTCTGGCTCATCAGCTTATTGGCGAGCCCTTTGCCAACGAGCTGGACGACTCCATCACCGTAACCGTGTTGCAGATAGCAGGCACGCCGGACTACTACGAACTCAACCTCGACCCATTTGTCGAGCAGGTGAACAACGCCGCCTGGGACTGGATGCGGCATTACTGGGAAAATCTGCTGGTAAGGAACCACATTCGATTTTCTCTCGGGTCCGGCCTGGCCTGACAGGTTCAGAGGTTTAATGAAAGTATCAGCGATTGCAGTGCTGGCGGGACCGTTGATTTCTGCCCTGGCATCGACAGCCAACGCCTACGAGCTGTTCGTCACCGTCACCCTGGAAGGCAACACCGAACCCGTGGCCAATGCCGTGGTTTCTGTAGACAGTGCCCGTCCGGCAACACCGGTTTCTGCCGAAATTTATCAGAAGGATCGCGCCTTCCATCCCCATGTACTGGTGGTGCCAGTCGGCTCCAGCGTGGATTTCCCGAATCGCGACAATACCCAGCACCACGTGTATTCCTTCTCGCCGGCAAAAACCTTCAACATCGAGCTTTACGCCGACCGCCCGGCGGCTCCCATTGTTTTCGACAAGCCAGGCATCGTTGAACTGGGCTGCAACATTCACGACCACATGCAGGGCTTTGTAGTAGTCACCGACACCGCTGCCACCGGCCGGACAGATGCCTCCGGCAAGGTCACCCTGTCGCTCGATAGTCTGGCCAGCGAGGGCAGCCAGGAGACGGTGACACTTGAGATCTGGCACCCACGACTGCCGGATAATACCCGCCCGGTCACCCGTGAAATCGAACGTGACAGTGAGTCCGCAATCGTCACCCTCAATCTTGAGCCCGAGCCCGCCGCGGAAGGCTCGCTGGACCGTCTCCAGCAGCGCTTTCGGGAGCTTTGATGGGCCTGGCATCTCGTCTCGGATTCCGGGGCCGGCTTATTGCCGCCATGATCTCGCTGGTGGCGCTGGTCAGCCTGGTGATCGTCGCCCTGCTGATGGTGTACCTGTTCGAGGATGAGAAAAGCCGGGCACTTGAACAGCTGGCCATCGGAGAGCGGCTGACCAACGAGGTCATTGACCGCCGGACTGAGCTGGAACTGTCCCGGCTCAGTGTTGTAGTGCAGGATTTCGGCTTTCGCTCCGCCATTGCCAGCCGCGATCCGGCAACCATCGACAGTGCCCTGGAAAACCACAGCGGCAGGGTAGGAGCCGACTTCGCGCTCTTGCTGGACAGTCAGGGAGAGCCCCTGGCCTCGACCCTGCAAAACCCTTTTCCTGCCGTCAGCCAGGAGCAACTGACAAGCACCCGTCGTAATGGGTTTACCCGGTCACTGCGGGCCATTGATGGCAGGGGCTACCAGATTCTCATCATACCGATAGAGGCCCCGGGGCTTCGGGCCTCGCTGGTCAGCGGCTTTGCCATGGACCAGTCCCTGGCGGAGGTCATCGCCAGGCTCAGTGGCACCTCGGTGATCTTGCGGGCGAGATCGAACCAGAACGACAGCCTGAACAGTTATGCCGCCACCACCAGCATCGATGCCAAGCTGGAACAGGAGCTTGCAGGCGCATCCGCCAACGCCAATTTCATTGAAAGTGCCGGTTATTTCACCCGGATAATCAACCTGGGCGAATCAGACCCCGCCGCTGTCCAGGCCGTGCTGCTGATCAGCCGTGATGCCACGCTCCAGAATTACTACCAGCGAGCGGTGGAAATTGCCCTGTTGGTGACCGCCATCCTGATTTTCGCCATTCTGCTGGCGCTGGTCATTGCCCGGAACCTCGGGCGCCCGGTGTTGCAGCTGGCAAGCTACGCGCGGGCTATCGGTGAGGGCACCACACCCGAGGCACCGGCCATCCGGGCCGGCGGCGAACTGACCCAGCTACGCAACGCCCTGCGGGACATGCTGTCTGGCCTTCGGGAGCGGGAAGCCCAGATCCGCTATGCGGCGACCCACGATGACGTCACCGGACTGAAAAACCGCAACGCCCTGATGCAGGAGGCCGCCGAGCTGTTTGAGAACCGTGGCACGGGTTCACTGGTCGGGATCCGGCTCAACGATCTCTCCGATATCAACGACACCCTGGGGCTGGAATTCGGCGACAAGGTCCTGATCGGTATTGCCAAGCGCCTGCAGCAGGAACTCCCGGACGCCCATATCCTCGCCCGCACCGGTGGCGGCGAATTCCTGGCCATGATCCCTTCACTGCCCCCGGAGCCAGGCAGTGACAGAATCCGGCAACTGCACGCGCTCATCGAATCTCCCTTGCAGGTAGACCAGACCCCCTTCTCCCTCAGGGTCACCATCGTCACCATGGAACTGCCGGAAGATGCCTCGGATACCGACGCCCTGCGTCGCCGGCTCAATCTCACCTTCGAGCAGGCCGAGGCTCATCCCGAAGCCTTCACCCGCTACAAGCCCGGACAGGATGAAAGTCATCTCCGGGAACTGAAACTGGTTACCGATCTGCACACCGCCATCCTGAACAACGGGTTGCACATGAACTATCAGCCAAAACTGAACAGCCAGACCGGTGAGCTTGTTCAGGTGGAGGCCCTGGTACGCTGGATTCACCCGGAGCTGGGCTTCATATCCCCGGAGGAGTTCATCTTTCTTGCCGAGCAGTCGGGACAAATCCACGATCTGACAGCCCATATCCTGCAACGGGTCGCCAGCGATGCCCGGCGTTGGCACGAACAGGGTGTTGATGCGGGCGTCGCCATCAACCTGTCCGCAATGGACCTGACGTGGCCCGCCCTTATCCAACACATTGGCGACACCTTCCAGGGCTGGCACCACGATCTGGAGCGGGTCACTCTGGAAGTGACCGAAAGCGCCCTGATGGAAGACCCGGAAGAGGCGATGGCGACACTGATCCGGCTCCGGGAACTGGGTGTGACCCTGTCGGTAGACGACTTCGGTACCGGTTATTCCTCGCTGTCCCAGTTGCGCAAGCTCCCGGTACAGGAGCTGAAAATCGACAAGTCGTTCGTGCTCAGGCTGGATACCGAGCCCCAGGACCAGCTGATTGTGCGTTCCACCATTGATATGGCCCATGGCCTCGGGCTGAAGGTCGTGGCCGAAGGCATCGAGAACCTGGAGGCATGGCGTCTTCTGCAGCATTGGGGCTGCAACCTGGCCCAGGGCTTCTACCTGAGCCGTCCCGTCGCACCGGAGGATCTGCCTGAGACCGCCCGTGCCCTGGCTGGCCGCCGGGAGGAATTGACCCATACCAACCCGGAGTATTCAGAATGACAGCAAGATGCCTGGTAACAATGGCCGTGGCGCTCCTGATCGCACCGGTGGCCGGCGCCGACATTGGCAGCCGGATCTGGGCGACCGGAGGCGTTACCACCATCGAGGGCAGTGCCGGCGGCGGCCTGGTGCCCTGGGCACTGCTTGGAAGCTACGCCAGCGACGAGGAGTGGGGCGGCACCCTTGCACTCAGCCGGGCCGAAGTGGACGATTACTCCCTCTCGGTGACCGGTGCCGGCCTGAACTGGAATAACCGGCTGGAGCTCACCGTGGCCCGGCAGACCCTGGATCTGGACAGCCTCGTGTTTACCCTCAAAGACGGCTTCGGTCTGGAACAGGACGAGCTGAACCAGGATATTTTTGGCGCCAAGGTACGGCTTGCCGGTGATGTGCTGTACAGCCCCTGGGGCCAGTGGTCTGCGGGCCTGCAGTACAAGCGCCAGCGTGATTTCACCGTGCCGTCGGCAATCGGTGCCCGGGACGACAGTGGCACCGATGTGTATGTCAGTGGCAGCAAACTGTTCTTCGCCGCCGTGATGGAACGCAACCTGCTGGTAAACCTGACCGCGCGGGCAACCCGGGCCAACCAGGGCGGGCTTTTGGGATTTGGCGGTGACCGTAACAACAGTCACGAACTGATGATGGAGGGCAGCGTCGGGCTTTTCCTGAATCGTCAGTGGCTGGTAGGTGCCGAATACCGGCAGAAGCCGGACAACCTGAGCTTTGCCACCGAAGACGACTGGTGGGATCTGTTTGTCGCCTGGGTTCCGGACCGTCGCCTGGCGATTACAGGCGCTCTGGTCAACCTGGGTGACGTTGCCACACTGGAAGACCAGCAAGGTCTGTATCTGTCGCTGCAGGGGAGTTTCTGAACATGGGCCTTACCAACCGCTACGCCACGCTTTCCGCACTGTTGATGATGCTGGCACTGCTACTCGGTGGCTGCCAGAGCCTGAATACCGAACCCGAAAACAGTCTGTATCAGCAGCTGGGTGAGCGGGAAGGCATCGCAAACGTGGTGGAAGACCTGCTTTACCTGATCGTCGAGGATGAGCGCATCAACCAGCAGTTCAAAGGCATGGATGTTGCCCAGTTCCACCGCAACCTCACGGATCAGTTGTGCGAGCTCAGTGGCGGGCCCTGTGCCTATACCGGTCGGGAGATGCGCGAGCTGCATTCCGACATGGCCATCACCGACACCCAGTTCAATGCCCTGGCGGAAAACCTGATCCTGGCCATGGAGAAGAACGATATTCCCACCGGCGCCCAGAACCGGCTGATCAAACAGCTTCTGCCGCTGTATCCTGACATTCGCAACCTGTAGAACGGAGACCCGTACCTTGCTCGAAAACGCTGATCTGGGAAAACTGATTATCCGCCTGACCCTGGGCGGGCTGATGCTGTTCCACGGAATTGCCAAACTGCTTAACGGTGTTGGTTTTATCGAAGGCGAACTGGCCAGCCACGGCCTGCCTACCTTTCTTGCCTACGGCGTATTTGTCGGCGAAATCATCGCACCGCTGATGGTGGTTCTGGGCTATCAGACCCGGATCGGAGCCCTGCTGATCATCTTCAACATGCTGTTTGCCATTATCCTGGTACATGGCAACGAACTTCTGAGCCTTGGACGCGGCGGCGGCTGGGCACTTGAGCTGCAGGGGTTCTTCCTGTTTACCGCCGTGGCAGTGATCTTCCTCGGGCCGGGGCGTTACAAGCTGAAGAACTGAAGCTCAGGGACACCTCAGGCGCCGGGTAAAGTCGCCGCCCTGAAATCACGGGCCACCATGACCCGGTTTCGGCCGGACTCCTTGGCCGAGTACAGGGCTTCGTCGGCCTGACGGATCAGCTCCTGGGGTTCCATATCCGGATCCGGAACCACGCAGGCAACACCCACGCTGATAGTGAGGCTGACCGGGGCGACCCGCTCGTTGGAATAGACCGGCGACCGGGCAACAGCCTGACGCACTCTCTCGGCCACGCGAACCGCGCCTTCTTCCGGTGTTGCCGGTAACAGAATGATGAACTCCTCGCCGCCATAGCGGGCCAGCAAGTCGCCGGAACGCTGGACTTCGGCCGCACACAGGGCGGCCACTTCGGTCAGGCAGTCGTCGCCGACCAGATGGCCGAGCTCGTCATTTACCCGTTTGAAGTGATCAATATCCAGCAGTAACAGGCTCAACGAGTGGCCGTGTCGCTGGGCCCGTTTCCATTCGTCCTGCAGCTTCTCATCGAACCGGCGCCGGTTGGCGACGTGGGTCAGTCCATCGGTGAGACTGATCGCCCTGAGCTGTTCATTGGCGCGCTCCAGTTCGTCGGTGCGCTCCTGAACCCGCATCTCCAGGGTCAGGTTGGCCTGCTGCTGGATCGCCAGCGCCTGCTCCTGGGCCTCGTGGCGCTTGCGACGCTCCAGATTGATCCGGTAGGCAAGTGCGAAGGACAGCAGGACAACTTCCAGGGCCACGCCGATCTGCGGCATGAACTCGGTCAGGAAACTGCGCGGCATCATCCCGAGCTTGCTGACGGCCAGAATCAAGTGGCCAATTAACAGGGGCGTCCAGGCCAGCACATAAAACCCCCCCAGGATCTGGCCCTTGCGCCACACCAGAAAACCGATGAACCAAACCGCCGGAGTAACCACTGTGGCAATACCACTGACCAGCACAATGCCAGTCTGATAACTGCCAAACAGGCCGAACAAGAAGCAAGCGAAAATTGCGGTCAGAACCCACTGGAGGAACCGATAGCTTCTCAGACTGTAGTGCTGAATGTGCAGAAAGCGGATTGCGAAAATAATCGCGGAGAAAAGGGCGAAACAGATAACCGGAATAGCGAAATATCGGTTGATACCGGGAGCATCGGGCCACAGCCACTGGAACAGCAGGCCATTGAAATTGAGCTGAACCAGCCCGGTAAACACAACCGTCAGCACGTACCATAGGTAGGTGGAATGGCGCACGATAACGAACAGGAAGAGATTGTACAGCGCCATGGCAACGATGATGCCCAGGAACATCGTCTGCCAGCCGTAGGACAACTGCTCATTGGCGAGGAATTCCGCCGACGGAATAACTTCCAGAGGAATCTGCACCGAACCCAGCGTTTTCACCCGCACAAAGGCGGTGACCGGCTCGGCGTTCGAGGGCACCAGGAAAACAAAATTACGATGGTGAATCGGGCGACTGCTGAAGGGCAGGGTATCGCCGGTGTGGTGAGTCTGGATCAGCTCACCGTTCAGGACCCAGTAAACAGAGACCTCATCCAGCAATGGATAACCGATTTCCATCACCCGGTTCGCCGGGTCAGGCGGAATCTCGACTTTCAGCCAGAAACTGCCATCGCTGAAGCCACGATTGAACACCTCACTGGAGCCGGATGTCTGCCAGTCGCCCGGGGGCAGGGCGCGAACGTCTTCCAGCGCCAATTCATCCTCGGGCGTCTCCAGCCAGTCAAATGCGACAGGAGCAGCCTGAACAGGCGCGCTGACCAGACACGCCAGTGACAATAAAACGAGGAGGATGCAGTTTAACTGCCGCATCATAGCTGTTTCCGGTTTCCGGGCCCGTCCGGGTGATCTACACTTTCAGGCCCTGACTGAGTCGTACGCATCCCTGCAATTGTTTCCAGTTTAGACTGTTGCGCGTGATACGTCCTCCGTAACGACAGGGCCAGCATAGCCCGAATCCATTGAGGCCAATAATGACCGAGCGCAAGAACGAGATACGTCCGGGTAAATACCGACACTACAAGGGCAAGGATTACGAAGTCATCGGCGTTGCCCGGCACAGCGAGACCGAAGAGCAGATGGTGGTCTACCGCTGCCTTTACGGTGACTACAGCCTCTGGGTGCGCCCTCTGTCCATGTTCCGGGAAACCGTGGAAGTTGCCGGCGAACAGGTGCCCCGCTTTGCCCGCCTTGATGAAGCCTGACCGTTACACAACCGCTTTGACTACCGCGACCATTTCCTGCACATTACCGCGCTTTTCATGATGCCGGCCCCCACAAGGGGCCGGGACAACCATTAATTCCTACCCGGAGTTTTGCCATGAATGCCGTCGTCGCCGCGGTCGCGATTATGCTCGTCCTGAGTTTGTGCCGCATCCACGTTGTTGTTGCCCTGATCATCGGTGCCGTATCCGGTGGCCTGATTGCAGGAATGTCCCTGGAAGCCACCATCGAAGCCTTCAATAGCGGCCTCGGCGGCGGTGCCACCGTGGCACTGTCCTACGCCACGCTCGGTGCCTTCGCCGTTGCCATCGGCAAATCCGGCCTCGCTCACGCCCTGGCCGACCGGGCGGTGGCCCTCGTGGGCCGTCAGGAGGAAGGCGCCGCCGTACACGGCATCCGCTTTCTGATCATCGGCCTGCTGCTGGCCATTGCCATCTCGTCCCAGAACATCCTGCCGATCCACATCGCCTTCATCCCCCTGGTGGTACCGCCGCTGCTCTACGTGATGGCCAAACTGAACATGGACCGCCGCCTGGTGGCGTGCGTGCTGACTTTCGGCCTCATCACACCCTACATGTTCCTGCCCGTCGGCTTCGGCGGCATCTACCTGAATGAAATCCTGATCGCCAAGATCAACGCCAACGGCGTCGACGCCTCCGGTCTGAGCGTCATGAAAGCCATGGCGCTGCCGGCACTGGGCATGCTGTGCGGCTTGCTGATCTCGGTCTTTTTCAGCTACCGCAGTGGTCGCACCTATAACCTGGAAACCATCACCAAGGCCGAGCGGGTAGACACCAGCTATAGCCCGCGCACCCTGGTTATGGCCTTGCTGGCCATCGTTACCGCCTTCGTGGTGCAGCTCTGGCTGGGCTCCATGATCCTGGGCGCCCTGGCCGGTTTCGTGCTCTTCAACCTGTCCGGTGTGGTTCGCTGGAAGGAGGCCGACGATCTGTTCACCGAGGGCATGAAGATGCTGGCCATGATCGGCTTTATCATGATCGCCGCGTCGGGTTTTGCCGAAGTGATGCGTGAAACCGGGGAAATCACCAGCCTGGTGGACAGCTCCGTGGGCGTGATCGGCGAGAACAAGGCCATGGCCGCACTGCTGATGCTGGTGGTAGGTCTGCTGATTACCATGGGTATCGGCTCGTCCTTCTCCACCATCCCGATCATCGCGGCCTTATACGTGCCCCTGGCCCTGCAACTCGGCTTCAGCCCCCTGGCCATCGTGGCCCTGGTCGGCACCGCCGGCGCCCTGGGCGATGCCGGCTCCCCAGCCTCCGATTCCACCCTCGGCCCCACCGCCGGCCTGAACGCCGACGGCCAGCACAACCACATCTGGGATACCGTGGTGCCGACGTTCCTGCACTACAACTTGCCGTTGCTTGGCTTTGGGTGGTTGGCGGCTATGGTTCTTTGAGCTGGGAGGTTTTTCTGTAGCCTGCTTGTTGAGGGGAGTTGCGAGGGGGCCGGGATATTTTCCCCTTGGAAATGGCAACTCGCTGCGCTCAGACATCAATTTCCGGCGGGGAAAATATCCCGGCCCCCTCACATAGGAAGCAACAGATATCGCAGAAAAGATTTTGTCTTAAAGAGATATCTTTTGAGTAAAACCGAGAGGGTGTGGGTGTGCTTTTCTGGCGGGGAAAAGATGTCTGAGCGAAGCGAGTTGCTTTTCCCCAGAAGAAAAGCATTCCCATGGCCTCTCCGCCCGCAAACCTGCATGCTAGGAAGAACAGCTTACTCGTCGTCGGCAGAAGATTTGAAGAACACGACCTGCTTGACCGTGTGATCGTCCTCATTCTTGCGCTTGTTCACCCGCGTCTCGAGCTCCGGATTGGACGGCTGTTCGGCGTCAGACACCGCATCGGTGAAGCCGCAGGCCACGCACTCGCGAACCTGGTCATCGTCGTCGGTGGTGAACATCATGATCTTATCCATCTCCGCACAGCGGGGACAGACGGCGCCGGCGATAAAACGTTTTGGACTCGCCATAAAAATACTCCCGTTTGGAACAACCGGCAGCCTTTACGACTGCCGGCTCAAATTGGGTCAGGCAGCTTCGTCCGTGATGCCGGTTTGTTTCAAAAGCGCATCCACCTGCGGTTCGCGACCCCGGAAAGCCTTGAACAGTTCCATAGGCTCCTGTGAGCCGCCTTTCTCCAGAATGTTATGGAGGAAGGCCTTGCCGGTTTCCGGGTCGAAGATGCCTTTCTCTTCGAACAGGGAGAAGGCATCGGCCGCCAGCACTTCCGCCCACTTGTAGCTGTAGTAGCCAGCCGCATAGCCACCAGCAAAGATGTGCGAGAAGGAGTTGGGGAAGCGGTTGAATTGCGGGGCTTCCACCACGGCAATCTCGCTGCGCACCTTGCGATGCATATCCAGCGGGTTGGTGGGCGCTTCGTCGGTGAATTCAGCGTGCAGGCGGAAGTCGAACAGGGAAAATTCGAGCTGGCGCACCATGCCCATGCCGGACTGGAAGTTCTTGGCCGCCAGCAGTTTCTGCAGCAGATCCTCCGGAAGCGGTTCACCGGTCTCGTGGTGCGAGGCGATCAGCCCCAACGATTCCGGATTCCAGCACCAGTTTTCCAGGAACTGGCTGGGCAGTTCCACCGCATCCCAGGCCACACCATTGATACCCGAGACGTCCAGCACATCGACCTGGGTCAGCATGTGATGCAGGCCGTGGCCGAATTCGTGGAACAGGGTGGTCACTTCGTCGTGGGTCAGCAGTGACGGCTTGCCATTCACCGGCGGGGTGAAGTTGCAGGTCAGGAAGGCTACCGGCAACTGGAGCTGGCCACGCAGGTTGCGCCAGCGCACCCGGCAATCGGCCATCCAGGCACCGCCTCGCTTGCCCTGGCGGGCATAGAGGTCGAGATAGAACCAGGCCAGGGGCTCGCCGTTGCGACTTATGCAGTAGGCCGTCGCATCCTCGTGCCAGGTTTCCACTTCTGGCTTCGCTTCAATCTGGACATCGAACAGCTTTTCAGCCACACGGAACAATCCGGGCACCACCTTGTTCACCGGGAACCAGGGACGCAGGGTTTCCGGCGAGATGTCGTAGCGCTTCTGGCGAAGCTTTTCACTGTAATAGCCGATATCCCAGGCCTGCAGTTCCTCGGCGCCGTACTCGTCTTTCGCGAACGCCTTGAGCTCGGCAAATTCTTTCTCGGCCTGAGGCTTGGACTTGGCCGCCAGCTGGTTCAGAAAGTCCAGCACTTCGTCGCTGCTACGGGCCATCTTGGTGGCCAGGGAGCGCTCGGCATAGTTGTCAAAGCCCAGCAGCTTGGCCTGGGCGTGGCGGCGCTTGAGGATTTCCGCCATCACCGGGGTATTGTCCCACTGGCCAGCATCCGGGCCCTGGTCGGAAGCGCGGGTCACAAAGGCTTCATAGACTTCCCGACGCAGATCCCGGTTGTCGCAGTAGGTCATGACCGGGAAGAAACTGGGAAAATCCAGGGTGATGACATAGCCGTCCAGGTCTTTCTGGCGTGCGGCCTGTTTGGCGCTTTCAATAGCGGTCTCGGGGACGCCGGCGAGTTCATCGACATCGGTGATATGTTTGAACCAGTGTTGGGTAGCATCCAGCACATTATCGCTGAACTTGTTGGACAGCTCGGACAGCTCCCGGGACAAGTCGGCATACTGCTTTTTCTTGTCTTCCGGCAGATCAACGCCGCCCAGATGGAAATCCCGGAGCGTGTTCTGCACGGACTTGCGCTGGGCCTCGTTCAGGTTCTTGAAATCGTCCCGGTCGGCCAGCTTCTTGTAGGCGTCACACAGGGCTGCGTTCTGGCTCACCTCGGTGCTGTACTCGGTGAGCTTCTCGAGGCAGTTCTTGTACACCTTTCGCAGCTCGTCGTTGTTCATCACGCCGTTCAGGTGCGAAATCACCGACCAGGCGTTGCTCAGCTTGTCATCCAGCGACTGCATCGGCTGCGCCAGAGTTTCCCAGGTGGGATCGTCCTGCTCCGCGATTTGGCTGATTTTCATCCGGTTTTCACTGAGAATCTGGTCAATTGCCGTTTCCATGTGTTCGGTGCGGACATGGTCAAATTTCGGCAACAGGTCGTCGGTCAGTAACGGGTTATTCATAGGTCCCCTTCTCAGTTCGTCGAATCTTGGGTAGTTTGGTTTCTTAATTCTATGGGGCTGGCACCTGTGGGAGAGGTCCTTCCAAAACACGCTCCTGGCGGCACGTCCATGTGACGCTTGACTGTCGCCATCCATGGCGACAGACAGTTTTGGAAGGACCTCTCCCACAGGCGCCCCGGGCCTCCGGGTATACGCGTTCAATTTCACTCGAACAGGTACTATGTAATGACGAATATACGTTCACACAAGGGTATCACGCCACATTTTGGGGAACGGGCATGGGTCGATCCAAGTGCCGTGGTGATTGGCGATGTGGAAACCGGCGATGATGTTTCCATCTGGCCGATGACCGTTGTTCGTGGCGATATGCACAAAATCCGTATCGGACATCGATGCAGCATCCAGGATGGATCGGTTCTGCACATCACCCACGCCAGTGACTACAACCCCGGCGGTTATCCGCTCACGCTTGGCGACGATGTAACGGTGGGCCACAAGGCACTGCTACACGGCTGCACCATTGGCAGCCGGGTTCTAGTTGGCATGGGCTGCATCATCATGGATGGCGCCGTGGTGGAGGATGAGGTAATTGTTGCCGCAGGCTGTCTGGTTCCGCCCGGCAAGACACTCGAATCCGGGCATCTCTACGTGGGGTCGCCCTGCAAGAAAGGCCGGGTGCTGACGGAGAAGGAGCGCGGGTTCTTCAAATACACCGCCACCAACTATGTCCGCCTGAAGAATGAGTATCTTAACGATCAGTAAGCCAGTGGTCTGAAGTCACCGCCGTGGCCGTATCTTTCGACGTAACCTTTCATCCCGGAGACCACTGTGGACACACCGGACCAACCGTTTGATCGAGCGTTGCTCTACCTGCGCGCGGCAGGCCACGATACCGGTCCCGAAACCCGGGCGCGGTTACACAACCTGTTGCAAGTGCACGCCGCTGAAAACCCGGCCTTGAGCAACGGGCAGTTGCTGGCGCGGATGCCGGAGTGGTTTACCCTGCCCGGGCCATGCCAGGGACGCCCTCTGCCACCCATTACCCGGGCCAGTATCGGTTACCCGCGTGAATAGCCCCGCTTGCTGGCGGCCGGTCGCGTTCCGGCGTCGCCTTCTGCTTGTTTTCCTGGTGGCCGCTCAAACCCTGGCCGGCGTCTATTTGTTTGCCCAGACAGTGCCGGAGCAGGCGAATAGCGGAACGACTGCCACGTTGCTGGCCGTCTTCGGGCTCCTCTTTGCGTGGATCGGCGTGGGCTTCTGGACCGCCGTTTTTGGCTTTTTTGCGCTCCGCTTTGGCGGCGACCCCTGGAGCCTGTCGAGCCGCGTTGACCAGTCTACGCCCGAAAACGCAACGGTCGCGCCTACCGCCGTCGTGATGCCTGTCTGCAATGAACCGGTGCAGCGCACCCTCGGCGGTCTTAAAGCAATCATCCGGGATCTCGAACGAACGGGACAACAGGATTCCGTTGATTTCTATGTGCTCTCGGACAGCCGGGACCCAGAAATCTGGCTCGAGGAACAGGCGACCTGCGACCGGATACGCTCAGAACTGGCGCCCGGTCAGCAATTGTTTTACCGGCGACGCAACCTCAATCTAAACTACAAGAGCGGCAACATCGCCGATTTTCTGCGTCGATGGGGTCGTCGCTACCGCTACATGGTGGTTCTGGATGCCGACAGCCTGCTCAGTGCCAACTGCATTACCCGCCTGATACAGCTCATGGAGGCCCGGCCCGAAGCGGGGATTATCCAGACCACACCCCGCCTTGCCCGGGCAGAAACCCGGTTTGCGCGTCTGCAACAGTTCGCCAACCGCTGTTATGGCAGGCTCTACGGAGCCGGACTGGCCGCCATTCAGCTGGGAGAGGCCACCTATTGGGGCCACAATGCAATCATCCGGGTAGCGCCGTTCATGGCCCACTGTGGTCTTCGCAAGCTTCGCGGGCCCGGTCTGTTCCGGGGGCCGGTACTCAGCCATGATTTTATCGAAGCGGCACTGATGGGACGGGCCGGCTACGAGGTCTGGCTGGAACCGGCCATCGCCGGCAGTTTTGAGGAATCACCGCCGACCCTCGAGGATGACCTGATCCGGGACCGGCGCTGGTGCCGTGGCAACCTCCAGCATCTTTGGCTACTGGCAACCCTGGGGAAGATCCGGCTCGCCCACCGGATGGCGCTGTTAACCGGAATTTTCTCGTACCTGGCCTCTCCGCTCTGGCTGGTTTTCCTGGGCTTGTCAGGCTATGTGGCGCTGGCCGATTCGACGCCGGCTTTGCCGGGCGTCATGGCTACCACGGACACCGACTCTGGTCCGGGCTTTCTGCTGGTCCTGGTGACCTCGGTGCTGCTGTTCGGCCCCCGGCTGCTTGCGATAACGGACCACGCGCTGGCAAAGCGGACTTCCAGGTTTGGCGGGCTGCTCAGGCTCTCGGGGAACACGCTGATGGAGACGCTCGCAGCACTGGCGCTGGCCCCCATCCGGATGTTGATTCACACCTTCCATGTTGGGAGCGCGCTGTCGAATCTCAGAGTTGGCTGGCAGGGACAGAACCGGTCCGGCGGTGCCAAGCCGGGGCTCAGCCTTCGGCACTTTGCCCTCCTGCTGGCTTCCGCCGTTGCGGCGCTCAGCCTGATCCAATGGCACGCGCCGTCGCTGACACCCTGGGCCCTGCCCGTATTGGCACCGGTATTGTTTTCACCTGCTCTGGCCTGGTGGCTGAGCCGAAAACCGGGGGAAGGGCAATGGTTGGCGGTGCCCGAAGATTACCGGACAACGAGGGTGATTGATCTTGCCGGTCCCGCACCTATGGGTCATCGGACACCGGGCGGCCTGGACTGGTTCGAACAGATGGTTCTGTCTCCCGTTTCCGCCCGGGACCACAGGCGAAGTGCCTCACCATTACGGGGCAAGAAAGCGCGGGCCCTGGCGTCTCTGGTGGATCGCTGCGCCACGGAAGGCAAGCAGGGCCTGACTCACCGGGAGCTCAGCCTGATCTGCAAACATCCGGAGGCGTTAGCCGCCCTGCATTGGCGCGTCTGGCATGCCTCCCATGAATCACCCTGGCGGGAAACACTGACTCGTATGGCACAATCGGTTGAGGGAGACTCGCCGATACCGGTGCCCCTGCCCCGTCGGCAGGAACAGATCGCCTGGGTTGAGGTCGCTTCGTGATACTGGTCTGGCTTTTTCTGCTGAACGGGCTGTTCCTGTTTCCGTCCCTGGCATTGCCGGGTAACACCCCCTGGCTTTCTCTGGAGGCCCTGATCTTGTGGGCCATCATTTGCGGGCTCAGGGATCCTCAGCGGAGATACCGCGTCGCTCGTTTGCTGGCCGTCGCCTACGCGTTTCTGTTCCTGCTTGTTCTGGCAGATGCCCTGGTTCGGGAGAGTCTTGGCCGCGGCCTGAACCTGTATCTTGAAATTGGCCTGTTGGATGCGGCCTGGAATCTGCTCAACACAAACCTGGGAGCGCTTCTGGCGGTTGCGGCCCTCACCGCTCTGCTGGGTTTGCTTGCAGGCGTGGGCTGGCTGTTTCGCCATGGCCTGGAACGGCTGGCGCACCACTCGCCGGCACACCTGGGCAAACCGCTCTGGTTTGTGGTCGGCCTGTTTCTGGCCGGGGCCATCACGCCCTGGATTGGCAGCCCGGCGCTGGCCTTCGTTGCCAATCAGGCCTCCCTGATCACCCACACTCACCAGACAACCCGGGACTTTGCCAACGAATTGAGTGCGCAGCCAGGCCGGGAAGGCCTGGCAACGCCCCTGCCAAGGCTGGCAGATACCGATGTCATTCTGGGTTTTATCGAATCCTACGGGGTGTCGACGGTCACGGACGAGCGCTACCGGTCACTCGTCAATCCGGGCCTTGAGGCCCTGGGCCGGTCGATCGACGCGGCCGGGCTGTCGGTGGTGACTGGCCGGCTGCAATCACCCATCCAGGGTGGCCAATCCTGGCTTGGTCATCTATCCGTATTGAGTGGCCAGTGGATCCACAACCAGCTTGCCTACGAAACCCTCCTCAGCTCCGGTTACGCCACGCTGATCGATGACTTCCGCAGTACAGGGCACAGCACTGTCGCCGTGATGCCGGCTATCACCCGGGCCTGGCCCGAGGGCCGGCTTTTCCGCTACGATCGGATTTACGATCACGATGATCTGGGTTATCAGGGGCCGCCATTCAACTGGGTCACCATGCCCGACCAGTACACCTGGCACCGGTTTCAGGACATTCGCAATGCGAATGAGGGGCCGCTCTTTGCTGAGCTGGCGCTGATCAGCAGCCACGCCCCCTGGGTGCCGATCCTGCCGGTGCTTGATGACTGGCAAAGCATCGGCAACGGTGAAGTGTTCCGGCGCTGGGAGGGTGCTGGCGAGGCGCCGGTTTCGCTGTGGCGCGATCCGGACCGGGTCCGGGAACATTACGGTCAGGCGATTGCCTATGCCCTGGAAGTTGCCGGAGGCTTCGCCGCCCACTACCTGCGCCAGGACGCCCTGATGATCATTCTGGGCGACCATCAGCCAGCGCCACTGATCACCGGCGAAGATGCTAGCCGGGATGTGGTGGTTCATGTCATCAGCGCCGACCCATCGCTGGTGGAACCTTTCCTGTCCGGCGAGCTTCCGGGATTCCAACCCGGTATCCGGCCCGATCCGGAGACTGCAGGCGCCACCATGAGCCAATTCCGCCCGTTTTTACACCGGCATTTCGGGGAACTCTGAAGCCCGATCAATCCCTGGCGGCGGCCGCTTTCTTGGCGCCGGCGTTCTCCAGCGCCCGGGCATAATCGACACTGCGGCGATGACGGGAAATCAGGTCAAGAATGGTCTCCCCGTCTGGGCCTGCGGCATCCAGATCCCGACCCTCGGCAACAAAAAAGCCGATAAAGCGCTCGAAATCTTCGGCCCGCATGGCCTGATAGGCTTTCAACAGGGCGTTGAAGTCAGGGTTCTCGGCAGCATCCCAGGGCTGGATAGCCAGAAAACTTCTGACCCGCTCATCACTCCATTCTTCGCCAATCACTTTTGGCTTGTCCGGTCCACTCATGGTTACTCTCTCGCTCCGCTGTGCCAGTCAATAAACGGCGCACAGTATAAAGCCCTGAAAGCACGACAGTTATATGGATTACGAATGAGAAGCTTCACGCCGGATATAAGACTCAGGGCATGATTTCGACCGGAAGGTCGCCGGTCGGGACGTCATCGTTGCACTCGGGATTACGAATCGCGATCTCCACCCGACGGTTAAGGGCCCGATTCTCCGGCGAATCGTTGGGCGCCAGAGGATTGGTCTCGGCACGACCGGCCGCCACCACGCGGTCGGCGGGTACCTGGCGGTTCATCACCAGCTCGTGCACCACGGACACGGCTCGGGCCGCCGAAAGATCCCAGTTCGAACGGTAGCGACCGCTGGAGATGGGCCGGTCATCGGTGTAGCCGGACACCAGGACATCCCCGGTACAAACCGACAACACATTGACCACCCGTTCAATCTTCGGAATCATCTCAGGCTTGATCGCCGCCTCGCCGGACCGGAAGGTCGCTTCCTCGGAAAAGCGGATTACCACTTGATCCTGGTCGTAATTGACACTGACCGCTCCTGACGCCACTTCCTGCTCCAGTTCCCGGATCATTCGGCTGGCCAGATCAATCACGCCGCCTGGGATCTGTGTGGGCGCAACACCCTCGGCACGCTCATCAATAAATTCGGGCTCCCTGGTCTGGGACTCCGTTGGCTCAGGGAGCGATACCGTCTCGGATTCAATCATGGTCAGCGGGGAACCGCCGATATCATCGGCCAGGACATTACTGGAGCCAAAAGCGACTGCCATGGAATTGGCCATGGCCCGGTACTTCTCCACGTCCATCTCGGCAAACGACAGCAGGAGTATGAAAAAGGTCAGCAGAAGGGTGGCCAGATCGGCAAATGTGACGATCCAGGCCGGCGTCTGGTTCTGTAAACGCTTCCTGTTTTTCTTCTGGACCAGTTCCAAACCCTCAGGCCTCCCGCTCCGGCGCCAGGCCGTTGCGCTGCTCCGGGTGGACAAACGACGACAGCAGCTCGGTCATTACCCGGGGATTCTCACCGCGCATGATGTTTTTGATAGACGTGATGATCAGCATCTGGTTCCGGGCCTCGTCCTCGGCTTTCAGCTGCAGCTTGTCGGCCAGGGGCAGGGCAACCAGTTGGGCAATAAACGCACCGTACAAGGTGGTGAGCAGGGCGATGGCCATGGCCGGGCCGATGGAGGACGGATCGTCGAGGGTGTTGAGCATCTGCACCAGGCCTACCAGGGTGCCCAGCATGCCAATGGCCGGAGCCGATTCGCCGATGCCCCGGAACACCCGCTCGGCCACTTCGTAACGTTCGGCGGTCTGCTGGGTTTCCTGTGCCAGCGCCTCCTCCACCAGTTCCGGCGGGTGGCCGTCGACACACAGATTGATGGCTTTCTGGAGGAATTCGTTGTCAGTCTGGTGGTTTTCCAGACCCAGAATGCCCTCCTTACGCACCACCATGGCCAGCGAACCGACTTCCCGGATCAACTCCGCCGGCCGTGCCATACGGTCGGTGAAGGCGGCCGACATGGCCAGGCGGAAGGCGCTCATGACTGACGCCATTCGGAATTTGATCAGAGTAACGGCGAAGGTTCCGCCCAGCACAATGGCAAGCCCCGGAAGGTTCAGGAACGTCAGGAAAGAGGCATTGGCGAGCATCGCCATGATGACGATCAGGACACCTGCCACAAGCCCTACAAGGGTAAGAATATCCATCGAAAATCCCTACGGAAGTTGACCCTGAGCATAGCCCAATCCGGGGGCAGCGGCTCAGTCGTTACGCAATTCCTCAATGACAGGACCGGTGGCAGGGTTCACGCCGCGCCAGATACGGAAGGATTCCGCCGCCTGCTCCACCAGCATACCAAGCCCGTCATGAACGTTCTGTGCACCCTGTTCCAGCGCCCACTGATTGAACGTCGTGGTTTGCAGAGAATACATCATGTCGTAGACCACCGTTTGCTCTCCGAGCACCTCCGGTGACAGCGGTGGCAAATCGCCCTGGAGGCTGGCACTGGTGCCGTTGATGATCACGTCAAAGGGCTCCCCGGGCTGTTCGAATCCGCAGGCAGAAAGCGCGGTCTCGCCCGCCACGGGTTTAAACAGGTTAACCAGAGCGTCAGCCTTGGCAACCGTCCGGTTGGCAATGGTAATGGCGGCAGGATGCTCCGCCAGGATCGGCCCCAGAACACCGCGAACCGCGCCACCGGCGCCCAGCACCAGGATGCGTGCCTGCCCGAGGACAACACCGTGGTTCACAACCAGATCTCGCACAATACCGCACCCGTCAGTGTTGTCAGCGGTGAGCCGGCCCTCGTCATCCAGATACAGGGTATTGGCGGCCCCGGCATTCTGGGCTCGCTCGGTACGACGGTCCGCCAGCTTCCAGGCTTCCTCCTTGAAGGGCACGGTTACGTTCAGGCCCTTGCCACCCCGTTCAAAGAATTGCCTCACCGTGCCGGCAAAATCATCCAGCGGCCCCTGGATGGCCGTGTACTCAACCGGCTCACCGGTCTCGCTGGCAAAAAGGCTGTGGATCCTCGGCGATTTGCTGTGGCTGATGGGGTTGCCAACTACCGCGTAGAGATCGTTAGTCATGTTGGGTCTCCAGCCAGTTCCGCCCGGTCAGAAAATAGTCTGTCAGCCGGGCTTCTTCCGAACCGGGCTCGGCGGTCCGGTTGTAGTCCCAGCGCACTAGGGGCGGCAGGGACATCAGTATGGATTCGGTGCGACCGCCGGATTGCAGGCCAAACAGGGTGCCGCGGTCATAGACCAGGTTGAATTCCACATAACGCCCCCGGCGGTAAAGCTGGAAATCCCGCTCACGGTCACCAAACGGATGATCCATTCGGCGACGGACGATAGGCTCGTAGGCGTCTATGTAGCTGTTGCCCACCGCTTTCATCAGGCCGAAATCCTGCTCAAAGTCACCGGTGTTATGGTCATCAAAAAACAGACCTCCAACACCCCGGGGTTCATCCCGGTGTTTCAGATAAAAGTAATCATCGCACCAATCCTTGAAGCGCTTGTAGGTGCCCTCTCCGAACGGCTCGCAGGCATCGCGGGCTGTGCGGTGCCAGTGCACACAGTCTTCCTCAAAACCGTAGTAAGGCGTGAGGTCGTAGCCGCCGCCAAACCAGTAAACCGGCTCGCTGTTCTGCGGCGTGGCAATAAAAAACCGCACGTTGGCGTGGGAGGTCGGCACGTAAGGGTTGTTGGGGTGGATTACCAGGGACACACCCATGGCCTGCCAGGGTGCACCGGCCAGATGGGGGCGATGGGCGGTGGCCGAAGCTGGCATGGTATCGCCCATGACGTGAGAGAAATTAACACCACCTTTCTCGAACACCCGGCCTTCGGTGATCACCCGGCTGACGCCACCACCACCTTCGGGCCGATCCCAGGCATCCTTGATGAACGATGCACCATCATCGAGGGCCTCCAGACGGTTGCAGATGGACTCCTGCAGGCCCAGCAGATACTGCTTGACCGCCTGGCTATCGGGTTGCTGTGCCATAAACGCTCCTAACGAAGTTGCTGACCGCTGACAATATCAATAATACGGCTGGGTTTGCGATTTCCGCCCAGTGCTCCCGGAACGATCCAGTCCAACTGATCGCCAAAATACCCGCGCACCTGCCAGATATGGCGGGCGGGCTGTCGCCCCGCCGGATTACAGGACGTGGAGACCAGGGGCATGCCCGTCGCTTCACAGAGCGCCCGCACCACCGGGTGCTCGCTGACCCGAACCGCGATGGAACTGTGCTTTCCGCGCACCCATTCCGGCACCTGTCGCTCCGGGTCTGGCAGCAGACAGGTCACGGGGCCGGGCCAGTGACGCTCTGCCTCGGCCCGCAGCAGAGGGGGAAGGGGATCCAGCAGGAAGCGAACCTGGTCAAGGGAAGAAGCCACCAGAATCACGCCTTTCTGGACCGGGCGCTGCTTCAGCTCCAGAACCTTCTCCACCGCTTCCTGGTCCCAAGGATCACAACCCAGGCCCCAGACAGCCTCGGTGGGATAGGCAATAACGCCGCCTCCGAGAACCGTGCGGCGAGCGCAGTGCAATTGCCAGTCAGATAGGGGGTGGGAATGGGCCATACTGCTTGTGTCAGACGTTGATCCGGTTAGATGATCACACGGGGTTCAGGCGATTTTCTGAAAGCCTCCCGGTGCCGAGCTGACCAGCCCCTGCAACTCCAGAAGCAACAGGGACTGCATAAGCTGATCGGCAGGAAGGCCGGTTGCTGAACTTAGTGCATCGGTTGACTGTGGATCATACCCTAAAGCCTCAAACACCGCGATTTCACGGCCGTTGAGGCCGGCCAGCGGGCCCTTGCCTCCGGGCTTTGGCTCCGGGGTGCCAGCCGCTTCGGTTGCCAGTGGCGGGGACCACCAGGCACCAAGCTCCTCCAGGATATCCTCCACCGTTTCCACCAGGCGGGCACCCTGTTTGATCAGGTGATGACACCCCCGGGCAACAGGGCTGTGCACCGAGCCGGGAATGGCGAATACTTCCCGCCCCTGTTCCAGCGCCATCCTCGCGGTAATCAGGGAGCCACTGCGCAGGCCCGCCTCGACCACCAGCACGCCACGGCTCAGGCCACTGATAATCCGGTTGCGTTGGGGAAAGTGCGCAGCTCTCGCCGGCGTGCCAGGAGGATACTCGGAAATCATAAGTCCGTCGGCAACGACTCGCTCGCCCAGGCGGCGATGCTGGTGAGGGTAAACTCGGTCCAGGCCACAGCCAATCACCGCTACGGTGGGATACCCCGCATCCAGTGCCCCCGCATGGGCAGCGCCATCGACCCCGAGCGCCAGACCGCTGGTCACTATCAGCTCGCGGGCGCTCAGTTCGGCGGCAAAACGCCGGGCATGATCCAGACCGGCGGGCGTAGCCTTGCGGCTACCGATGATGCCGATCTGGTCCCGTGCCAGGAGCTCCGTGTCACCTCGGGTAAAGAGCACCAGTGGCGCGTCGTGAATGTGCCGGAGCTGCTCGGGGTAGTGGGTATCTCCCCAGGTCAGAATACCGACGGCATGCTTCTGGCAATCGTGCATTATGGTCCGCACCTCACGAATCGCCGGATGCGCATCATCCTGCGTTTGCCAGGCCTGGATTGCGGCCATGGCGTCTGCAGTTATGCCCACGGCCCGCAGGGTAGCAGCATTCAAGGAAAGCATTTGGGGCAAGTCAGGAAATTCCGCCAGCAGTTCACGCCGACGGGTACGGCCGAGGCCGGGCAGGCAAGTCAGGAACAGCCATCGGGCTGTGGCAGAGGAAAACACGGCATCATCCTTGAAAACAGCGAGGCCGGACCTTCCTGGTCCGGCCATTGCTTCTATCGGTAGTCAGTCAATCAGGGGTTGGTAACCTTGTCACCCACCGTCAACACGCGGCTGGCCTGCAGCACCAGACCGTAGCTCATTTTTTCGTAGGCCTGGAACACCATCAGCAACCCGGCACGCTCGGAGGGCAGCTCGATGGTTTCTCCGGTCACCGGATCGCGAACCAGGTTGCCACTTTTCAGTACGGCCATCACGTTGCCAGCTTCCAGACCTTCCCGGGTGCCGCGGTTAATGGCAACCACATCGTACTGACCGATCTGGCTTACGCCACCGTCAACCGAAATCATCTCACCTTCAACGTCCCCGCTGGGCGCGCTGGGCACGAAACTGGTGGTCAGGCGACGGTCCTCACTCACCAGAAGCCGGTCGCCAATGCGAACCTCTTCGTTGGAGCTGGTCAGGTTTACGGTCAGCACATCGCCATTTTCACGTGCCACATCACCACGGGCGATACTGCGCGCCTCAAGACCGAGGAACTCGCCAGTATCTGGGTCCCTGAACTCCTTGCTGCGACGGAATACACCCACCTTGTCTGCAGGCTTTTCTCCGCGAGCATATAGCTTGTCGCCGGCACCGGTGATAATCCGGCCGTCTTCACCTTCGAGAACATACGGAGCACCGTTGATTTCTTCCGGGCTGACAATACGGGTATCCGTCAGGAAACTGCCAATGGCATCAAGCGGGATCGCCGGGATGGGCGTATCGATGGGCTCGGAACGTACCTTGGGCGACAGCTTTACGACATCGTTGCTGGCAACCTTGGTAATACGGGGCTTGCCATCAATATAAACCAGGGCAAGGCGATCACCGGGATAAATCAGGTGAGGGTTGGCGACCTGCGGGTTTACATGCCATATTTCCGGCCAGTACCAGGGGTTGTTCAGAAAACGGGCCGAAATGTCCCAGAGGGTGTCACCCTTAACTACGGTGTAACGCTCGGGATGATCGGACCGCAGCTCCGGTGCAGCATGAGCCCAGGAGGTTATAAGCAGCGTAGTTGCTGCCAGAGCGTACAGCAGTTTCCTCATTGTGTAAGTCCTTGATCGCGTGCCTTGATTCTTTGCATTCTGTTGGGATGCAGTCAGTTACCTGCAGCTTATTACGTTGTTATTCCAGTTACTATAGAAGAAGTCTCGCAAATTGTGATGTTATCTTTTGTTCTTCCAGTAAATTCTATCCCGTCGTTGAAAGATTTTAACTATTAACTGATCAGTTTGTACTCAATCGACGAATTGTTGGATAATAGTCGTATAAAGCTTGAGAACCCCTCCAGCCGTTGAAAGCTGGGGCCTTGCCCCGATAATAGTAGAGGCAAGGTGAAAATTTGCGCAGTACGCTGTCGCATTTCGGAGATCAGTTTCACACTGTTACAAAGAGCAGCAAAGTCAAAAGGCATGCCGGCACAATACCGCGGGCATCCCGACATACAGGCTAAAAGACCGACCTATGATACTAGAGATTCTCGAATACCCGGATCCCCGTCTACGCACCATTGCCAAACCGGTAGAAGAGGTGACAGACGCCGACCGCAAGCTGATCGACGACATGTTCGAGACCATGTACGATGCGCCCGGCATTGGCCTTGCGGCCACCCAAGTGAATGTGCATAAACAGATCATCGTTATGGATCTGTCCGAGGACAAGAGTGAGCCGCGGGTGTTCATCAATCCCGAGGTCGAAGTGCTGGACGGTGAACGGGAATACATGCAGGAAGGTTGCCTGTCGGTACCTGGATTCTACGAAGACGTCGAACGGATCGAACACTGCATGATCCGTGCAATGGACCGGGACGGCAAACCGTTTGAACTGGAAGCGAAAGGCCTGTTGGCTGTCTGTATCCAGCATGAGATGGATCACCTGAACGGCAGATTGTTCGTTGACTACCTCAGCTCTCTCAAGCGTAACCGCATTCGCAAAAAGCTGGAGAAGCAGCACAAGAAGAGTGCCTGAGCAGGCTTTGGCCTGGCCCAAAACCAGACACTATTCCGGACCGGGTCACGACCCGGTCTTTTCGTATACAACGGAACAGAGATCACTACACCGTGCGACTTGTTTTTGCTGGTACACCGGATTTTGCGGCAACCGCGCTCCGCGCCCTGATTGCAGCCGGCCACACTATCGTTGGCGTTTACTCCCAGCCGGATCGTCCCGCCGGCCGTGGCCGGAAGCTGCAGCCCAGCCCGGTCAAGCAGGTAGCGCTGGACCACGGGATCCCGGTCTTCCAGCCCGAAACACTGAAAACGCCCGACGCCCAGAAGCAATTGGCCGATCTGAATCCGGACGTGATGATTGTCGCGGCCTATGGTCTGATCCTGCCGAAGGCGGTCCTGGACATTCCAACCCACGGTTGCCTGAACATCCACGCCTCGCTGCTGCCACGCTGGCGCGGCGCCGCACCTATTCAGCGGGCCATAGCGGCAGGCGATGCGGAAACCGGCATCACCATCATGCAGATGGACGAGGGCCTGGATACCGGCGCCATGCTGTTGAAATCCCTGACCACCATCGAGGACAACGACACCGGCGGCAGTCTCCACGACCGCCTGGCTGAACTCGGTGGCCAGGCCATCATCAAGGCCCTGGAGCTTCTTCAGAAGGGCGAACTCACCGGGGAACCCCAGAACGATCAGCTGGCCTGCTACGCCAGCAAACTGAGCAAGACCGAAGGCCATATTGACTGGGCCGCAGATGCCAAAGCGATTGAACGGCTGGTTCGCGCCTTTAACCCCTGGCCCGGAACCTACACCGATCTGGGTGACCAACGTATCCGGATTCACGAAGCCCAGGCCCTGGTTACCGCCAGCGACGCTTTCCCCGGCACCGTAGTACAACGGGACCGGGACGGGATCGACATCGCCTGCGGCAACGGCACTCTGCGCATCACCCGTCTCCAGCTGCCGGGCTCCCGCGCCCAGAGCGTGAACGACCTGATCAATGGCGGCAAGGAACTGCTCATGCCCGGCCAGGAGCTGCGCTGAGATGGGCGACCGACAACACCCCATGCGCGCCATCGCCGCGGGTGTGATGCTTTCCGTGGAGAATGGCCAGTCCCTGTCCCAGTGCCTACCGCCGGCTCTGAACCGCCTGCCCGCCAATGAACGCCCGGTTCTCCAGGCGCTCTGTTACGGCACCTGCCGCTGGTTTCACCGCCTCGACGGCGAGCTCAACAGCCGGTTGAAAAAACCTCTGCGCAAGCCCGACCGCATCATCCATCACCTGATGCTGGTTGCCCTGTTCCAGTTGCGCTTCAGCCAGCAGGCCAATTACGCCGTTCTCAATGAAACCGTTGAAGCCTGCAGGGCCCTGGACAAACCCCACCTGACCGGGCTGGTGAATGGTGTCCTCAGGGCCGCGGAGCGGGAAGGCGCGCCAGAACCGGCAGGCGATGCCGCCAGGTTCAGCCACCCGGTGTGGATGGTGGAAAAGCTCCGCCACAACTGGCCGGAAGACTGGCAACACATTCTCGACGCGAACAATGCTCAGGCCCCCATGACCCTGCGGGTAAATGCCCTCCGTTTTGCCCGGGATGAGTATCTTGGCCTGCTGGCCGAGGCCGGCATCGAAGCAAACGCGACGCGCTTCGCACCCCACGGCATTCAACTGGCCACTCCGGTTCCTGTCGACCGGCTGCCCTGGTTCGCCGATGGCGCTGTCAGCGTGCAGGATGAGGCCGCACAATTGTGTACCACCCTGATGGACCTGGCGCCTGGCCAGAGGGTTCTGGATGCCTGTGCCGCTCCCGGCGGCAAAACCTGCGCGATTCTGGAGGGCTGTGGCGAGCTGGCGGAAGTGGTCGCCATCGACGAATCCGCTGATCGCCTGCCCAGGGTTCAGGAGAATCTGGATCGACTTGACCTCAACGCCACCCTGAAACAGGCGGATGCGGCTGCGACCGAACAATGGTGGGACGGCGAGGCATTCGATCGCATTCTGCTGGACGTGCCCTGCAGCGCCAGCGGCGTGATTCGCCGCCACCCTGATATCAAGTTATTGCGCCGTGAATCGGACATTACCCCCCTGGCGGCCATACAGCTCGGGTTGCTGGACGCAATGTGGGCTATCCTGAAACCCGGAGGCCGGCTGGTGTATGCCACCTGCTCGGTGTTCCCGCAGGAAAACCACCGTATAATTCGGCGGTTTTGCAAGCAGCAGACCGATGCCATTCTCGTTGAGCCGGAGGCTCAATGGGGACGCGATATGGGTGCGGGGCGGCAACTGCTCCCGGATCCGGACAGCCATGACGGCTTCTTCTACGCCGTGCTGGAGAAACCCGAACCATGAAAATCCTGATTCTCGGTGCCGGCCAGGTCGGCGGTACCCTTGCCGAAAACCTTGCCAACGAAGCCAACGACATCACCATCATCGACAGCGATGGTGCCCGATTGCGCGAATTGCAGGACAGGCTCGACATCCGCACCGTCCAGGGCGCGGCGTCCTATCCCACGGCACTGCGACAGGCCGGGGCCGAAGACGCCGACATGCTGATTGCCGTCACCAACAGCGACGAGACCAACATGGTCGCCTGCCAGGTGGCAAAACTGCTGTACAAGACCCCGACCACCATATGCCGGGTACGAGCCAACGCCTATCTGGCGAAATCCGAACTTTTCTACCAGCGCGACCAGACCAAGGACCTCGACAGCCTGCGGGGCTTTCCCATTGATGTTCTGATCAGCCCCGAACATCTGGTGACCAAACACATCACCCGGCTGATCGAGAACCCCGGCGCCCTCCAGGTACTGGAGTTCTCCAAGGGCCTGACCCGCCTTGTGGCCATCCGCGCCACCAAGGGTGGGCCGCTGGTGGGCCATGAGCTGTCTTACCTGCGCACCCACATGCCCAAGATCGATACCCGGGTGGCGGCCATCTTCCGTAAAGACCGGGCGATCATGCCCGAGGGCGACACCGTGATCGAAGACGGGGATGAGGTGTTCTTTATCGCCGCCGGCGACCACATCAAGTCGGTGATGAGCGAGCTCCAACCCCTGGTCAAACCCTACAAGCGCATCTTCATCTGCGGAGGCGGCAATATCGGTCAGCGGCTTGCCCATACCCTCGAGAACCGGTATCAGGTCAAACTGCTGGAGCGGGACCACGAGCGCTGCGTCATGCTCTCGGAGAACCTGCGTAAGACCGTGGTTCTGGAGGGTAACGCCGCCAACAAGGATATCCTGCTGGAAGAGAACATCGAGAGTACTGATGTGTTCTGCGCAGTGACCAACGATGATGAAGCCAACATCATGGCGTCGCTTCTGGCCAAGCGCCTGGGCGCCCGCAAGGTCTTGACCCTGATCAACAATCCGGACTACGTGGACCTGATTCAGGGTGGCGACATCGACGTGGCCATCTCACCCCAGCAGACCACTATTGGCAGCCTTCTGACCCACGTTCGCCGGGGCGATGTTGTGAACGTTCACTCACTCCGCAGGGGCGCGGCAGAGGCAATTGAAGCGATTGCCCACGGGGATCACCGGTCTTCGAAAGTGGTCGGTAAAAGGCTTGATGAAATCAACCTGCCAGAAGGCACCACCATCGGCGCCATCGTGCGTCGCAATGAAGTTCTGATCGCCCACGATCACCTCCGGATCCAGCCGGACGACCACGTTATCCTGTTCCTGGTGGACAAAACCCGCATCCGGGATGTGGAAAAACTCTTCCAGGTGGGTCTTACCTTCTTCTGACTTAGAAATACACAGCCAGCACGCGTATAATGCGCCTTTCTTTTTTCGGAGTGCCCGAAGGACAACCGGGGCGCCACACACAGACTGATCAGCAGGCAACCGTCGTGACAGACAAGGCAACAAAACAGACAACTCCGGATATCGGGACCTTTCAAGGCCTTATCCTGGCTCTGCAGAATTTCTGGGCGCAGCAAGGCTGCGTGGTCCTCCAGCCACTGGACATGGAAGTGGGTGCCGGCACGTTCCACCCGGCCACCTTCCTGCGTGCCATCGGGCCGGAAACCTGGAACGCCGCCTACGTTCAGCCCAGCCGCCGCCCTACGGACGGCCGCTACGGTGAAAACCCCAACCGCCTGCAGCATTATTATCAGTTCCAGGTGGTGCTCAAGCCGTCCCCGGACAACATCCAGGAACTGTACCTGGATTCCCTGAAAGCCCTGGGTCTGGATCCACTGGTGCACGACATCCGGTTCGTGGAAGACAACTGGGAATCTCCGACACTCGGTGCCTGGGGGCTGGGTTGGGAAATCTGGCTGAATGGTATGGAAGTCACCCAGTTTACCTACTTCCAGCAAGTGGGTGGCCTGGAATGCTTTCCGGTCACCGGCGAGCTTACCTACGGCCTTGAGCGGATCGCCATGTACCTGCAGGGCGTGGACAGCGTCTACGATCTGGTCTGGACCGAAGGCCCTGACGGTGTGGTTACCTACGGTGACGTGTTCCACCAGCAGGAAGTGGAGATGTCCACCTACAACTTCGAGCACGCCGACACCGAATTCCTGTTCCACAGCTTCGATGTTCACGAGCGGGAGAGCGCCCGGCTGATTGAAGCCGGCCTGGCCCTGCCAGCCTATGAACAGGTTCTCAAGGCCTCCCATACTTTTAACCTGCTGGACGCCCGCCACGCCATCTCGGTTACCGAGCGTCAGCGCTTCATCCTGAGGGTTCGCACCCTGGCTCGTGCCGTTGCCCAGGCGTACTTCGACAGCCGTCGCTCGCTTGGCTTCCCGCTCGCGCCAGAAGCGTTGCGCAAGGAAGTCCTTGCCGCCGCTGAGGCCGCCGACGACAAGGCGAAAAGCAAGAAGGGCAAGAAAGCGAAGAAGGCACAGCAGGAACAGGGGAACGCATAACCATGGCAACACAGGATTTTCTGGTCGAACTGGGCACCGAAGAGCTGCCCCCCAAGGCCCTCAAGCCGCTGTCTGACGCCTTTACCCAGGGCATTGCCCGGGGCCTGGAAGAAGCGGGCATCGAATTCGGCAAAGTTGAAGCCTTTGCCGCTCCGCGCCGCTTGGCCGTGCGCATCCGGGATCTGGCTGACTCCCAGCCGGACAAGTCGGTTGAAAAACGTGGCCCTGCCGTCAAGGCGGCATTCGACGACGCTGGCAATCCGACCCGCGCGCTGACCGGCTTTGCCACCTCTCTGGGTGTAACTCCGGACCAGCTCGACACCCTGGAAACCGACAAGGGTGCCTGGGTGGTCTACCGCACGGTCGAGCAGGGCAAGCCCACCGTAGAGCTGATGCCGGAACTGGTAGAGCAATCCCTGGCTGGCCTGCCGATTCCCAAGCGCATGCGCTGGGGTGCCCATCGCACCGAGTTCGTGCGCCCGGTCCACTGGGTAGTAATGCTGTTCGGCAACAAGGTGATCGAGGCGCCCATCATGGGCCTGACTCCGGGCAACAAGACCCGCGGTCACCGCTTCCATTGCCCGAAATCCCTGATCGTACCCACGCCGAACGATTACGAAGTCGTCCTCAAGCAGGAAGGCTATGTGATTGCCGATTTCGCCGAGCGCCGGGAACAGATTCGTGCCGGCGTCACCGAGCTGGCCGAGAAGGAAGCCGGTGGCAAGGCCGTTATTGATGAGGACCTGCTGGACGAAGTCACCGCGCTCAACGAGTGGCCAGTGCCGTTGATGGGTCGCTTCGAGGAACGGTTCCTCGAGGTTCCGGCGGAGGCCCTGATTTCCTCCATGAAGGAACACCAGAAGTACTTCCACGTGGTGGCCGCCGACGGGGAAATGCTGCCGCTGTTCATCACCGTGGCAAACATCGAAAGCAAGGACCCGTCACAGGTTGTTTCCGGTAACGAGAAAGTGATCCGGCCCCGGCTGTCCGATGCCGCGTTCTTCTACGAAACCGACCGGAAGACCAAGCTCGAGGATCGCATCGACGCCCTCAAGCCCATCGTGTTCCAGGAAAAACTGGGCAGCATCTACGACAAGTCTGTGCGCGTTGCCGCCCTGGCCAAGAAAATCGCCGACGCCATCGGCAGTGATCCGGCACTGGCCGAGCGCGCCGCCATGCTGGCGAAGACCGACCTGGTCACCGAAATGGTCCTGGAGTTTACCGACCTGCAGGGCATCATGGGCCAGTACTACGCCGCCAACGATGGCGAGCCGGAAGACGTGGCCAAGGCACTGAACGAGCAATACATGCCCCGTTTCGCCGGCGACGATTTGCCAACAACCCTGACCGGCTGTGCCATTGCCATCGCGGACCGTCTGGACTCCCTGGTGGGCCTGTTCGGCATCAACCAGCCGCCATCCGGCACACGGGACCCATTCGCCCTGCGCCGGGCCTCCCTGGGGGTGCTGCGCATTATCATCGAGCGCGAACTGCCGCTGGACCTGCAAACCTGCTGCGAGTGGGCCGAAGAGAACTTCACCGTGCTGACCGAGCAGAACACCGCCAGCACCGTGGTGGACTACATGCTGGAGCGCTTCCGCGCCCACTACGACGAGCAGGGCATTGGCGCCGAGGTCTACCTGGCCGTGCACGCCCGCCGTCCGACCCGCCCGCTGGATTTCGACCGCCGGGTAAAAGCGGTGGAAGCCTTCCGGCAGTTGCCTGAAGCGCAGGCCCTGGCCGGCGCCAACAAGAGGGTTTCGAACATCCTGACCAAACAGGGTGGCGACAGCATCGGTGAAACGGTCGACGCCAGCCTTCTGCAGGACAGCTCCGAAAAGGCGCTCGCCGAGCAGGTCGATCAACAGGCCGCCAAGGCTCTGCCGCTGTTCGAGAACGGCGACTACGCCAGTGCCCTGAGCTCACTGGCAAGCCTGCGGGCACCGGTGGACAACTTCTTTGATGAAGTGATGGTCATGGCCGACGACGAGGCGGTAAGGAACAACCGGCTGGCGCTGCTGAACCGCCTGCGCAACCTGTTCCTGCGCGTTGCGGACATCTCCCTGCTGCCCACAGCAGGCTGAGACCGGACCAAGGGGTAAGCGCACAGCGATGTTGATCATTCTCGACCGGGACGGGGTCATCAACGAGTACGATGGCAATTACATCTGCTCGGCGGATGAATGGCACCCCATTCCCGGCAGCGTTGAAGCGGTGGCCCGGCTCTGTATTGCCGGCCATCGCATTGCCATCGCCACCAACCAGTCAGGCATCGGCCGCGGCTACTACGACACCGATGAGCTGGATGCCATGCACGAGAAGCTCGAGCAGCTGGTGGAAGCCCAGGGTGGTTGCATCGACTTCATTGCCTACTGCCCCCACCACCCCGACGACCAGTGCTGCTGCCGCAAGCCGCTCACCGGCCTTCTGGAGCAGATCCGCGAGCATTTTCATCTCGCCAGCCTTGAAGGGGTCATCATGGTGGGAGACAGCCGCAAGGACCTGGAAGCCGGCCACGCCGAAGGCTGTCGTCCGGTACTGGTGAGAACCGGTAATGGACTGGACACCGAACGCCATCTGGACGCCAGACCCATACCCGGCGCCGATGTCAATATCTACGATAATCTCAGCAAATTTACCGATGCCCTTTTATCCGCCGAGGGCTGGTAAAACCGAAGCGAATCCGTATAATACCGGCCGTTGATCGGCGTGTGGCGCAGCTTGGTAGCGCACTTCGTTCGGGACGAAGGGGTCGCAGGTTCGAATCCTGCCACGCCGACCACTTTCCCGCTTTGATTCCCTGCCGCGTTAAAACTCCCTGCTTAACTGCAAACCAGCTGTCCAGGGCACCACGTCATACTCGCTTTTAAATGAAGTCTGCCCCTGCAGAGGATCTGTCGTCTTATAGTCGATGGGAATATCGCCCTCATAAAAGACTCTTGCGACAAACATGTCTACCGTCCAGTCGCCTGCCAGATCACGAATCTGTGCACCCAGAGAAACCTGGTGGTAATCATCAAATGGTGTCAGCGGTGAACGCGTCTTGATGATAACGGGCGATTCATCAAACAAATAGCCGGCCTTTAGTGACCATGTCGGTGCCACCTGCCAGACTGCGCCAACCCGCCACTGCCAGGTGTCTTTCCAACTCTGAACCTGCTCCTCGGATGGCTGCTCGCCGGGAAAAGCAACTGGCAACGTCTCTCGGGACACTACGGACAGGGCAGAGGCATCACTCCATTTCGCCCAGGTTGCGCCTGCAAGCAGTTTAAGTGTGTCACTCCACTGGTGAGCAAGACCGACACTCAGGCTTTGAGGAATCGTGATCGGGACTTCTATCTGCTCAGAGACAGTGGTTTGAGTCAGCCCATTGGCTGACAAAGTGGGAAACTGGTTGATCGTGCCGGTACCCTTCAGATTGAATTCGGTGCCCGTACGGGCCGCGAGTCCAAGTGACGTTTCGGCAGTCGCCTGCCAGAGCACGCCGACGGTGAACTCCAATGCAACATCGTCGCCCTCCAATGTCGCGTAGCCATCGTTCAGGGTGCCGCGAGGAAGTGAAAAACGTGATTCAATTCCACTGAAATCAACTGGATTACGCTGCTCGGCATCGGCATAAAGCACATTGAGGCTGCCACCCAGTGAGAATCCCTCGCCACTGTTCACCGAAAAGGAAGGACTCACGCCGTAGGACACCAGTTCAATTTCATCACCAATATACCGCCCTGCAAAAGCATCGCCGTAATCGAAGCCCAGGCCATAGGGAACATAGACCCCCAGCCCGACATCCAGCCAGTCGTTCACTTCATGAGTCAGGTAGGCATTGGGTACTGCAAACGTTTCAACATGATCACCACCACCATCGCCCACCACCAGGTCCCCGTTAGCACGGGTGGCTGATGTTTGCGAATCCCGACCGACGGCGTCGATCTCGAACAGGATTGCTCCGAAAGACAGGTTGGTCCCGGAAAGTGCGCTCATTCCGGCAGGATTGAAAAATATCGTGGAAGCATTTTCCGGGTTGGCGACACTGCCAGCATTGCTGACTGCAGAAGTACTGGCACTTTGATCACTATTGGACAGACCGCCCGCAGAAGCGACCAATGGGGTAAACATGGATATCAGGAGAACTGCGCGAAATTCCTTTACAAAACCGGATCTTGATCTATACATACAGCATCCTTTTGAGTAGGCTCCGAAGTATAGATTTCAGCGACACACCTATCAAATCAAAGAAGACAAAGACGCTAACTACGTGACAATCAGTGGAGTGAATAATGCTCTTCAAGCACCAATCGTTCGAGGGATTCGATAGCAAGCCCTGTGGGTGTTCTGTGGGCCTATGGATCAAGGAACTTTGAATGGCTGACGTTGATCGGAGAGGGGCCGCTCTCCTGGTAGTGATCATTGCATCTCTTTCGCTGCTGTCTTTTTGCGCAACCGCCGCAGAGCAACAGGGATACTCCAGAAATCTGACCCAGACGATGGAGGTCTTTAAAGGAGCTTGGGATCAGGAAACACCGCCTCCAGAAAAACACGCTGCCTGGTCTCCGATAAATCATGATGTTTTTACCAGTGAACCTCGTGAGCCATTCGTGTGGATAAGGGGCAAGATAGATTCAGCCGAAACCATTGAACAACGCTGGCTACTATTAAGTCCTCTTGCTTCAAAAGCCCAGGTCTTTATCAATGGTTCTCCGATTTCCCAGAACCCCAAATCCTTTCTCGAACCGCCGCAACAAAAGGCTATTCCATTTCATCACCTGATCTTCGAGCTGCCCAAGATTTCATCGGTTTCTGATATTCACATTCGACTCGAGGCGGACTTTCCCATAAGTACGCCCGTAAAAGTTCTGGATCAAACAGCCTTGTTCAACGAGTCGGTCTTCCATACCGCACTAAGCGTGAGTTTGGCGTCAATTATCTTTGCATTGACGATTTATAACCTTTTCCTGTTTTTCAGTATCAGAGACCCGATCTACCTTTTCTACGTGGCAATTGCATCTGGTGTTTTTGCCTACTCTTTGAGCCTGACAAACCTTCAAGCCTATCTAGGAATGAACGAAGCCCAGTTTAATTGGCTAGGTAAAACACTTTTGATCCTCCCGACCCTTCTTACCATCCAATTCGTTTCCAGGGTTCTTCAACTCGGGACGTTCGCTCCATGGGTTAAGCAGATGTACGGCTTGCTGTCGCTCATTTATCTGGGCCTCTTGGTTACAACGCCTTTTCTGTCGCTCAAGACCGTTGCCTTCCTTGCCGCAACTATCGGGATGGCTGCTTATCTTTCATTCCTTCCTTTTGCTTTCATTCAGGCAAAGAGGAAATACCAGCCCGCTCTGTATTTTCTCATTGGCTGGATTCCCCTGATCATTGCTCAAAATGTAACGGCTTTGGATTCTCTGGGTATTATTGAAGGTAGCCAATGGGTGATGTATTACATTCCCGGCGCCATGTCCTGGGAAATGGCCCTGTTCTCGCTAGCCCTGGCATCCCGCATAAAAATCCTCCGCGACGAACGGGACACCCTGCAGGCCCAGCAGATCGAAGTCAGCGAAAAAGCCCGAAAGGCTCTCGAGCGTAGCAACCGCATCAAGGATGACTTCCTGAATGCGGTCAGCCATGAACTGCGCACGCCACTGCATACCATTCAGGGCCAGCTGGATCTGCTACGGGAGGCACCGCTTAACCGGGAGCAAAACGACGCATTCCGTCTGATCGAGTACGCCAATCTGCGAATGACCCGGCAGGTCGGTGGCATCCTGGACTTCGTTGATGCCCAGGAAGAGAACCTGCTCAGCTCGCCCCAGGTGTTCGAGCCTCAGTCCCTGTTCGACCTGCTCGAATACGAGTTCCGGGAAGCCGCAAGGGCCAAACCGGTTTCCCTCGCCTTCGACATGGAAGACTCAGTACCTGGAAAGGTCTTCATGGATGGCTTGATGCTTGAAAAGGTCCTGTACCAGCTAATCGATAATGCCGTGAAGTTCACACCTGCAGGGGGCGAGGTGCTGGTTCAAGGGGGCAGACTGACAGACGATTCCGTTTTGCGGGTTCTGGTATCAGACACGGGGCCAGGCATCCCGGATGCGCAGAGGGAGAAAGTATTCCAGGCCTTCAAGCAGGGAGAGGCTGGCCTCACTCGGCGTTACGGTGGTGTGGGCCTGGGATTACCCCTTGCCAGTTCCCTGGCAAATGCCCTTGGCGGCCAGATGAGAGTTCTTGAGACATCGGATCACGGCACAACGCTGGAAGTCACAATTCCCTACGGCGATGTTCACCAGTCAGAGCATCACGATCCAGACCAGCTCAACCTTGGGGGCGTGGTTCAGGTGCCCAGGGTTCTTGTGGTGGAAGATGACGCCGGTAACCGGATGATTCTTCGCAAACAGCTCGAAAAAATAGGGGTGATTTCAGAGGGGGTCCAAAACGGCCTGGAAGCTTTACAAGCCGCCAAGAACGAACCCTGGGATATGATTATCATGGATTGCCAGATGCCAGTCATGGACGGCATTGAGGCCACCCGTGAGATCCGACTGAAAGCCGCCGCCAACCTGGATACACCCATTATCGCGGTTACCGCCAACGCCAGCGAAAGCTATCGACTCCAGTGTCTCAAGGCCGGCATGGACGACTACTGCACCAAGCCGCTGCGAATGGAAAAGCTGCAACGACTTGTTACTCACTATGCAGAACACCGTGTCGTCACGAGGGTACGTGAGCAACGAGGACTCAAGGATTCGCTGATAGATTCATGAGAGTAATCGGGCATGCGGGATTACAGCAACGGCTCCAAGGGCAACAAAGAGAACAGATACACCAATGCCCGTTTGAAAGGGCCGGTATTGGGCTCATGGCGGTGCTCAATCATGTTTGTTCCTGTGAATTCCAGCCACCGGAGATCACCGTCTTCATCCAGCCTAACCTCATAAGCCGCCAGCCTGACTTTCTCGGGAAAGGCGGATTCCAGTGCGATCGCCAGCTCCGGGCTCTTGATCAGAAAACCCAGCTCGGTGTTCAGGTTCGCTGAACGGGGGTCGAAATTGAAGGAACCCACAAAAAGCGACTGACCATCTACGGCAAAGGTTTTGGCGTGAAGGCTGGCGGCCGAGCTGCCGGCAATGCCGCCAGGGCTCGGCTTTCTGTCTTCATCCTCAGACCTGAATTTGCGCAGCTCGAACAACTCAACACCCGCCTTTAATAGCGCCTCCCGGTATTTCGCATAGCCTGAATGCACCAGGGCGACGTCGTTGGCTTCCAGGGAGTTGGTGAGGATCCGTACCTGCACACCGGCGCTTTCCAGCTCGCGAAACAGCTCGACGCCACGATTACCGGGAACGAAGTAGGGCGAAACCAGGGTCACTGTTTTTTCTGGTTCACCCAACGCCAGGGCCAACTGTTGGCTCAATCGACCCTGCTCTCCTTCGAGCCCCTGGGCCTTGGCAGGATCGTCGCTTACCATCTCTACCGGCGCCCAGACAAAAGAGACCTCCTGGTCCAGCAATTCCCTGAGAAAATCCGAGTTCTGCAAAGCAGCCACGAAGCGCCGGGCCTCAGTATCCTGTTCAACGGAAGCAAGACTTGCTGCCATGGCCTCCAGATCTTCATCATCGGCGCCTGCGAGCAACCGATCCACCGGGTACGCGGACTGACTCGCCCAGTAGCGATCAAAATCCCTGGAGACACGCTCCACGACGGGCCCGATCGCCAGAACATCCAGATCCGCGAACAGCGTACCGTCACCCACACCAAAATACTCATCAGCAATGTTGCGGCCGCCAACAATGGAGGCCTGATTGTCAGCCGTGAATGACTTGTTGTGCATCCGGCGGTTCAGGCGACCAAAGTCCGTCAGAAAGCCCAAAGTCCGGGAACTACGAATCACAAACGGATTGAACAGCCGAACCTCGACGTTGTCGTGATGATTTAACGCCGCCAGGAAATCGTCCAGGCCGGCGATGCCGTTGTCATCCAGAAGCAGCCGAACCCGAACGCCGCGTTCGGCCGCGCGATATAGCGAGTACAGAAGCAGCTTGCCGGTAATATCGTCCCGCCAGATGTAGTACTGGACATCCAGGGATCTCTCGCTGGCCTCGGCGAGCAAAGCGCGGGCAACGAAAGCGTCCAGTGGATGCTCCAGCGTTGCAATACCACTGAGATCGGGGTGGGTTTCAATCTCTCTGCCAACTGCGCTGCCAAGGCGCGTATCTGCCGTCTGCGCCTGAACGAATGCGACAGACTGTGAGCGGTCTTTCAGGGATGGCAACGCACAACCTGCCAGCAGACCTGTCAGCAGTACCAGTGCAAGAGAGGCGAGAGTTCGGCTTTCGATCATTTTCAAAGGGAGCCTGCGATTATGGGCACAATGTGAAGCATGCCACAGAGTAAACGCTTTATCAGGATAGAGAAGTAACCCTCACGGTAGAGCGATCTACTGAGAAAGGCCCGCCTTCAATTCGTTAAGCCTATTTGTTCTATAGATATAACTTTATTGGCTAAGGGCCTCCTGGCGGGTTATTGTTACTGCGACATCAAGAGGCAACCCGCCTCCACCAGCAAAACCCGACAGGAGATTCATCATGAGTTTATTGCTAGGCTCTACCGCCCCGAACTTCACCATCGACAGCACCGCCGGCCAGATCAACTTCCACGACTGGGCAGGTGATTCCTGGGTATTCTTCTTCAGCCACCCGGCCGACTTCACGCCGGTGTGCACCACTGAAATGGGCCGCACCGCGCGGCTGGCGAAAGAATTCGAAGCCCGCAACGTGAAGCCCCTGGGTCTTTCCACCGATACTGTGGAAGAGCACGTAAAGTGGATTGAAGACGTCAACGACACCCAGAACTGCGACCTCCAGTTCCCGATCGTTGCCGACGCTGACCACAAAGTGGCCGAGCTGTACGAAATGATCCACGCCGGTGAGAGCGAAACCGCAGCCGTGCGTAGCGTCTTCATCATCGACCCGAACAAAAAGATTCGTCTGACCATGACTTACCCGATGGCGGTAGGCCGTAACTTCGATGAGATCCTCCGGGTCATTGATGCCCTGCAGTGTGGTGATGAGAACAAGTGCGCCCTGCCGGCCGACTGGCGCAAAGGTGACGACGTGATCATTCCGCCCTCCATTTCCAACGAGGAAGCCAAGGGCCTGTTCCCGAATGGCTGGAATGAAATCCGTCCGTACCTCCGCACCACCAAGCTTTAATCCGACTCGCGGATAGATAGGGGGCCCGTCGTTCGGCGGGCCCCTTGACCACGGCTTTCAGGGAAGTGGCGCCAAAGAAGGCAAGAAGATCCATCGTCCTTTAGTCGGATGTAAACGCCCGGGGTCAATGGACACCGGGCTTTCAAACTCAGAAGGTGAACGTACGCATCTTCGGGTTGAGCATCTGGCCGGCCATTTCCGGCGGCATGGCAACGCCCACGCCGTCAATCAGATCGTCCTTGCCGTAGTCGCTGTTCGGAAGATACAGCGCACAGACCTTCGCCCCACCACCATTTTTCAACAGACCGCGCAGCATCTGCCCCGGAGTCACATCTTTGGGTTTGAGCGCGGGCGATTCGTAGGACTTAAGTGCCAGGTCACCGGCTTTGTCGCACAGCAGCACGTTTACCTTGGCTCCCTGCTGGGCCATGGTGTTCGAAAGCACCATCGCCATGCCCTGTGTCTGCAGCGAATCGCTGGACAGGATCACCAGCACTTCTTTACCCACAAAAAAAGCCGGGCTTTATCGGCCCGGCAAAGGGGTTGTGTGCTCGCTCTCCAGGGTTATTCCCAGGCAGCACCCTCAAGTGCGTCCAATGGAATCTTCAGATACCGTCTGCCGTTGGCTTCCGGCTCGGGAAGGCGTCCACCCCGGGTGTTGACCTGCAGCGCATGCAGAATCAATTTCGGCATCGGCAACTCGCTGTCACGGGTGTTCCGGAGCTCCACATACTCGGCTTCGGAGGTTTCAGCCAGGTGCTTGTTCGCCTGCTTCTGCTCGCCAACGGTGCTTTCCCATTCAGGTTCACGACCACCGGGCATGTAATCATGACCGGTGAACAGGCGGGTCTCGTCCGGCAGGGCCAGAATGGCCTGGATGGAATCCCATAGCTGATGGGCGTCTCCCCCGGGGAAGTCCGCGCGGGCAGTGCCGAAATCCGGTTGGAAAATGGTGTCGTGCACGAACGCCGCGTCACCGATCACATAGGTAACAGAAGCCAGTGTATGACCGGGTGAAAACATCACCCGGCCCTGCAGATTGCCAACCCGGAACTCGTCCCCGGCACGGAACAGATGGTCCCACTGTGAACCGTCGGCCGGAAAATCGGGCCAGTTATAGATGCCCTTCCACAGTTCCTGAACGCCAGTCACATAGCCACCGATCGCGGTCGGAGCGTCGGTCTTTTCTTTAAGATACTGGGCTGCCGAGAAGTGGTCGGCGTGAGGGTGGGTATCCAGGACCCACTGCACCTCAAAGCCCTGCTCACGAATAAATGCCAGAAGTTCATCTGCGTGGTGCGTCGCCGTTGCGCCGGACTTTTCATCATAATCCAGCACTGGATCAATAATCGCACACTGCTTTGTTTCCGGATCACTAATCACGTACTGGACACTGAACGTTCTTGGATCGAAAAACCCGGCCACATTCGGTGTGCCAGCGTGTTTTGCCGGTGATTGCTGAAACGTTCTCATAAGTGCGTCCTCCTCTGCATTGAAAACGCGTGATTGCTTACTTTAATTATTAGGATATAGCTATGGATTTTAATGCTCCAATTGCGAGTACCCATAAAGGCAATGCACAAAACCTTTCGGATATTCCTAAGTCATTAGGTTTTCCTAACTTTATAGCCACGCACTAGAGCTTCAGCCGGCAATATTCTTAATTAATCTAACCATAGAACCTTTTGTTTGGTACCCTTTGATATATCTCAAGCTAACTCGCGCACAGCAAACAAAGACAAGAGGTTCGAGGCATGACCAGCAACACAACCACCACGGGCAGCGTCAAAACCCATACCGTCGTCATCGTGGGCGGCGGAGCGGCCGGTATATCGGTGGCATCAAGCATCCACAAGCGGGATGGCAATATCGACATCGCCATTATCGAGCCGGCTAACCGGCACCACTACCAGCCGGGCTGGACCATGGTGGGTGGTGGGGTTTTCCGGCCAGAAGTCACCTCCAAGCCCATGTCAGAAGTGATGCCAAAATTCGTATCCTGGTACCAGCAACCGGTAACCGCCATCGACCAGGACAACAACCAGGTTTCTCTGGGTGACGGTTCCTCCGTGGAATACAAAGCCCTGGTGCTCGCTCCCGGGCTAGAGCTGAACTGGGCCGGCATCGACGGCCTTGAGGAAGCGCTGGGCTCCAACGGGGTCACCTCCAACTATAGGGAAGGCATGGCCAGCTACACCTGGGACATGGTGCAGAAGCTCAAGAAAGGCCGGGCTCTTTTCAGCCAGCCGCCAATGCCGATTAAATGTGCCGGCGCCCCTCAGAAAGCCATGTATCTGTCTGCCGATTACTGGCTCAAGCACGGCGTGCTCAACAATGTGGATATCCAGTTTCACAACGCCGGAGCCGTCTTGTTTGGTGTCGCCGATTACGTCCCGGCCCTGGAAGCCTATATCGAAAAATACGGCATCGACCTGAATTTCCAAAGTACCCTGGTTGCTGTGAACGGACCTGCTAAAACGGCTGTGTTCCGCTCAACAGATGGCGACGGCAATACCGAAGACCGCGAGGTCAGCTTTGATATGCTGCACGCGGTGCCCCCGCAGCGGGCGCCGAAGCTGATCCGGGATTCTGCCCTGGCGAACGAGGCCGGCTGGCTGGACCTGGAAGACGACACTCTGCGCCACAAAACCTACGCCAACATCTTTGGGCTTGGCGACGCGAGCGGAACCGGCAACGCGAAAACCGCTGCCGCCGTGCGCAAGCAGGCACCCGTGGTGGCTGAAAACCTCGTGGCCACGCTCCGAAACCAGCCGCTTGAAGCCGCCTACCTGGGCTATGGCTCCTGCCCGCTGACGGTCGAAAACGGCAAGATCGTGCTCGCGGAATTTGGCTATGGCGGCGTACTCCAGCCCAGCTTCCCGAAATGGATCAACGATGGCACCAAAGCGACCCGGGCGGCCTGGTGGCTGAAGGCCAAGCAGCTGCCAATGCTGTACTGGCACGGGATGTTGAGGGGGCACGAGTGGCTGGCCAAACCGGCGCCGCGCTCAGCAGGGCGTTAGTCATACGACAAAACTGGCCAAAGTCGAAGAATCCACCCATAGTGTGAGGTAAATGGAGCGGTCTGCGAGCCAGCTCCGCGAACTGGTGGTGAGGTTCAAGTAACGACTGAACCTCGTTCGGAGACTGGCCGATGGCAAACCCGGGTATCGAGAAACGCAGACTGGCGGCGCTTGAGCGGCTCGGTATTCTAGATACAGCGCCAGAGGAGCGCTTCGAACGGTTGACCCGGATTGCGAAGCATTATTACGGGGTGAAAACCGCGCTCTTCTCGATTCTGGACACCGAACGCCAGTGGTTCAAATCCCGCCAGGGCCTGGACGCATCCGAGACACCCCGTTCCGTTGCCTTCTGTGACTACGCTATCCAGCAGGACAAAATCCTGCTGGTAGAGGATGCTGCCAAAGACCCCCGTTTCCGGAACAATCCTCTGGTTACCGGTAAACCCCATATCCGATTCTATGCCGGTATGCCGGTGCGCGAACCCAGTGGTTTCAAGATCGGCACGCTCTGCATCATTGATGACAAGCCCCGAAACTTCACCGAGATCGAGCTCGACGTGCTGCGCAGCCTTGCGAGTATTGTGGAGGACGAACTTGAAAGAGCCTTTCTCTCCACCGCGACCGGCGAGTACGTCAAAGTCTCACACCTCAGCCGCGCGATTCACCGGGCTCAGAATGTCTTTTTGACCAGCGAAAACGAACACGCGGCCTTCGAGTTGATGCTCAATGATCTGCTGGGACTCACCGGGAGCCAGTTCGGATTCATTGGCGAGGTGCTCCACCGTGAAGACCAGACGCCTTACCTGAAAATCGGTGCGATCACCAACATTGCATGGAGCCCGGAAACCCAGGCACTTTATCAAGAGGTTGAGCGCCGGGGCATGATTTTCGACCGTCTCGACAATATCCTCGGCCTGCCAATGACCACTGGCGAGGTCATCGTTTCCGACGAGGTGACCTCGGACAACAGGGCAAAGTGTCTGCCAAAAGGCCATCCCCCCATCAATGCTTACATAGGCATACCGGTCCTTTCCGGGGATAGGCAGATTGGGCTTATCGGCCTGGCCAATCGCCTGGGCGGTTACAACGCCAGACTGGCCGAGGAACTGGAACCGTTGACTCAGACCGTTGGCAACCTGATCGAGCGTAAGCGTCTGTATCAGGAAAAGCGGGAACACCAGAAACATCTGGAACAAGCGGCCAATTACGACGCACTCACCGGCCTGCCGAATCGGCGTCGGATGACCGAACTGTTTGAACAGGAGCTGTTTGAAGCCAACCAGCGCCAAGGCCTGGTTTCGGTATGCTTTATTGATCTCGATGGTTTCAAGGATATCAACGACCAGCATAGCCATGCCGTCGGCGATGCCGTATTGAAATCGGTCGCCGATCGATTGCTTGAGAGTGTCAGGGCTCATGATGTGGTTGCACGTCTCGGCGGCGACGAATTCGTGGCCATCCTGAGGGATGTCAACGACGAACGGGTCTATGCCAGGCTCCTGGAAGCCATCCGCCAGCCGATAAATTACAAACGCAATGTTCTGCATTTATCCGGCAGCATGGGTGTGACGGTCTATCCCGAGGACGACTCGGACACCGACCAGTTGCTTCGCCATGCGGACCAGGCAATGTACGCAGCCAAAGAGGCAGGCAAAAATCATTACGTACTCTTCGATTTGGATTCCCACTACACCCGAAAGGAACGGATCAAAGTCATTGAGCAGATGGATAGCGCCATCGTGTTGGGCCAGCTCGAACTCTACTACCAGCCGAAGATTCATTTCGGCAAACAACGGGTCGAGGGCTTCGAGGCACTCATCCGCTGGAACCATCCCGAGGATGGCCTACTGGGCCCGCACCATTTCCTGGACCATATTGAATACACCGAATATGCACGCAAAGTCGGCAACTTCGTGCTGGGTGAGGCCATCTCACGCCTTCAGGAGTTTAACAGTAATAAGCTGCCTTATACCCTGAGCGTGAACCTGAGCCCGTCGCACTTTCTTGGCCCGAGCTTTCGGGGAGACCTTAAGGCGGCCCTCAACGATTGCCCGTTAGCAATACGTTCGCGCCTGGTTCTCGAAGTCCTGGAAACGACTGCGCTGGACGATACCGACCGCGTTCTCGAGAATCTCAGCGCTTGCCGTGAGCTGGGTGTTGACGTCTCGCTCGACGACTTTGGCACCGGCTACTCGTCTCTGGATCTTTTCCGGCGGCTGGCGGCTCAAGAGATCAAGATAGACCGCTCGTTCGTATTAGATATGCTCAATAATCCCGACAGTGACATGATTGTCAGTGCCATCATCAGCCTGTCGAAAAGCTTCCGGCGAAGACTGGTGGCCGAGGGAATTGAGTCAGCCGAAGTAGAAGCTAAACTGATGGAACTTGGCTGTGATCTGGGTCAGGGTTTCTACTACAGCAAACCTCTGCCTTTGGAGCAGGCCCTTGAATGGGCACAGCGTTTTGACTGGGAGAGCCGGAAAAAACGGAATGACTGGGTGATCTGAACGTCGTACTCAGAGTGAAGGAACATGGAACTGACACCGGAAATCCGACTGAAAGCGATTCTCGAAGGCACCGGAGCAGGTACCTGGGAATGGAATCTCGATACCGGGGAGGTTATCTATAACCCCCGTTGGGCCGATCTTCTGGGTTATCAGCTTGAAGAGCTGGAACCCGTCACCTTCAAGATCTGGGAAAACCTTTGTCACCCAGAGGATCTTAAGGAAGCCTGGGAAGCGCTGAGACGCTACCTGGATGGTGACTCCCCCCTGTTCGAATGCGTCGTTCGGATGCTCCACAAGGGCGGCGACTGGCGCTACATCCACACCCGCGGCACACTGCTTACCGACGAACAGGGCGTGGATACACGATGGCTGATGGGAACCCATCTGGATGTCACCCGGGAGAAGCTCAGCCAACACCAGATGGAGCAACTCGCCAAATCCCTGCCGGGCATCATCTACACTTTTGTGCTGGAACCAGGCGGTCGCTACTTCTTTTCCTATCTGAGCGAAAAAACCCGGGATTTCTATGGGTTGACCGCCGAAGAGTGTCTGGATGACCCCGACAAAATCTTTAACCTGATCCATCCGGATGATCTCCCGAGGGTGCATGAGAGCATCGCCGTTTCTGCCCAAACCCTGGACGAGTGGATCTGCGAATACCGCGTTCAGACCGAGCGCGGCACGTACTGGCTTAAGGGCGTGTCGCGGCCCGAGAAAGACACGGATGGCAGAATCAGCTGGCATGGAATGACCATCAATATCGACACCGAGAAGAACCTGGAGCTCGAGCTCGAACAGCTTTCAATTACTGATGAGCTGACCGGCCTTTACAACCGCCGGTACATGTTGAGGAAACTTCAAGAGTCGGTGGCACTAAGCGAACGGTACGGCGATACCTTTTCGCTGATTTCCCTGGATATCGATTTCTTCAAAACCATCAACGACTCCTACGGACACCCCACCGGCGATGCGGTGCTGCAACGGTTCGCCGATATTATCGAATCCAGGACCCGAAAATCCGATATCGTGGCACGTACCGGAGGTGAAGAGTTCATTATCTTCATGCCCAACACCGGGCTGTCTGAGGCGGGGCACGTGGCGGAATCCCTGCGCATCGCCCTGCAGACAGAAAGCTTTGTCAGTGATGAAGGCGACAAATTTGGCATTACCTTCAGTGCGGGTGTGGTTAACTGGTCCGGGTCAGAGTCCCAGACCACATCTGTGCGGGATTTACTTTCAGCCTGCGACCAGTCCATGTATGCCGCCAAGAGAGCCGGGCGGAACCGGATAGTGGCCGATGGCAACGGAGAATGATCCCGGCGCAACATTCAACGTATTCATTACGCCCAAAACAATCAGCAACGGAGAAAAAACATGATCGGATACGTCACCCTTGGCGTCAGTGATATGGAAAGAGCAAAGGCATTCTATGCCGATTTGTTGAGCGACCAGGGGGCCAAAGTGCTTCTGGATATGGGACGCATCGCATTTATCGGCAAGAGCATGAGCGCCCCCATGATCGCGGTTTGCGTTCCCTTCAACGAAGAACCCAACCATCCCGGCAACGGCAACATGGTCGCACTGCCTGCGGGTTCGAAAGAAGACGTGGATGCCATGTACAAGAAGGCCATTGAGCTCGGCGCCACCTGCGACGGCGAGCCCGGTCAGCGAATCCCCAACCAATTCTACGGTGCCTACGTGAAGGACCCGGATGGCAACAAGCTGGCGTTTTTCGTATTCGGTTAACTACTCTGCTGCGCTGAACCACCAGCGCGGCAACAGCCGGTTGATGGCCGGCTGCAGAAACCGGTCATCAATCAGCCAGATTACACCTTTGTCTTCCGGGGTCCGGATCACCCGCCCGGCCGCCTGGGCCACTTTCTGCAACCCCGGAATCAGATAGGTGTAGTCGTACCCGGCGCCAAATCGCTGCTCGAGCCGAGCCTTGAGGATTTCATGCCAGGCATCGAACGGCGGCAAGCCCAGGGTGGCCACAAAGGCACCGATCAACTGATCACCGGGCAGATCAATGCCTTCACTGAACACCCCGCCCAACACCGCAAACGCCACACTGCCCTCCGGGTTCCGGAAACCGGCCAGAAAATCTGCTCGCTTCTGAGGCGACATGCCCGGTTGCTGAGCTCGCTGGGGTATATCCGGCGCCTGCTCCGCCAACGCGGCGCTGGCCTGCTTCGCGTATTTGAAGCTGCTGAAAAACGCCAGGTAATGCCCGGGCCGCTCACGGAACTGGCGGGCGATCAGGTCGGCAATCGGTTTGAGTGATGCCTCCCTGTGAGCCTGGCGGGTGCTGATGCCGGGCGTGAACTGCACCTGCAGCTGGTCGGCGCTGAACGGGCTGGGCAAGGAGGTAAAACGGGAATCCTCGGGCAATCCCAGCAAATCCCGATAGTAAACACCGGGGCTCAGGGTGGCGGAAAACAGCAGAACCGAATGCGCCGCTTCAAACCGCTCGCGCAGGAAATCCGCCGGGATCAGGTTCTGGATGGTCAGGCTGGCCCGCCCCCGACCGGCGCGCTGGAATTCACACAGGGAATGATCACCAAAGGAGTCCGCCAGCTTCATGAAGGCGACGCTTTCAAACAAAAGCTCCTGCAGGGCCAGATCCGGGGGATTATCGGCCAGGTAATCGGTCAGGTTCGAGACCATCGCCTGCAGGGCACCCAGCAATTGCGTCGGCAACGTCTCCAGAAACTCCGCGCTCTGTGTATCAGCCTGGTAATCCCGGATCAGGCTCTGCCAGGCGCGGGCGGTGCGATCAATGGCGGATTTCAGCGGCGTCGGTGCGGTTTTTTTGATCCTCAGCAAACGCTGCTGATCCAGCCGAACCGAATACATACTCCGGCCACGGTCCACCAGGTTATGGGCCTCATCCACCAGTACGCTGGCCTTCCAGCTGTTCTGGCGAATCAAACCGTGGAGCAGGGCGGATTGATCGAACAGCCGGTTTACGTCACCGATCACCACATCGCTCCACCGGGCCATTTCCTGGGCCAGAAAGTAGGGGCAAATATCGTGACCGGCGGCGATCTTCGCCAGGGCGAGCTGGTCCAGCGTGCCTTCGCTCTGGGCGGCTTCCGCCCGGGCGTCGGGCAGCCGGTCGAAAAACCCTTTCGCCAGTGGGCAGGAATCGCCATGACAGGCCTTGTCCGGGTGCTCGCAGGCGTCGTCTTTCGAGACCAGTTCCAGGGTTCGCAGTGGCCAATGCTGGGCAGCTTGAGCCGAACGCAGACGGGCAACTGCATCCATGGCCAGCTGACGGGCGGTATTGCGACAAGTGAGGTAGAACAGGCGGTCCTGGCCGGCTGCTGGCATCGCCATCAACGCCGGGAACAGGGTGCCGAGGGTCTTACCCAGGCCTGTGGGGGCTTCCAGCAAAAGGGTGCCGGACTTTACCGAGTTTTTGTACACCGTCTCCGCCAGCTGGCGCTGCCGGGGGCGAAACGCGGGGAAGGGGAATCTTAGGCCTGAAAGCAGGACATTGCGCTGCTCGCGGTGATGTTCTTCCTGCTCAGCCCAGGCCTTGTAATGACTACACAGGGTTTCCAGTTCCTGCCAGAGCTCTTCGGCACTGGCGGTCTCCACCACTGGCGTTTCCTCGTCTCTACCAGTGTCGTAATAGATCAGTGCCAGCTCCAGGGTTTTCCGGTTTTCCTGCCGGCACAACAGCGCGCCGTAGGCTCTCAGCTGAGCGCGATGGAGTGCCCGCTGATGCTCACGGATTCGGGACAGGTCACCCCGATGGGTTTTGATCTCTTCCAGCCGGCCTCGGTGGGGGTTATAGATATCGGCGCGGCCGGAAAGCAATAACCCCATGCATTCACCGGTCAGTAAATGCTCGCTTTTATAGCCGTAGCCGCGCCGGGACTGGATTGCCTGATGGCCAGCAATGCCCTCCTCGGCACTGGGTGCCGGGGTATAGCGGAAGTCCAGGTCGCCCTTGCGCGCGGCAAACTCGCACAGAGTCCGGACGGCAACTCTCACCGTCATTCCATCGCCTCGCTCGCCTGCCAGCGCACGTAACAGACACTGGCGGGGATGCCTTCAATCGCGAAGAATTCGAGCCAACGGATCTGATGGTCCTGCAAGCGGTCACCCGGCCCCTTCACTTCGATCATTTCATAACGCTTGTCAGGCTCAGCCGCATTGGGGAGAAACCGGATCAGATCAGGAAAGCCGCTGCGATGCCCCCGGATATTCAACAGCAAGCGACGGAACAGGCGCTCCAGATCCGCCGGTGGCAGACAGTCCAGCGCCAGGCCGAGCAGTTCCTCATTGAGGACCGGCCAGATCACGAACGGATTGGTGGTGCCCTGTTTGGCCCGGTAATTCGCCAGTATCCGATCCCGATAGCTGCCATCCGCCAGCAGCGCAAAGCATTGCTCGAACGATGCCTTCCGACAGCTGACGAAATCTTCCCGGGTAAGGTCCGCCGGACCCACATGGAAGGGATGGAAAAAGGCCCCCGGCACCGGCGCAAAAATGGTTTGCCAGCACAGCAGGCCGAACAGGCCGTTGATCAGGGTGTTCTCGACATAAAGCACGGGCGCCTCGTCCCGATACAGGTGGTCCCGAACGGCATATTCGACCGACCCGACCTCTGGCTTCGGCAGGGTCAGGGTGATCTCCCGGATGAGCGGCTGCTCCGGAGGCGGCGGCGCTATCTCGCCAAGCCGGCTCGCAAGCCGCTTGAGAATCCGCGCCAGACCCTGGGCTTCAGCATCGCTCAGTTCCTGGTTCTGCCACTCGGAGGCAATGGCCCAGGCTTCCCGGTGACGCTTTATCCGCTCCAGCAACCGGAGCTGTTTCAGCCGCGCTTCCCGATGGCCGCTGCTGGCGAAAGCCTCTAATGCCAGTTCCCGCTCCCCCTGGCGCTCCGCCTGCCGGCCCAATTCCAGCAACAGCCGGTCACGGCGGCTGGTCAGCCAGGCGTTATTCGAGGGCGAAGGAACCGCCTGCCAAACCTCGTGGGCGGGTACGCCCTGGTCCAGCCATTCCCGGCACTGGTGCATGGCAAGATACAGGTCGACCTCGGAACGCTGCTGAAAGGCCCGGGAATCCGGTGTGAAAGTGACCGGCTCATACTGCTGATGGCCCAGCTCCACCAGCACAAAATCGGACCAGCTCTGGCGAAGATTGCCGAAAAACATCAGGCGCACCCGGTCAAAAAGCGCCATGGTCTTGAGCCTGACAACCGGCCTGGCGTGCTGACCGAGCCAGTCGGCGACGATCAGAGGGTCGGGAAACCGCAGAAGCAGGGCGTCGCGCATCCGGCCCTTGGGCAGGTTGGCGGGCTCTCCGGCTGCCTTTAAAAGCGGCTCCATGGCCGGACGCAGTTCTCCAAGCGTGAACAATCTGAACAGTTCATCCAGGCTGAGCAGGGGATTGGTATCCAACCAGCCTGCCTCCATGATTTCGTCGAGGGCACTGGCCTCTGGTACGCCGAGCTCCGGATACTTGAGCTTGTCCGACCGGAAGAGATCGCCCGTGCGCATCACCATTCGGGTCAGCAATGCCCGGGCCGGCATTGAAAGGGTATGGAAACTGGCCAGTCGATCCAGCTCTTCTGCTGTCAGCAAGTCACCGTGATGGCTCTGGACCCAGCCAAGGACGGTTTCCATGTTCTCGAGGTAGTACAGCGGATTGTTCAGATCTGCGGTACCCGGTTGTCGGCTTATCGGGTTCCGTACTGCCATAACAATGTGGGCGTGATGCCTCCGGTATCAATCGTCGAAAAATGGTCTCACATAATCAAAGATCTGTCCTCTGGTGGTTAGCCACAGTTCATTTTGCCCGGCACACCGTTTGACAATCTCCTCAAAGGCCCAGGCGCCCGCAGGCCTGCCGTAGCAATGGCCGTGAACAATTACGTCGAGAATCAGCGTTTCGCGATTGCTTGCCAACAGCTTGTCCAGTGTCGCGGTGAACATCTCGACAAACTGCTCGGGCGTTCTGCCAAATCGCATGGCGTGAGGCAGATCATTGAAATCGATGGTTACCGGGATCGCCATTATGGAACTTTCGGAAAACCGCTGAAGGTAGGGTCGATCATCATCCAGTGCGTCGCCGTGCCATTTGTAGCCATGCAGGGACAGACGGTGCTGGACGTCCATATCGGAGGTGATTCGGGGACTGATCCAGCCGCCAGGCTTCTGGCCGGTGGCTTGCGCAATCAGCGCGGTCGATTTCTGTATGTTGTCCTCGATCTGCTGTTCGTTCAGATACGGGAAAAGCATGTTCTGGCCATAGCTGTGGCCGATAATCTCATGCCCATAATCAAAGCGTTTTTTGAGCTCGGCCGAACAGTGTTCTGCAACCAGTCCAGAGGTAAACACACTGGTGGCCACACCGTATCTCTCTGCAATATCGAACAGCCTTCTTGCGCCGACGTTGGCGTTGTAGCGTCCATAACTGTCAGCGTTGGGATCTACCCTGTCTCCTGCAAGAACATTGCCCATGGGATTTACACTGGAACAGGAATCCGGTGTCCACATCTCAAACGCGATATTAAAATTAATCGCCAATCGTTTGTTTTCGGGCCATAAAAAGTCTTTTCCCAGGCGCTCTATTTCACATGACAATTCCTGGCTCATCGCTTTTTCCTTTTTTTATAAATAGCAAACCGCATTAAATAAATAATCAGACAACATTTAAATAATATGATTTATCCCTTTTTGCAAATTCAATTATATTCAGCTGCTTATGAATGAAATTCAGCAGAAATCCTTTTTTAGTTTCATTCACAAATAGCTGAATAATATTAAATTTGCGCTTTTGTTTTTGCTGCCCTAAATTAATTTTACCGATCGAAATCGGAGCAAATAATCACAAATAAATTTGGCACAACCTGCCTGACTGGAAAACAAATGCCATCAAGAAAAAACCTTTTCCAGTTTGATTTACATCGGAGAAAAACAATGAAACTCATGAATCGTAAATTGATCGCCGCCGCCATCCTGGCCAGCGCCGCCACGTTGAGCCAAGCCCAGACAACCATCAAGCTCGGCTGGACCACGGCCGACAGTAAGGTCGACCCGTACGCCATCGCCGCCCACTACTTTGCGGAAGAACTTGAGGCTGCCGCTCCCGGCGAATTCAACGTTCAGTTCTACCCGAACCATCAACTCGGCAACGACACCGCGATGCTGCAGGCCATGCAATTCGGAACCATGGACGCTGGCGTGATTACGGGGACCCAGGTCGGTACTCTGGAGTCTGCGTTCCAGCTCAACGATCTGCCTTTTCTGTACGCCAACAACCAGCAGGCACACAAAGTTCTGGATGGCGAAGTCGGCCAGACGCTGCTTTCCAAGCTGGACGCCAAAGGCATCATCGGGCTTGGTTTTCCGGAAGCCGGCTTCCGGCACACCATTAACAATGAGCGGCCAATCCGCACACCGGAGGATTTCAACGGTGTGAAGCTGCGGGTACAGCCCAGCGACCTGTTTATTGCCAGCTTCCGCGCCATCGGCGCAAACCCGGTACCCATGGCCTGGAGCGATGTTTTTACCGCGGTACAGCAGGGCACGGTCGACGGACTGGAAATTCCACTGCCTGTCATCTTTGCCAATAAATATCCGGAGGTGACGGACTATCTGTCACTGACCAGCCATACCTACAACGCGCTGGCCCTGCTGATGTCCAAGCAGACCTTCAACAAACTCTCCCCGGAAACCCAGGAACTGGTTCAGCAGGCCGCCAAACGGGCCATTGATCGCCAGCGCGAGACCGTTGCATCCAATAACGGTGCGGTTCTTGACCAGATTGAGGCGGCGGGTATGACCGTTAATGAAGTCGACGATGTCGAGGCGTTCCGGAGCAAGGTTGCCAACGTCTACGACGAATACCGCAGCAAGATTGGCGCGGATATTCTCGACAAGGCCCTGGAGCAGGTAGCCGAGTAACGCTACCTGCCGGGGAACACCCCGACGCTATAAGGGACTTTTGACCGGGAACCGTTTGGATGTATCAGTATCTGGATAAATTTGGAAACGCCCTGGCCCTAGGGTCCCAGGCTGCCGGAGTGGTGACTGCTCTGGTCATGATCGGCAGCCTGCTACTTGGTGTCTTCTACCGTTACGTGCTTGGTGATGCGCTGGTATGGAGCGATGAAGTTGCAGCTCTGGCGTTCACCTGGACGGTCTTCCTGTTCGCCAGCGCGCTGGTCCGCACCGGAGGCCATGTTCGGGTAACCCTGCTGGTCGATTCACTGCCGGCACTCCTCGGTGAACTGGTTGAACGGAGCATCATGGTGCTGATCATTAGCTTCGGGCTTGTGATGCTCTGGACTGGCTGGAACTTCGCGGAGTTCACGGCCGGCCAGGTATCGCCCGCTATCCGCTATCCAATCTGGGTCAAGAATGCAGCGGTTCCCGTCGGAGGCGCGCTGATCAGTATTCATGCCCTGATTCTTCTTGTCCGGCCACGGCCGATCCACAAATCCTCGGAGCATTGACATGGGTGAGATTGGCCTGGTCATGATAATTGGCCTGATTGTTCTCCTGGCCCTCGGTGTACCCATTGCGTTCACAATCGGACTGCTGGCGGCTGTGGGCATCTGGATGGCCGATGTAAATCCGATGATTCTGCCCCAGCAATTCATTGCCGGAAGCAGCGTCACGAGCCTGCTCGCCATTCCCGGTTTTATTCTGGCAGGTGAGGTGATGAGCGCCGGCGGCCTATCCCGGCGGCTGGTGCGTGTTGCCGAAACCTTCTTCGGGCATCTGACTGGCGGTTTGTCCATGTCCACAGTTGCGGCCGGAACTTTCTTTGGTGCGATTTCAGGTTCCGCACCCGCCACGACAGCAGCCGTCGGCTCCATCATGATCGATGAGCTGGAAGACCGCGGCTACCAGCGCGGGTATGCCGCGGCACTTGCGACCGCGGTGGGACCGCTGGGGCAAATGATTCCGCCCTCCATCCCGATGGTCATCTGGGGTGTACTGGCGGAGGAATCCATCGCCAAGCTGTTCCTGGCTGGCATCATTCCCGGTCTGATTGCCGCCACCGGTTTTTGCGTAGTAAGTGTCCTTTACGCCCGGCATCACGGTGTCGCCAAGGAAAAGCGGGCCACCGGTAAAGAATTCCTTTTCGCTCTGAAGGATGGCATCTGGGCTCTGCTTGCTCCGGTTGTCATCCTAGGCGGCATCTATAGCGGCATGTTCACGCCCACCGAGGCCGCAATGGTGGGTGTTCTGTACAGCACCATCGTTGGCCTGTTCCTGTACCGCGATCTGGACTGGAAAAAAATGCCCTCGATCCTGATGAGCTCAATGAGAACGACCGCCGTTATCATGTTTATCGTGGCGGTGGCTTACGGGTTTGCCTGGGTAATGGCCAGTGAACAGATTCCGGCCCAGCTCACCCAGGCGCTGCTTGCGCTCACGGACAACCCAATCATCCTGTTGCTGATCGTCAACCTCATGTTGCTTCTGCTTGGCGCCGTCATGGATAACATTTCAGCGATGGTCATCCTCAGTGGCGTGTTGATCGGCCTGGGTCAGCAGATCGGCCTGGATCCGATCCAGTTGGGCGCCATGGTGGTCATCAACTTTGCCGTCGGCATGGTAACGCCCCCCGTTGGCTATTCCATCTTCGTGGCCTCAAGCATCAGCGGATTGCGAGTGGAGACTGTCGCGCGCCACATCTGGCCGTTCATGCTGGTATTGCTCGGGGTTGTCGCGCTGGTGGCCTATGTGCCAGCCATTACCCTCTGGCTGCCCGCAACCTTCGGCTGAGCTCCCGGCCTCCTGAGCCGCCTTTCAGTACCTCTCCCCAAAGCCGCTTCTGTCAGCCGGTGCTCGATACCAGAGCACCGGCTTTCCTCTGATTGCTGACGCCCCGAATCTGGCGCAAATATGCCGGGTCTGCGAGACTTGTCAAATGCCTCTGGCAATTACCGGGCGGCCTGAACAGAACGCGCTGGCAGGGGCACGTTGTGATAACAATAATGACGGCAAGCTGCGAGTATTGATAAATATGGTGAATTTACGCGATTTTGATCTGAATTTACTGGTAATTTTCGCCAACATCATGGAGCAACGATCGATCTCAAAAGTCGCCAATGAGCTTGGGCTATCTCCCTCGGCCGTCAGCCATGCACTCGCTCGTCTGCGTCTGATGCTCAACGATCAGTTGTTCTACCGCACCGCCAAAGGGCTGGAACCCACCGAAAGAGCCAAAGAACTCATTGTTCAGGTCGAAGATGGCCTGTCCTACCTGTCCAGCGCCATCAGTTCTCAACAGCAATTCGTGCCGGCCGAATCCAAGCGCGTGTTCAGTATGCAGGTGGCCAATTATGTTTCCGGTTTTTTCCTGCCAAGTTTTTCCCAGCGGATTCGCGAGGAAGCGCCGAATGTCACCATCGATATTCTGCCCTTCTCAATTTCCACCGAGAGCTCCGAGTGGGACCGGGTCGACGCACAGATTCGTTTGACCCCCGGGCGTCTGAAGCCCAAGGCGGTCCGCAGTAAACGCCTCATGGCTGATGACGTTGTAGTACTGATGCGGCCCGACCATCCCAGCGCCTCGGAACCCATGACACCAGAGCTGTACGCCCGGCTGCCCCATGTAAAACTGTCCCAGGCGTCCACCGGTACAACAGTGATTGATGATGCGCTCGCCGGGCGCGGCTTTGAAAGGCATTCGGCGCTGATCGTGTCCAGCTGGGACGCTATTCCCGATATTCTGATGAAGACGGACCTGATTGCCATAGCGCCGCGTCGCCTGCTGGCGCTGGATCCCCGTCTTAAACACTTCAAATCCGCGCCTCTGCCACTGGAAGAGGTCGTGTTCTCCTTTGACCTCTGCTGGGATCAGAATTCAGAAAAAGAATCCGGCCATAAATGGCTCTGCGAAACGATTATTGACGTATTCAATGCGGAGATTAAGCAGATTGAAACCTGATTGGAGACGTCATGACCGCACCCATCCTGATTACCGGCGCCGGCCAACGCATTGGTCTGGCCTTTGCCAGAGCCTGTCTTGACCGCGGCCAGCCCATCATCGTCACCTATCGAAGCTATCGACCGGCTATCGACGCGCTGCAGAAGGCGGGGGCAGTGTGTCTCCACGCGGATTTTGCCACGAATGAAGGCATTGATGACTTCATCCAGGCCCTGAAATCCAAAACGGACACGCTCCGTGCCATTATCCACAATGCCTCGGACTGGTTACCAGAGAGCGAAGATTCCGACCCGGCAGACGTGATGAACGCCATGATGCAGATTCACGTGACCACACCATACCTCATCAACCTGGCCTGCCGATCGATGCTGGAGCAGGGCGATACGACCACGGATATTATCCACATGACTGACTACGTGGTGGAGAAGGGCAGCGCCAAACACATTGCCTATGCCGCCAGCAAGGCAGCCCTGACCAACCTGACCCTGTCGTTCGCTCGTCTACTGGCTCCGAGGGTCAAGGTCAATGCCGTTGCGCCCTCCCTGATCATGTTCAACCAGGGCGATAGCCAGGCGTACCGGGAGAAAACCCTGAAGAAGTCGCTTATGGGAATAGAACCGGGGGCTGAGGTCGCTGTCGCCACGCTGCAGTTTCTGCTGGACAACCCCTATATCACGGGCCGGACCCTGCCCCTGGATGGCGGGCGGCACCTGGTTTGATCCCTTTAAATACCCAGCTCGGCCGGCTGGAGTCTCACGCCGGCCACCTTCCAGGCCCCTTCCGTGAGCACCATCCGGTAATAGGCGTCCCATCGCTTGCCTTCCGGCCCCTGCAACCGCACCACCTGGATTTCAAAGGCGCCGTGGGGCACGCGCTGGGTAAACTCGATGGCCGTGGCGTTGTGCACCGCCGGGTAGGCTTCACGAACCATGTCGACAAACACCTGTGACGAGCCGAATCGACGCTTGATACCCTCGGAGGCGTGGGCCCAGGCCTGCTCCTCGTCGTTGTTCGCAAACGCTTCGATCTGGCGCAGGATGGTGTCGCGGATTTCTGCGTCTTTGTCGCTGGCCACAGACTGTGGGGACCCGAGAACCGCGAGGCCAATGAAAGCCAGAAGCACGGGAATCAGCCACTTTCCGAAAACGATGTGTTGGTGACCCATGATGGCACCTCTCTATTGTTCATCTTTTAAACAATACGGTCGGATCAGGGCTCCGGATTCGCGTTCCGCCAGCCAGCTTACTCTCACCGACGACCCTTCTCCGGCCAGATAATCTTCATCAGGGCTCGACGCTTTGGATCCGGGAAGGCAATGGCGTTGTCAGACCTCGCGATTGACAGGACCTCGCCGAGCATACGAAACAGTTCAATGTTGTCGTGAACACAACGGGGAATGGCCTCATCTCTCAGAAAATGCAGGTAGCGCTCCAGATTCTCCTCATCAGGCCGCCAGTGATCGCCAAAGGCGTTCCGGAACAGGGCCCGGGTGGCAATGGCTCGCCATTCGTCGCGATACCCGGTATCGAGCCTTTCCGGATACACGTACAGGTCTTTGATTTCCTGATCAATTTTTACTTCCACGTGGTCCGGGGGAAACAGCATCCGCATGGCCAGCAGGTCGTAGCTGTCATTCAACTGCTCGTCCACGGCGGCTTTGACCAAATCAATCCTGCTCATAATTGCTCGTTTTATGACCTGTAACGGAAAGCGTTTCGTACTGTTCCTTACGACAATAAACCTGCGGGAGACTTCCCATGCACATGGACACCGGCGAACTGAAAAAACACAAGCACGACACGATTTCTCTGTTGGAGATTGTCTCGATGGAAGGGCGCTATTACATGGCGCGGTTCTATCTGGATGGTCAGGGCTACGTTCTGACGGACCCCTACGACAAGCCAGTGATGTTCACCGGAGCCTGCGCGGTGCGAGAACATTTCCACGAATACGAGGTCGAGCGCACCGAGGTGATTCCGCCGACTGGAACCGATGAAATGATTGGTATGCCTGACAGCGGCTCCGAAACCATGCGGGTCCCTCTCTAGGGCCCGCTTGACGTTCCCCTAGCTTCCAGCGAATGAGAGCGAATCCACCAGATCGGCGCCGTTGAACACGGCCCCGTGAAAATCGCTCTCCGGTATCTGATTGAGCGTAAACACGATGGCACTGGCGGCCTGTTCGGCACTCAGGCAATCCCCCGACGCCAGACGATTAGCCAGCCACTCCGCGTGGGGCAGATCTAACTTGCCCGCCTTATCGATATGGCTTCGAATACCCGGCGTATCCACCAGCCCCGGCTGAAAGAGGCTGACAACCGGCCCGTCCGACATGGTGTCGAACTCAACGGACATCTGACGCACCAGCCGACGCAGCGCCATCTTGCTGATCCCGTAGCTGCCCGTTCCGGGTTGCGCATGCTTGTCCATACCCGCACCAATCATCACGATTCGCGACGCGGGATCACCCCCTTTGAGGATCGGTAACAACGATTGGGTGAGCAGCATGGGCGCGGACACGTTCACGGCCAGGGCTTCCTGGAAATCGATGAGCCCAAGGCTGGCAAAATCCGCAGCCGGCTCACCCACGCCAGCGCAATACACGAACGCTGAGAGATGATCGACGGCATCACTTACCTGTTGAGCCAGATTGCGGGTGCTTTCGGGATCCGCAAGGTCCACTTCCAGCGTCATCACTTCACGGTCGGGCGCCTCCACGCGGAGCTTCGTCGCGACCTCCTCCAGCTTTGACACGGTGCGACCTGCAAGGATCAGGTCGTGGCCTTGAGCAGCAAGTTCCAGGGCCAGAGCCCGCCCAATGCCCGACCCCGCGCCAGTGATCAGTGTCCACATAGTGCTTCTCCCTTTTGCCGATAATTCACGACACCGTTTGTCACGACGGGCCGTCATGATTTTTGGAGATCAGACGTTTCAGACAGTCCGCATCTGTGGTCACATACGGTAACCTGTGGCAACAGGATTGAACTGCACACCAGACAAGGAAATTCATGGCCGCACTCTCCACCGAGCCCACCGAGCAACGCGCCAGGATCGAACCCGGGTTTCACGCGATCCACGCCAACCATCTGGAAGACCTGCGCCGGGCCGTTGTCTACATCTGTCGGCACAACCCCATGCCGCCACTGGAGAGCGAGACCTTCCTGGTGCAGAGCAACGGTATTGCCCAGTGGCTGAAGCTGGCGCTGGCGGAGAAGCGCACCGAAGATGGCCTTGAGGGCGGCCTTGGGATTGCTGCCGGTATGGATTTCCTGTTCCCGGCCCGGTTTATCTGGCAAGCCTACCGGGCCGTGCTTCCGGACGGTGAGGTACCGGAACAGTCGCCCTTCGACAAACGGCGGCTGGTGTGGCGGCTGTACCGGTTATTGCCACGCCTGGTGGGGCAGGACGAGGCCTTTACACCGCTGGCCCGTTTTCTGGAAGGTAACGATCCGGACCTGCGCAATTTCCAGCTGGCGGAGAAGGTGGCCGATCTGTTTGACCAGTACCAGGTGTTCCGGGCCGACTGGCTGGCGGCCTGGGAGCAGGGCAAGGATGTGATCATCACGGCCCGGGCCGAGGAAAAGCCTCTGGATGCGGAAACCCGCTGGCAACCCCTGCTCTGGCGCCGGCTGGTTGAGGATGTGGGCGCAGACGCTCATACCAGCCGCTCGCAGATCCATACCCGGTTCATGGAACAGGGCCAGCAACTTCAGGCGCCGGCCAACCCGTTCCGGCTGCCGACCCGCATTGTCGTCTTTGGCGTCTCCTCGCTGCCCCGGCAAGCGCTGGAAGCCCTGTACGTCCTGAGCCGGTTCAGTCAGGTGGTACTGTGTGTTCACAACCCCTGCCAGTTTTACTGGGCCGATATCATCAGCGACCGGGAGCTGCTCACCGCCGAACGCAAACGGGGCAGAGCCCATCCGACACTTTCCGACATTGAAGATCCAGACCAGCTGCACCAACACGCCAATCCACTGCTGGCCGCCTGGGGCAAGCAGGGCCGGGACTATATCCGGTTGCTGGACGAGTTCGACAACCCGGATCAGTACCGGGGCAGCTTCCAGACACCAGACCAGAAAATCGATATCTTCTCGGATCATGGCAACCCGGAAGCACCGCGCCTGCTGCATCAGCTGCAGAACGATATCCACAACCTGACGCCCCTGCAGGAAATCCGCCAGCAGCAGCGCCGGCTGGATCTGCACCAGGATCATTCCCTGGCGTTCCATCAGGCCCACAGCCCCCAGCGGGAAGTGGAAATTCTGCATGATCAGCTGCTGGCTGCGTTCAACGCCGACGCCACGCTGCGGCCCCGGGATGTCATCGTGATGGTGCCGGATATCAACGTCTACGCGCCTCACATCCAGGCCGTGTTTGGTCGTTATCAGCCGGGCCGCAAGCGCCACATTCCTTTCACCATTTCCGATCAGGGCCAGCGCCACCATGAACCCGTGCTGATTGCCCTGGAAACCCTGATGTCACTGCCCCGCAGCCGATTCGCGGTGAGTGAGATCATCAGCCTGCTGGAAGTACCTGGCATACGAGACCGCTTCGGTATCAATGAAGACGAGATCCCCCTGGCCCGTCGCTGGGTCGAAGGCGCCAATATCCGCTGGGGTCTGCACGGCCAGCACCGGGAAAGTCTGGACCTGCCCGCCGAACTGGAGCGCAACACCTGGCAATCCGGGCTGCGCTCGATGCTGCTGGGTTATGGCATGGGCGACGATGAGCCCTGGGCCGGTGTGGAACCCTTCGGCGAGATCGGCGGCCTGCAGGCCAGCCTGGCGGGCCGCCTTAACGACTTTGTGCATCAGCTTGAAACCCTCTGGCAGGCGCTGCAGACCAATCGCACCCCCGAAGACTGGGAGCGTCTGTTTTCAGAGATGCTCGGGCAGTTTTTCCACAGGGTGGAAGGCAGCGACCTGTTGCTGCTTAACCGTTTCCGCCGCCAGCTGGAACAGTGGCTGGAAGACGCCCTGGCAGCAGGCCTTGGGGAACAGACCCTGCCCCTGAACATCGTCAAGGATGTGCTGCTGGAGGGGCTGGATGAAGGCGGCCTGAACCAGCGTTTCCTGGCCGGCAAGGTCAACTTCGCCACCCTGATGCCCATGCGGGCCATACCCTTCCGGAAAGTGTGCCTGCTGGGCATGAACGACGGCGACTATCCCCGCTCCCGGCCGCCGGTGGATTTCGATCTCATGGCCCAGGATTACCGCCCGGGGGACCGCTCCCGCCGGGAAGACGATCGCTACCTGTTCCTGGAAGCCCTGTTATCCGCCCGGGAGCAGCTTTACATCAGCTGGGTAGGCCGCAGCATCAAGGATGATTCGGAACGGCCGCCGTCGGTTCTGGTGGGGCAGCTTCAGGATCATCTGGACAGTCTCTGGTCTGTGTCAGGGCAACCCGAAACCAAGGTCATCGAGGCACTGACGACCCAACACCCGTTGCAGCCGTTCAGCCGAAGCTATTTCCCGAAAGCCAACGGGCTGGAGGAGGGTGGAGAGGGGGAAAACAGTTCGCCCCGTCCCCTGGCCGAGGTGTTGGAGGCACGCCGGTTATTCACCTACGAGCGGGAATGGCGCAGTGCCCATGGTGGTGAGGCTGCCGCGCAGACACAGTCGGCACTACCTTACCAGGCGCCCGAAGAGCCCATCAGTCTGAACGATCTAGCGGCTTTCCTGAAAAAGCCCATCGACACCTTTTACCAGCGCCGGCTGCAGGTGCGCTTCGAGGATGTCGAAGACGACGACACCGACAACGAGAATTTCGAGCTGGACGGCCTCGACCGCTGGCGCCTGGACAACGAGCTGATCCAGGGCGGGCTATTGAAAGCCAGCAACGAAGAGGAACTGCACGACCGGTTGCAGGCAACTCTGGACCGCATGGCCCGACGCGGGGACCTGGGTATGGGCGTGACCGAACACCGCCTGCGTTCCGAGCTGGCCGGGCGTTTGCCCGATCTGTTCGAGCGTTACCAGAACGCACTGGCTGACTGGCCGGAAGCAATCGTTGAACCGCTATCCTTTGACTACCGGTTTGAAAACGCCCTGGGTTCGGTGGAAATCGCGGATCTGATCGACAACCTGCGCTGCAATGCCCAGGGGGAACTGTGCCGGCTGGTGGTGGCCGGCTCCAGTTTGCTGACCGGTTCCGGGTCCAGCAAGAAAGTACGCTATGCCAATCTGATGCGGGACTGGCTGATCCATCTGGCAGGCCAGCTCGGCGATCAACCTTTTGAGACCCTGGTTCTGGGCAAGGAGGAGGGGCGGAAATTCCGCTTTGCTCCATTGCATCCGGAACAGGCCAGACCGCTGTTCGAAGCGGTGCTCAGCGGGTGGATGGACGCCACCACCCGGGCGCTGCCCATTCACTGCGAGGCCGGCTTTGCCTGGATCACCAGTTTCTACGGCAGCAAAAAGTACGTCGGTGACCATGAGCGAGCCATATCGGAGGCGCAGCAGGCCTATTCCATTGCTCTGGAGCGGGATACCGGTTACCTGAGAGGGGCCTTTGAAACACCGGAGCTGCTGATGGCCAGCGGTGAATTCGAAGCCCTGTTGCATCAGCTCTACGTGCCGGTTTGGGAAGCCGAGCAGGACAAATCGGCTGCAGATCAGATCGGAGGCCTGGAATGACCGAGCAGATGACCAACCGGAATCCGAACCTGGATCCCCTGGCACTGGCCCTCAACGGCAGTGCCCTGATCGAGGCCAGTGCCGGCACCGGCAAAACCTTTACCATTGCCATTCTGTACGTGCGCCTGGTGCTTGGGCACGGCCAGTCGCCCGACAGCCCTCTGCAGAACCTGCTGCCTCCCAACCTGCTGGTGGTCACTTTTACCGAGGCCGCCACCAAGGAACTGCGTGACCGTATCCGCACCCGGCTCACCCAGGCCGCCGAGGTGTTTTCTGACGCGCCCGACGAGCCCAATCCACCCGCAGAAACGGCACTGATCTACCAGCTACGGGATGAAAGCTACCCGGATCCGGCCAGCTGGCCGGAATGCCGAAAGAAGCTGCTATTGGCCGCCGAATGGATGGACGAGGCGGCGGTATCCACCATCCACAGTTTCTGCAACCGCATGCTCAGCGAGCACGCCTTCGACAGCGGCAGCCTGTTCAAACTCACCCTCGAAACCGACCAGAGCGAATTGCTGGACGAGGTCGCCCGGGATTACTGGCGCACCTTTGTCTATCCCCTGCCGCCGGCGCTGATGGACGAGGCCCTGAGCCACTGGAAAACCCCCGGGGACCTGCGCCAGGGTGTTCGCAATCTGATTGACGATCCCCTGAGCCTGGGCACACCCCCGGAGAGCGTTCATCAGGCCATCAATCAGGTGGTCCAGCAGCGTCTGGAACAGTCACAGTCTCTGAAAGCCCACCCCTGGAGCCAGTGGCGCGATGACGTCATCGAGCTGCTGAACGATCTGAACAAGAGCAAGCGACTCCATGGCGCCAGCAAGAATGCCATGATCAAGGTCTGGGATTTGCTGGTTGCCTGGGCGGAATCGGACGACCTTTTGCCCGAAAAGATCGATAGCGCCGCGGGCTTCAGGAATCAGACGCCCGAAGGGCTCGACAAGATTCTCAAGGGCGATGATTCTGCCCCTCATCACCCGGCCTTTGATGCCATCGGAGCGCTGCTGGATTTCAGCCAGAACCAGCCCAACGCCAAATCCGACATTCTGCGCCACGCCAGCCACTGGATTGCCGAAAGGCTGGAATCGGAAAAGCAGAAACGCTCGGAAATGGGCTTTGACGACCTGCTCACCCGGCTGGACGATGCCCTGCACGGCCCCCGGGGCGACCAGCTGGCGGCCACCATCCGTCGCCGGTTTCCGGTGGCCCTGATCGACGAATTCCAGGATACCGACCCGGTGCAGTACCGAATCTTCAACCGCATCTACAACGTGGCAGGCGGCGACCACGGTACCTGCCTGCTGATGATCGGCGATCCCAAGCAGGCCATATACGGTTTCCGGGGGGCCGACATCTACACCTACCTGCAGGCCCGGCAGGGCGTGAAAGAGCGCACCTATACACTGGCTAAGAACTTCCGCTCCGCCAAGACCATGGTGGCGGCGGTTAACCGGGTCTTTGAACACAGTGACCAGAACAGCCGGGACGGCGCCTTCCTGTTCGGCAAGGGCAATACCTCACCGCTGCCGTTCCAGGGTGTGGACGCCAATGGCACCAAGCGAGTCTGGGCGATTAACGGGGAAGCGCAGCCCAGCCTGGTATTCTGGACCCACGAATCCGGGGAAGAGGACAGGGATGGCAATCCGAAAGGTATGGCCAAGGGCACTGCCACGGCCGATGTGGCGGAAACCTGCGCCAGTGAGATCGCCAGTTTGCTGACCCTGGGCCAAGCCGGGCAGGCTGGTTTTGCCTTACCGGATAATCCCGGGGATCTGGAGCCGGTTGCCCCCAAAGACATCGCGATACTGGTCAACAACCGCAACGAGGCCAGCGCAGTGCGGGAGGCCCTGGGCCAGCGGCGTATCAAGAGTGTGTACCTGTCAGACCGCGATTCGGTGCTGACCTCACGGGAATCACAGGAAATGCTCTGCTGGCTTCGGGCATTTGCCGAGCCCCGGCAGCTGGCCTATATCCGCGCGGCCCTGGCTACACCCACCCTCGGTCAGTCCTGGCATGCCATGAATCAGCTGCTCACCGATGAGCTCGTGCTGGAACGGGAAATCGAGCGTTTTATTGGTTACCAGCAGCAATGGCAGAAGCAGGGTGTACTGCCCATGCTGCGAACCTTCCTGATGGATTTCGAGGTGCCAGGCCGGTTACTGCAACGCCCTGACGGCGAACGGCGGTTGACCGACATTCTGCACATTGCCGAGTTGCTGCAGCAGGACAGCCTGCAACTGGACGGCGAGCATGCCCTGGTGCACCACTACACCCAGATTCTGCGTGCAGCCGAAGAGGAAGATGAACACCGTACCCTGCGGCTGGAGAGTGATGCCGGCCTGGTGAAGGTCATCACCGTGCACAAGTCCAAGGGTCTGGAATACCCGCTGGTGTTTCTTCCCTTCGGCACGGCCTTTCGCGCCCAGAGTGAAAAGCAGGCCTTCGCGCGCTATCACAATGACCGGGGCAGGCTGGTCACGGTATTCGACCCGTCGCCGGACGACGTGGCCAGGGCTGACCGGGAGCGCCTCGGCGAGGATATCCGCAAGCTCTACGTGGCCCTGACCCGGGCCCGCTTCGCCACCTGGGTCGGCACGGCGGCCCTGGACAACTGGCAGCAAAGCGGACTGGGCTACCTGATTGCCGGCGAAGGGCAAAGCCGTATCAGCGACTGCCTGGGGAAACTGGCAGAGGGCAGAGCAGAGATCCGGATAACCCCGTTACCGGATCCGGACGATACGCACTACCAAGAACCGGCGCCGGAAGCGCTTGGCCCGGCCATGGTCTCTTCCCGCGAGGCCAGAGAGGATTGGTGGATTGCCAGCTACTCCTCCATCGAATACACCGGCATGACCGGCACCGGGATCGCGTTTACCGGTGAGGTGGAAGATGCCCAGACCCAGAACCTGCTGGAAGAAAGTACCCTGGACGAAGAGGAAAACCCGGCTCAAATGGCCAACCAGCGCAACCAGCATAACTTTCCGAAAGGCGCCGGACCCGGCACCTTCCTGCACGAATTGCTGGAATGGTGCACGCAGCAGGGGTTCCAGCGGGTTGTGGATAACCCGCCGCTGCTTCATGAGCAGCTGACCCGGCGCTGCGGGACCCGTGGCTGGAACGAGTGGGTGGAGCCGCTGGAGCGCTGGTTGCTGGCATTGATCAGCAAACCATTGAGCCTCGACCGGGCCGGTGCAGAAACCGTCTGCCTGGCGGACCTGACCACCCTGCGCCCGGAACTGGAGTTCTGGTTTGAAAGCCGCAACGTCAGTATCCGGAAACTCGACGAGCTGGTAACCGCGCACACTCTGAATCGCGCGGACCGTCCCCGAGTCGAAGAGACCCGATTCAACGGGATGCTCAAGGGGTTTATCGATCTGGTGTTCGAACACAACGGGCGCTATTACGTGCTGGACTACAAATCCAATACCCTGGGCGAAGACAACAGCGCCTATACCGATCAGGCCATGGGCAACGCCATCCTGGATAAACGCTACGATCTGCAATACGTGCTCTACCTGCTGGCCCTGCACCGGCTGCTGAAAGCCCGTTTGCCGGATTACGACTACGACCGACACATTGGCGGCGCGGTGTATCTGTTCCTGCGAGGCATTGATTCCAGCACAGGTGGCGCCTTCACCGACAAACCGCCCAGAGCCCTGATTGAACAACTGGATGCCCTGTTTGATGGCGAGTCGGTTGCGGAGGTGGCCGCATGAGCCGTTCCCGCTCCCAAACCGGAAAGTCCGACCACCAGATTGATCTGTTCGCGGAGGAAATCGCTGCGGAAACGCCGACCATACCCGCTGCCGGTGATACCACCTTCGCTATCAAAGATCTGCTCTCCAGCCCGGATAAAACCGAGACCCTGCTGCTGCACTGGCAGCAGGCGGAGTGGATCCGCGCGCTGGATGTGGGGTTTGCCCGGCTGATCCGGGAGCTCTCGGAAGAGCAGGGCGAACGCCCGGACCCGCTGCTCCTGCTGCTGGCGGCACTGGTCTCCCATCAGGTGGGGCGTGGCCATGTCTGCGTCGATCTGGGCAATCTCCTGGCCGATGCCGGGCATACCCTGTCACTGCCGCCAGAGGAGTCGGTCCAGGAGCCGCTCACCGATTCCGGCACCAGCGAGCCGGACCGGCCCAAGCCCGCCGACGTGCTTGCACTTGTAACGCTGCCGGAATGCTTGAGCATACTGGAGAGCGCCTGCGCCGTAAGTGATGGCTCACATACAACACCCCTGGTGCTGAACGGAACCCGGCTCTATCTGCGCAGATTCTGGCGCTACGAACAACGCATTGCGGCGGGTATCCGGCACCGCCTGGCTTTGCCATCACCCCTGGCAGATCCGGAATCCGGGCCGGCCCGCACCCTGTCTCTCGCTCTGGATACGCTCTTCCGGTCGTCAGAACCGGTGGATTACCAGAAACTGGCCTGTGCCCTCGCGGCCCGCAACCATTTCGCCGTAATCACCGGCGGGCCGGGCACCGGCAAGACCACCACCGTGGTCAACCTGCTGGCGGCCCTGCAGGCAGTGGCCGGGGAATCCTCCGAACGGGCCGGTCGGAAATACCGGATCCGCCTGGCAGCCCCGACCGGCAAGGCGGCGGCCCGACTGAACGAATCCATCGGTGGTGCAGTGAGCCGGTTACCCCTTGCCGAACTGCCGGGCAACGTGGACCTGAATGATATCCCCACCAGGGTCACTACCCTGCACCGGTTACTGGGCAGCCGGCCGGATACCCGCAAATTCCGCCATAATCGGGACAACCCTTTGCTGGTGGATATCCTGGTCATCGACGAGGCCTCCATGGTAGACGTCGACCTGATGGCATCGGTGTTCGATGCCCTGCCCGCCAACGCCCAGCTGATCCTGCTGGGCGACAAGGACCAGCTGGCCTCGGTGGACGCCGGTGCGGTACTGGGGGAGCTTTGCCAGCGGGCGTTGCTGGCCCATTACACACCGGAAACGGCCCAGTGGCTGGGCGCCATGGCCGGCGACGAGATACCGGAGTCACTGGTGGACGAAACCGGCCAACCTATGGATCAGGCCGTGGCTATGCTGCGCAAGAGCTACCGGTTCCGGGAGGACAGCGGTATCCGCGCCTTTGCCGAAGCAGTGAATACCAATGCGCTTGATAACGGCATGTTGCGCCAGATCCGGGAAGCAGAATTCGACGATGTCATTCTGCTTAACGGCCGGTCGAAAAGTGCGGATACGGAAGACACCCTGGACCTGGTGTGTCGACATGCCATCACCGGCTCACCCGAGGCATTCCGAAATGCCGGGCAGGGCCGGCAAGTGAATGGTCAGAGCCTGTCACCACCCGTTGGTTACCGCCATTACCTCGAACGCTTGCAGAATCATGGTCTGAACGAAAGCAGCCCCCGCGAAGACTGGGATGCGATGGCGGTGCAGCTCCTTGAAGCCTTCAGTGACTTCCAGGTGCTCTGTGCCCTGCGCAAGGGCCCCTGGGGCGTGGAAGGCCTGAACGACCGGATCGCAAAGCAGTTACTGGCTAAAAAGCTGATCCCGCGGGCCGAGGGCTGGTATGAGGGCCGGCCTGTGCTGATTACCGGCAACGACTACAATCTGGGCCTGATGAACGGCGACATTGGCATTGCCGTCAACGTGCCCTGGGATCGGACCGACACCGGTGAGCCCCGCTATACCCTGCGGGTGGCGTTTCCGGATAGCGACACCGCTGGCGGTATTCGCTGGATCTCGCCCAGTCGTCTGCAGCAGCTGGAAACCGTGTACGCCATGACGGTGCACAAGTCCCAGGGTTCAGAGTTCAACCACACCTGTCTGGTCTTGCCGGACCGGTTGAGCCCGGTCCTGACAAAAGAGCTGGTCTATACCGGCATTACCCGGGCCAGAAACTGGTTCAGCCTGATTGCCGGCAATGTGGACGTGCTCAGGGACGCAGTCGGACAGCAGGTAGTCCGGGCCTCCGGCCTGGCCGAAAGGCTCAGGGCGAACTAGTCACTGGCGTCCTGTTGGTCGTCATTGCCTTTTTCGTCACGGCTGTGCTGCTGAGCCCAAAGATGGGCGTAGTAGCCACCGGCGGCCAACAACTCGTTGTGACTGCCACCCTCAACAATTCGTCCCGCATCCATCACCAGAATGGTATTGGCATCGCGGATAGTGGACAGCCGATGGGCAATCACCAGGGTGGTCCGCTGCTGGCTGACCTCGTTGAGAGCCCCAAGAATGGCCTGCTCCGAGAGTGAATCCAGGGAGGACGTAGCCTCGTCCAGGATCAGCAACGGCGGGTTCTTCAGGATCACCCGGGCAATGGCCACCCGTTGTTTTTCACCACCGGAGAGTTTCAGGCCCCGTTCGCCGACTTTGGTTTCATAACCCTCCGGCAAGCTGTGGATAAAGTCTTCCAGGTGAGCCATTCGAGCTGCCCGGTACACCTCTTCTTCCGTGGCTTCCGGCCGGCCATAGGCCAGGTTCCGGTACAGGGTATCGTTGAACAGCACCGTATCCTGGGGCACCACACCAATCGCCGAGCGCAGGCTGTCCTGGGTCACTTGCCGAATGTCCTGACCATCGATCCGTATGGCGCCCTGATCGACGTCGTAAAAGCGGAACAGCAGGCGGGCGAGGGTGGACTTGCCGGCGCCACTGGCTCCCACCACGGCAATCTTGTGGCCGGACGGGATGGAAAAATTCACATCCTTCAGAATCGGGCGGTCCGGTCGGTAGGCAAAGTGGATGTGGTCAAACTGCACTTCGCCTCTATCCACGGCCAGCTCGGCAGCATCCGGAGCATCTTCAATCGCCGGTTTGTCCCCCAGCAGTTTGAACAGGCGCTCGACATTTACCAGTGCCTGCCGGATTTCCCGGTAGACAAAACCCAGGGCGTTCAGGGGAATGAACAGCTGAAGCAGGTAGGCGTTGATCATGGTGAAGTCACCGAGGGTGATCTCACCTCTGGCCACCTCCTGAACGGCCATAGCCATGATCACGATCATCGCCAGACCAATAATTAATGCCTGACCGGAGTTAAGCGCCGCCAGGGACAGGCGGTTTTTCAGACGGGCCTGTTCCCAGTCGTCCAGATCCCGATCATAGACCTCGGCCTCGTACCGCTCGTTATTGAAATATTTGACGGTTTCATAGTTCAACAGGCTGTCTATGGCCCGTGAGTTGGACTGGTTATCCCGGGCATTGGCTTCGCGCACGAATTTCGTCCGCCACTCGGTGATCTTGATGGAAAAGACCACATACACCACCACGGCTACCAGGATCGCCAGCACATAACCCACGTTGAACACCACGAACAGGATGCCGGCGACCATCAGGATTTCCAGCAGGGTGGGGACAATGTTGAACAAGGTAAAACGGAGCAGGAAGCTGATGCCGTTGGTACCCCGCTCGATATCCCGGGCCAGGCCACCGGTCTTTCGATCCAGGTGGAAGGCCAGTTCCCGCTGATGCAGGTGCTCAAATACTCGCAGGGACACGCGGCGCATGGCCCGTTCAGCCACCCGGGCAAATACCGCATCCCGAAGCTCATTGAACAGTGTGGCACCAAAGCGCAACGCGCCGTAGGCCACCACAAGGATCACCGGGATCCAAAGCAGCATGTCCGCGCCGCGGTTCTGGTCCAGATAGTCGACGATGTATTTCAGGGCAATGGGCGTGGCAACGGTTGCCAGCTTGGCCAACACCAGCAAAACCAGGGACAGGATTACCCGGCCGCGGAATTCGGCGAGATAGGGCCAGAGGCCTGAAATGATTTTCCAGTCCGGTTTATGATCTGCCGGGTAATCGTTGTCGGCGTAGGCTCTCAATTCATTTTCCTTCCGCTTCGGAGTAGTCGAGCGCGCGGGTGGAGCGGCTTGCCAGGACACGCTGTAAATACGTCCATGTACGCTCGGCGAAAGCCATCCCTGGCTTTCGACGGTCCTGGCAAGCCGCTCCACCCGCACGCTCTTGCGTAGCTGTATGATAGGTCTTGTGTGGAGTACAAACCGTATTGTTAGCGGAGTCTACAGCACCCCGTATCAAGGAGGCACATCATTAACACTCGTCACCGCAAAGCCCTGAGACTGGTCATCGACTTTATCAGCCCCTATCGGCGGGCTGTCGCCGGTGCCCTGGTGGCGCTGATTTTTACGGCCGGAATTACGCTCGGGTTAGGGCAGGGTTTACGTATTCTTGTCGATCAGGGATTAGCCACCGAGTCGCCGGAGAACCTGGCCAGGGCCATCGGGCTGTTCTTCGTGCTGGTGCTCGGCCTCGCTTTCGGATCCTTTGCCCGGTTCTATCTGGTGTCCTGGATCGGCGAACGGGTGGTGGCGGATATCCGCAAAAAGGTGTTCAACCACCTGATTGATCTTCATCCCGGCTTTTTCGAGCAGAACCGGGCCCTGGAGATCCAGTCGCGGTTTACCGCCGATACCACCGTGCTGCAGTCAGTAATTGGCTCCACGGTGTCGATTGCGCTGCGTAATGCCCTGATGCTGATCGGAGGGTTGCTGCTGCTGTTCATCACCAATGCCAAGCTGGCGAGTATTATTCTGCTGGGCTTCCCGCTGGTGATCGCACCCATCCTGTTCTTTGGCCGGCGGGTTCGGGCGCTATCCCGGCTCAGCCAGGACCGGGTTGCCGATGTCGGCAGCTACGTGGGCGAGAACCTTACCCAGATCAAGACCGTTCAGGCCTTCAACCATCAGCCCCATGACCGCAAATATTTTTCCGAGGTGTCTGAAAGGGCGTTCGAGATTGCCCGCCAGCGTATCCGTCAGCGCGCCTGGCTGACCACACTGGCCATCTCCCTGGTGATGGGTGCTGTGGGCATCGTCATCTGGATAGGGGGCCTGGACGTTATTCACGGCCGGATCAGCCCGGGCGAGCTGGCAGCCTTTGTCTTCTACAGTCTGCTGGTAGGTGTTGCGGCCGGCGCCATCAGCGAAGTCATCGGCGAGTTGCAGAGGGCTGCAGGCTCGGCGGCGAGGCTGTTTGAACTGTTACAGACGGAGCCGGCGTTTGAACGCAAAGCGTCGACACTGAAACTCCCTGAACACGTGCAGGGGGCAATCCGGATTGATCGGCTGAGCTTCAGTTACCCGGGGCGGCTGGAACAGCCCGCGCTGACGGATCTTTCGCTGGAGATCAGAGCAGGCGAAACGCTGGCCCTGGTGGGGCCGTCCGGAGCCGGAAAATCCACGCTGTTCGATTTGCTGCTGCACTTCTATCAGCCGACAGAGGGCCGAATCCTGGTCGATGGCGTCGACACTGCCGATCTGTCTCTCGATGCCCTGCGCCGGTGTTTTTCCCTGGTGCCCCAGAATCCCGCTCTCTTCCATGGCACGGTGACCGACAACATCCGTTACGCGCGGCCTGACGCCAGCCAGCAGGATGTCGAACAGGCCGCGAAAATTGCCCATGCCCATGATTTCATTCGGAGCCTGCCAAAAGGCTATGAAACGCCGCTTGGGGATGCCGGCCTCGGTCTTTCCGGTGGCCAGAAACAGCGGCTTGCCATTGCAAGGGCGCTGCTGGCCGATGCGCCGATATTGTTGCTGGATGAGGCGACAAGTGCCCTGGATGCGGAGAGCGAAAACCTTATCCAGCAGGCGATGCCGGACCTCACAGCCGGTCGGACTACCCTGGTGATTGCCCATCGACTGGCCACAGTCCGGGACGCGGACCGGATTGCCGTTATAGACCAGGGACGACTGCTGGCAGTGGGCACCCATGAGGAACTGATGAACCATAACGCCCTCTATCGGCGCCTCGCGAAACTGCAATTCCGGGATGATGCAGCCTGAGCGCGACAATAGTCGGTTTGTTTCCTGAGACCGTACTACTTACACTGTTAGGTGAAACTTTCGAACCTGAACCCAGGGAGAATGGCAAAGTGAGCAATAAAGAATTGCAGGCACTCAAAGAACGCTACGTTGCGGCGGGCGCGGCAAGTCCCAATGAACAGTTTGCCGACCATGCAACGAATGCAGAGCTGTGGGATGCAGACGGCAAGCGCATGATCGATTTCGCCGGCGGCATTGGCGTACTGAATATCGGCCATCGCCATCCGAAGGTGGTGGAAGCGGTCAAGGCACAGCTGGACAAGCTGATGCATACCTGCCAAACGGTTATGCCCTATGAGGGCTACGTGAAACTGGCGGAGAAGCTCAGCGGTGTGGTTCCTGTGCGTGGCCACGCCAAGGTAATGCTGGCCAACTCCGGTGCCGAGGCCCTGGAAAACGCCATGAAGATCGCCCGTGCGGCGACTGGCAAGACCAACGTCATCTGCTTCGACGGTGGTTATCACGGCCGGACCTTCTACACCATGGCCATGAACGGTAAGGCAGCGCCGTACCAGACGGATTTCGGCCCCATGCCCGGCACCGTTTATCGTGCGCCTTACCCGGTCCCGTACCACGGCGTCAGTGAAGATGAAGCACTGCGTGGCCTGAAAATGGCCATGAAAGCCGATTCCCCGGCCCACAACACCGCAGCGATCGTCATCGAGCCGGTGCTGGGTGAGGGCGGCTTCTACGCGGCACCGACCAGCTTCCTCAAGGAAATCCGCAAGATCTGCGACGAAAACGACATCCTGATGATCGCAGACGAAGTGCAGAGCGGCTTTGGCCGGACCGGCAAGATGTTTGCCATCGAGCACAGTGGCGTTGAGCCGGATATGATGACCATGGCCAAGAGTATGGCTGATGGCATGCCGATTTCCGCCATCGTCGGTACCGACAAGTACATGGACGCGTCCGGCCCGAACTCTCTGGGCGGCACCTACACGGGCAGCCCGACCGCCTGTGCAGCAGCCCTGGCAGTATTCGACGTGTTCAAGGAAGAGGACATCCTCGGCAAGTCTCAGGCGCTGGGCGAAAAACTGAAGCAGCGTTTCAGCCAGTGGCAGGAACAGTTTGCCCACGTCGACAATGTGCGCAATCTCGGTCCTATGGCTGCGTTTGAGCTGGTGGAAAGCAAGGAAAGCCGCACACCCAAGCCGGAACTGGCAGCGGCGGTAACCAAGAAGGCGAAGGAGAAGGGTCTGATTCTCCTGAGCTGTGGTATGTACGGCAACACCTTGCGGTTCCTGATGCCGGTCACCATCGAAGACGAGGTGCTGGAAGAAGGACTGGCGATTGTGGAAGAAAGCCTCAAGGAAGTGGGTGCCTGAACGGCTCTGACGTTCATGAGGAAACAGAAAAGCCGGGCATAAGCCCGGCTTTTTTATGCTCGTTTGGAAAGCATCTATTCAGCCAAACCACCGCTTGTTTGTGCGGGTACAGCGGTTACGTCCGCACTTGGATTCATCGTATACTGCCCAGACTACTCCGGCAGTGCCTTCCGGCCTGCTCCAGTTTCACCAATCAGGCTAGAACATGACGTCTCCGAGCTCCGCCAACGTTCCGGACCACAAGCCAAGGCCCTGGGTCGACTTGCTGGTCAGCATTATCATTCCATCCGTTATCCTGATGAAGTTCAGTGGCGAAGAACATCTGGGCAGCGTGAACGCACTGGTCATCGGCCTGGCGTTTCCACTGGGCTGGGGGTTGTTCGAACTGATCAAGTACCGCAAGAAAAACTTCATTGCGGTACTCGGTCTGGTCAGTGTCGGGCTGACCGGCGGCATTGGCCTGCTTGAGCTGGATGCGGGTTGGTTAGCCATCAAGGAAGCCGCGATTCCCGCGATTATAGGTCTGGCGGTACTGGCTTCGACACGAACCAAGTACCCTCTGGTACGCACCCTTCTGTATAACCCAAGTGTTCTGGATGTCGATAAGATCCATAAGACCCTTGAAGAACGCAATCGGGTTGAGGAATTCGAGGCCCGCCTGCTCAAGGCGAGTTACTTCTTTGCGGGCACCTTCCTGTTTTCATCCATCATGAACTACGTGATTGCCAAATGGATCGTGGTCAGCCCGTCTGGTACTGAGGCGTTCAATGAAGAGCTTGGTCGGATGACCCTGGTGAGCTATCCCATGATCGCCATTCCTTCCATGATTATGATGATGCTGATCTTTTATTATCTCTGGCGCACCATCCGCCGGCTGACCGGGTACACGCTGGAAGAAGTGATGGCACCGCATCTGGCCGAGAAAGAGAGGGAGAGAAACGAATCGTCGGAATCGAGCACCGGTAAATAAAACCTCCAGGGGTCGTTGCCGAACAGGATCGAAAACAAAAAAAGCGGCGAAGATTTGAGCCTTCGCCGCTTTTTTTGTGCCTTTCGGACAGTCGTGATCAGACGTCCAGGTTGGTCACTTCCAGAGCATTGGTCTGAATGAAGTTACGACGCGGTTCGACATCGTCGCCCATCAGGGTTGTGAAGATCTGGTCTGCCGCAATAGCGTCTTCGATCGTCACTTTCATCATACGGCGGGTCTCCGGATCCATGGTGGTTTCCCACAACTGCTCCGGATTCATCTCGCCCAGACCCTTATAGCGCTGGATATTCAAACCTCGCTGGGCCTCTTTCATCAACCAGTCCAGGGCACCTTCGAACGACAGAACCGGCTGCTTGCGCTCGCCACGTTGGATATAGGCGCCGTCTTCAATGAGGCCGTCCAGGGTTTCACCCATGCGGGCGATCGCTGCGTACGAGGATGATTCGAAGAACTCATGGCTGAATACATGCTCGTGGGGAATGCCATGCACGTAGATGGTTACCTTCGGCAGATACAGCGCACGCTCGGTATCCTTGGTGACCGAGAAGGTGTATTTGGTACCTGTGCGGGTATCCAGATCCAGGCCATCACCGAGACGCGCAACCCAGCGAGCGACGGCAGCTTCTTCCTTCAGGTGCTCAGGCTTGAGCGTGACGTTCTGAAGCATTTGCTCCAGCACCTTGGCCGGGTAGGCCCGGGACAGTCGCCCAATCATGTTCATGACCGCCTGATAGTCCTTGACCATAGTTTCCAGAGCGGAATCCTTGATCGCCGGCGCTTCCGGGTTCACATAGAGCTGGGCACCTTCCAGAGCAGTCTGGGTAAGGTAAGCTTCCTTGGCCTTCTCGTCCTTCAAATACTGCTCCTGCTTGCCACGCTTGACCTTGTAAAGCGGCGGCATGGCGATAAAGACATGGCCACGCTCGATGATTTCACGCATCTGACGGAACAGGAAGGTCAGCAGGAGTGTCCGGATGTGGGAACCGTCCACGTCCGCATCGGTCATGATAATAATGGAGTGGTAACGCAGTTTATCGGGATTGAATTCTTCCCGGCCGATACCACAGCCCAGAGCCGTAATCAGGGTGCCCACTTCTGCAGAGGACAGCATCTTGTCAAAGCGGGCTTTTTCCACGTTCAGAATCTTACCTTTCAGCGGAAGGATTGCCTGGGTCTTGCGGTCACGGCCCTGTTTTGCGCTACCACCGGCCGAGTCACCCTCCACAATGTACAGCTCGGAAAGGGCGGGGTCCTTCTCCTGGCAGTCTGCCAGTTTGCCGGGCAGACCCGCGATATCCAGGGCGCCTTTGCGGCGAGTCATGTCACGCGCCTTGCGGGCGGCTTCACGAGCCCTGGCGGCTTCTAGCATTTTGTTGACGATGAGCTTGGCTTCGTTCGGCTGCTCCTGCAGATACTCCGCAAAACTCTGGTAAAGCTCCTGCTCAACCGCAGTCTTCACCTCGGAGGAAACCAGCTTGTCCTTGGTCTGTGAGGAGAACTTCGGGTCCGGAACCTTGACGCTGATAATAGCGGTCAGACCTTCCCGGGCATCGTCACCGGATGTCGCAACTTTCGCCTTCTTGCCCAGACCCTCCTGCTCGATATAGTTATTGAGGGAACGGGTCAGGGCCGCCCGGAAGCCGGCTAGGTGTGTGCCGCCATCGCGCTGGGGGATGTTGTTCGTGAAGCAGTAGATGTTCTCCTGAAAAGCATCGTTCCACTGCATGGACACTTCCACTGCGATACCGTCTTCGCGCTCGCGATTAAAATGGAAAACGCGGTTGATCGGGGTCTTGTTGGAATTCAGATGCTCGACAAAGGCGCGCAGGCCACCTTCGTACTGGAAGACTTCTTCCTTGCCCGAACGCTCGTCGGTCAAACGTATGCGCACGCCACTGTTCAGGAATGCAAGCTCACGCAGACGCTTGGCGAGAATGTCGTAGTGGAATTCAATGTGGGTAAAGGTTTCCGGCGAGGGAATGAAATGCACCTTGGTACCCGAGGCGTCAGTCTCGCCGACAGCTGCCAGAGGCGCATTGGGAACCCCGTGGGTGTAGGTCTGCTCGTAAACCTTGTTGTCTCTACGAATGGTCAGGGTGAGGGTAGAGGACAAGGCGTTCACCACCGAGACGCCCACGCCGTGAAGACCGCCGGACACCTTGTAGGAGTTGTCGTCGAACTTACCGCCGGCGTGTAGCACGGTCATGATAACTTCCGCAGCTGAAACGCCTTCCTCTTCGTGGAGGTCCACCGGGATGCCACGGCCGTTGTCTTTCACGGTTACCGATTCGTCCGGGTGGATAATCACACCAATCTCTGAGCAGTAGCCCGCAAGCGCTTCGTCGATGGAGTTATCCACCAATTCAAAGACCATGTGGTGCAGACCAGTGCCATCATCGGTATCCCCGATGTACATGCCGGGCCGCTTTCGCACCGCATCCAGTCCTTTCAAGACTTTGATACTGGAGGAATTATAGTTCGATTCACTCATTCGGAAACTCCTGAAGCGTGATAGGCCGGGGCATTCTTTGCTCTTCGCACCGGTCTTATTCTTCCGTCAATTTGCCATGTTCCACGTGGAACAATCTGTAATCCGGTGCATTACCCTCGGGCCAGAGCTGATCCACTATGGGACGCTCAATCGACGTGATAAACACCTGACAACGTAATGCCTGTAACCTGATAGCCAGCATGGCACGATGGCCTTCGTCCAACTCGGCGTTAATATCATCGAGCAAAAAGGTCACCTGCTTGCCCATGTCACTCAACACCATGCCTTGGGCAATCTTCATTAAAATCACCAGCGTTTTCTGCTGGCCCCGGGAGAACGTTTCGGCAACAGGCCTGCCCTGAAACCTCAACCGGATGTCTGCGCGATTCGGACCATACAACGTGTGCCCGACCTTCCGCTCCTGATCACGATGGTCTACCAGTAATTCTGCCAGCGGCCGACTGACATCCCAGCCCGGGTAATACTCGAGCTTCAGACCTTCGGTCCAGGGTACCTCTACTTCCTGAACCAGCTTTTCAAAAGCCAACTTGAACCGGCGAAAGGTGCCGGCACGGGCCTCAGCAATACGTTCACTCAGAGTAGCGTACTGATGATCCCAGACACGCATTAAAGCTTCGTCTAGTCTACCATTTCTCAGCGTTTGATTCCGCTGTGAAGTCACTCTCTGGCATTGTTGCCAGAGAGATCCAAAGGAAGGTTCCACGTGGAACACTAACCAGTCCAGAAACTGACGCCGCTTCCCGGGTCCACCCCCCACCACATCAAATACACCAGGGTCGATCACAGATACCGGCAGATGCTTGGCGAGGGCAGAAAGGCTCCTGACCGCCTCACCATCCACCCGTAACATAGTTTCCTTCTGACCCACATCCCGGGATATTCCCAGACGATGCACCAGATCGGTCTCGCTGCCATGATTGCGTGCGTCCAACCCATGGTCGAGGCCACCAAACACCGTCAGCCGTTGTTCGCCATGGCTCACCACTGCCTGGTGCCTGTTCACCCGAAACGAACGGCCCAATCCCAGATAACCGATGGCTTCCAGCACGCTCGTTTTACCGCTTCCATTTTCTCCATAAAGAAGATTAAACGAAGATGAAAAGCTGACCGGCGCCGACGACAGGTTGCGAAAGTTCTCAGTCTGGAATTTTACAAGCGCCATAGAAAAGCAAACTCGAAGGGGGCAAAAAGGGCAGGAAACAACACAAAACCGTTTAACGAAAAAGGCAGCGTTACCTTCCCGTCGGTAACGCTGCCCTAGTGTACAAAAGCCAATCGCTCAAGGCGACAGCCTCAGTGGAGCATGTTCAACCGTTCGTCCATGAACACATCCATTTCCGGTGCAAGGATGTGAACGTAGCGATCGAAATACAAGAACTGTTTCAGTAGCAAAGCGAATTCCCTTGGAAAATGCAGGCCGTGGCTTTCGCCGATCTTAACCATATCCATCAGGATATGATTAACATCATCTTCTGCCTGCTCCGCCTCATAGGGAACCTCGTCGGGCACCATCCGATCCATCTGCTGGTAGAGCCGTCTCAAATCGCTGGCCAGATCATCTACCCGAACCGTCTGGCGGGTAATACCAATGCGGATCATCGCATCGGCCATTCCCTCGAAATTCCCAACCATAACAGATGAAATAAAATCGCTGACCGCCTGCCAGGTATCCGGCTTGATACGACCCACAATTCCGAAGTCGATAAAACCAACCCGCCCGTCCTTGAGGACCATCAGGTTACCGGCATGAACATCCGCGTGGAAAAACTCACACTGGGTCAGACTGGAGAACCAGGTATTCATGGCCGTGATCAATGTCCGCTCCGGGTCACGCGCGTAACCACGGATGCTTTCCAGATCGGTCAGGGACACACCGTGGAACCGCTCCATGGTCAGGATCCGCCGCGTACTGCACTGATCATAGACTTTAGGTACTGCCGCATCTTCATTATGGGTATCGTGCAGAAACTCCCGGAACACCTTCAGGTTGTTCGCTTCCTTGATGAAGTCGCACTCTTCCATCATGGTCCGCTGGATCTCCTCAACGATACCGGACATGGACGTCCAGGACAGTTTCGGTGCCAGAGTTTCCAAAATACGGGCAGACAGGTACAGGAAGTTCAGATCGGTTAAGAGAATGTTTTCCACACCCGGCTTCTGAACCTTGATCACCACTTCTTCGCCGGAAACCAGACGCGCGGCGTGAACCTGGGCAATTGATGCGGACGCCAGGGCCACCGGATCGATTTCTGAATAGACTTCCTCGAGCGGCCGGCCAAGCTCTTCGCGGATAATTCTCTTGATCACACCGAAGGGCAGGTTGGGTGTTCTATCCAGGCAGTGCTGGAACTCTTCGACATACTCCTTCGGAAAGAACGTCGGGGAGCTGGCAATGAACTGTCCCAGTTTGATGTAGGTTGCACCCAGGGATTCAAACGTCTGTCTCAACAGCCGGGGCGTTGGAGGGCGCTCCCCCCGCAGCCAGTTGATCCCGGTGCGCCCGAGTACCGACACAGTCTGGCCAATCCTGAAGGCGCCTTTGATTCCGTTCGTTACGGTACTCATCAATCTCATCTCCTCCTACAGCCTCATGGGCATGACAACATAGAGGCAACGGTTATCGTTTTGTGCCTCTATCAACGCACTGCTGTTCGGATTCGACAGGGTTATTTTTACCTGGTCCTCATCCAGCGCGTTCATGACATCCACCAGATAGCCTACATTAAAACCGATTTGCAGGGATTCGCCCTGGTAGTCCACCGGCAGCGCGTCTTCGGCCTGTTCCTGATCGGGGTTGTTGGCAAATACCTGGAGTTCATTGGATGCCAGGTTCAGGCGCACGCCGCGGATGTTCTCGTGGGACAGGATGCCCGCCCGTTGCAGGGTATTCTTCAAGGTGGCGCGGTCCGCCAGGACCACCTTGTCGCCCCCGCGCGGAATCACGCGATTGTAATCGGGGAATTTGCCTTCAATCAATTTCGAGGTGAAGGTGTAAGACCCGACCGTCGCGCGCAGGTGGTTATCGCCAATAACCAGGGTCACCGGTGTTTCAACATCATCGAGCAACCGGGCCAGTTCCAGTACCCCTTTGCGCGGAACAATAACCTGACGCAGCTCCGGGCAGTTGGTGGCCAGTTCCAGGTGTGCCATGGCCAGTCGATGGCCGTCGGTAGCTACCGTCCGCACATGATCCTTGTCCACTTCCAGCAACAGTCCGTTCAGGTAGTAGCGCACGTCCTGCTGAGCCATGGCGAACGCCGTGGCATCGAGCATCCGGCCGAGTTCTTTCTGGGGCAATTCCAGACGGAAGCTCTCGTCTTCGTCTTCCACATTCGGAAAGTGCTCCGCCGGCAGGGTCGACAGAGTGAAGTGGCTGGCGCCACACCGCAGGTGCAACCGATCGCCTTCAAGCGACAGCTCCATCGGCGCTTCGTCACCCAGGGCCCGGGAGATATCGGACAGCTTGCGGGCCGGAACGGTAATCCGGCCGGGCTGATCTACATGCACCGGTGTTACCCGTGCCACCAGTTCCACTTCCATATTGGTACCGGTCAGGGTCAGGGTATTGTCCTCGGCCACCAGCAAGACGTTGGAGAGCACGGGCATGGTCTGTTTCTTTTCCACCACGCCAGCAATGCTTTGCAGCGGGGTAAGCAGGGATTCACGGCTGATCGTCAGTTTCATGGCACTCAGCTTTCTTTATGTTGGAAGGGTGAATGTTGTTCGCCAACGCCCGGCATCAGGTGGTCAGCAGTCTCATAAAATTCTGATAATCCTCGCGGATGCCCGGATCAGTCTCCTGCAACTCCACGATTTTCTTGCACGCATGCAATACGGTGGTGTGGTCACGCCCGCCAAAGGCATCACCAATCTCCGGCAAGCTGTGATTGGTCAGCTCCTTCGACAACGCCATGGCGACCTGCCTTGGCCGGGTTACCGTTCGAGTCCGGCGCTTGGAGAGCAGATCGGCCACCTTTATCTTGTAATATTCCGCCACCGTGCGCTGAATGTTGTCGATGCTCACCTGTTTCTCATGCAGCGCCAACAGGTCTTTCAGACTTTCCCGGATAAACGGCGGTGTGATTTCAGAACCTGTGAAGTGAGCATTCGCTATCACCAGACGAAGTGCGCCTTCAAGCTCCCGAACGTTTGAACGAATCTTCTGGGCAATAAAAAAGGCCGCTTCGCTGCTAAGCTTCACGTTGGCCTGATCGGCCTTTTTCATCAAAATGGCAACCCGCGTTTCCAGTTCCGGCGGCTCAACCATCACCGTCAGGCCCCAGCCAAACCGCGATTTGAGTCGCTCTTCCATATCCACAATTTCTTTCGGAAACCGGTCGCAGGTAACGATTACCTGCTGCCCGCCTTCCAACAACGCATTAAAAGTATGGAAGAACTCTTCCTGGGAACGCTCCTTGCGGGCGAAGAACTGGATGTCATCAATCAACAGCGCGTCCACTGAACGGTAATAGCGCTTGAACTCGTTGATGGCGTTGAGCTGCAATGCCTTCACCATATCTGCGACAAAACGCTCCGACCGGAGATAGGCCACCTTCGCCTTGGGGTTACGACGGACAATTTCGTTGCCGATCGCATGCATCAGGTGTGTTTTACCAAGACCAACACCGCCGTACAAAAACAGAGGGTTGTAGGCTCCACCCGGATTCTCGGCCACCTGCATGGATGCAGCACGGGCCAGCTGGTTGGATTTGCCTTCCACAAAGGTTTCGAAGGTGAACCCCTCGTTGAGAAAGCTCTGGTGTTTGATGTCACCTTCGACCTGAACCGGACGCCGCTGGGTGCCGCTCTTCGGGCGCACGGATGGTGTCGATGCAACGGTGGCGGCCACGCCTTTCTCTTCTTCGGTTACCCGGCTGCCGGCCTCTTCCTGAACCTGACCGTTAACGCGGGCAGGTGTTTCCGACCGTTTGACCGGTTCGCCTTCACGGGGTGCAGAACCCACTTTCATATTGACCCGGGGAGCCTGACCACCGTTCAAATCCTTGAGCACCTCTTCGATACGCCGCAGGTACTTTTCGTTCACCCAATCCATGACAAAACGGTTTGGGGCGAACAGCATCAGCTGCCCCTCCCGGTGATCGGACTGCAGGGGCCTGAGCCAGGTATTGAACTGTTGTGCGGGAAACTCGTCCCGGAGTACTTCAAGACATTGATGCCACATACTGTTTGGCACGACAGCCTGCTCCCGATAACCCTGAAATGTCTCTGAACGGACAAGGGACTTCCTGTCCTGTGAGATGACCCCGAATTCTAACCCGACCAGCCCTCCAGTGAAAGGGCTAAAGCCAGTTCATGAACAGCCTGTGGAAATTTATTTCTTTATATTTCAATTTTTTACGAACTTACCTACAACCTTGTGTACAGAAAATTCCTGCAATGAAAGTTACCCACAGCCCTGTGTGTACAGCCCGGGTTTAACCCTGTTAGGAACCACGGGATGCAACCGGGGATAACTTTGAACCTCGCTTCGAAAACGACTTACCCACATTTCACCCTGCCATCGTCCACAGATCTCAGGGTGCCTTATCAATACCCTTATAAACCGCCCAACGAACTGTTTTTCTAATATTTTCCTCGCTTATCCACAGAAACCTGCGGTACTAATAACAGTAATAATTAATCCTTAAAAGAATTCTAAAAAGACTTACTGAATTTATTAGCTGACCTGGCCGATTCCGAATTTAGGGCATGCGCATAACCCCGTAGCAATAAGCATTGAATTCCCACCGGTATTTGCATAGAATGCCGCTCCTGTTTTGGCTGTTCATTTTCCAGCCAGTTACTGAATTTCCAACTTACGAATTGTGAGATCATCACCATGAAAAGAACGTTTCAACCAAGCGTCCTGAAGCGTAAGCGCGTTCACGGTTTCCGTGCCCGTATGGCTACTGCCAACGGTCGCAAGGTTATTTCCCGTCGTCGTGCCAAGGGCCGCGCACGTCTGTCCGCGTAAGCTCTGATTGCCTCATGAAGGCTTTGAGTTTCCCGAAATCACATCGTCTCTTGCGACCTGCTGATTACGGCAAAGTTTTCAACGACGTGCAGCTGAAAGTTCCACACCGGAATTTTCTGATCCTGGCGACACCGAACAATCTCGGTCACGCCAGGATCGGTTTGATCTTCTCGAAGAAAAACCTGAAGCTTGCAGTCCAGAGAAACCGGGTAAAGCGCCAGGTCAGGGAAAGTTTCCGTCACCAGACGGACCTGCCCGGCCTGGATCTTGTGGTTCTGGGACGCCAGGGGCTGGTTTCCCTGGACAACCACTCGGTTCGGGCATCCATGGATGACCTCTGGCGACGTCTCAGGAAAAAGTACGCTCAATCTCAGCCATCCCGGGCAGCACCATCGGAAACTGCCAATCGAGGAACGGGTTAATGCGCAAGCTCCTGCTTCTGCCCATCCGCTTCTACCAGTATGCAATCAGCCCGCTGATGGCAAGTCACTGCCGCCACTACCCCACCTGCTCACAATACGCCGTTGAAGCCATAAACCACCATGGCGCGCTAAAAGGATTATTTCTCGCAATCAGGCGTCTGTTAAGGTGTCATCCCTGGGCGGAAGGCGGTTATGATCCTGTACCGGGAACGGCAGAACCCCGGGTTCCGGAAACCGCAACAGCCTGCGCACACGCTGATCACTCCCATACAACAACCCAGACCAGACAGTAACTCTATGGATATTCAACGCATCGTATTATTTGCCGGCCTGGCTATTGTCAGTTATCTGATGGTGCTTGCCTGGAATGAGGATTACCATCAGCAGCCGCAGACCGCTCAAGTCGCTGAATCGCAGCCTTCGCAGAACACAGGCAGCATGGGCAATTCAGACGATATGGTGCTTCCGGAGGAACCTACTGCACAGGTGGCCGGTGACGGCGAGTTCACTACACCGGAAACAGGTCAGGCTGTCGTAAGCTCAACAGACAACACCACCACCGTCAGTGAGCAGTTCATTACCGTCCGCACTGACGTTTACGACCTGCAAATCGATCGGGTCAGCGGTAATCTGGTGAAAGCCCAGTTGCTTGATTACGACGATACCCTGAACAGCGAAAAGCCGTTGACGCTCCTGAACAACACGCAGAATCGCCTGTACGTTCTGGAAAGTGGGCTGATTGGTCGTGACGGCCCGGATAGTCGCAAAAACGGTTCAGCTCCGGTCTATAGTGCTGACGCTGCAAGCTACGAACTGGCGGAAGGCGACAACCAGCTTCAGGTAGATTTGACTTACACCTCTGATAATGGCGTCCAAATCACCAAGCGTTATGAATTTGAACGCAACAGCTATGAAATTGGCGTCAAATATCTGGTTGAAAACCAGTCTAGCGAGGAATGGCAAGCCAATTTCACCGGCAAGATCGTCCGGGATCAGTCCCCGGACCCCACCTCCCAGACCAGCATGGGTATCCAGGCCTTCCTGGGCCTGGTCATCAGCTCCCCGGAAGACCCCTACGAGAAGTTTGATTTCGGAGATCTCCAGGAAAACCAGATCAATCAGTCTGTGACCAACGGCTGGCTGGCCTTCCTGCAGCACTACTTCCTGTCGGCATGGGTACCGGAGCGCGATATTCCCGCCCAGTACCAGACCACACGCCGTGGCCCGAACTATGTAATGGGCTTTGTTTATCCGGCTACCAGTGTGGCGCCGGGCGAAACCGCAGAGATCGGTGCCCGGGCCTACGTTGGGCCGAAGATCATTGAACGTCTTGAAGGCATGGCTCCGAACCTCGACCGTACCGTTGATTTCGGCTGGCTGTTCTTCATTTCGCTGCCGCTGTTCATCATTCTGGACTGGTTCCATAGCCTGGTTGGCAACTGGGGCGTGTCCATCATCCTGCTGACGGTTCTGGTCAAGGCGGTGTTTTTCCATCTGTCCGCCACCAGCTACAAGTCCATGGCCAAGATGCGGGCCGTTGCGCCTCAGCTGACCCGGCTGAAAGAACTGTATGGAGACGACCGGCAGCGCATGTCCCAGGAAATGATGGCGTTGTACAAGCGGGAGAAGATCAATCCGCTGGGTGGCTGTCTGCCCATACTGGTGCAGATGCCGGTGTTCATCTCCCTGTACTGGGTCCTGTTTGAGAGTGTTCAGCTTCGCCACGCGCCGTTCATGCTGTGGATTCAGGATCTGTCGGTCATGGACCCGTACTTCATCCTGCCGATTCTGATGGGTGCCAGCATGTTCCTGCAGATGAGTCTGAACCCGACGCCGCCGGATCCGATGCAGGCCAAGATCATGAAGATGATGCCGTTGATCTTTACGGTCTTCTTCCTGTGGTTCCCGGCAGGTCTGGTTCTGTACTGGCTGGTGAACAATATTCTGTCCATTGCCCAGCAGTGGTACATTACCCGCAAGATCGAAGCAGAAATGGCCGGCAAGAAGCACTGACCGGTGCCCGAACCGACCCGGCAAAGGCTCCTGTATGGAGCCTTTGTTGTTTTCAGCCTGTGGAAAAAGCATGAGCCAGAGTTCTGACACCATCGCAGCCATCGCCACCGCACCGGGACAGGCCGGAGTTGGCATTGTTCGTATCTCAGGGCCCAGGGCCCGCGCCATTGCAAAAAAGATGCTGGGGTTTGAGCCGAAACCGCGATACGCCCATTACGGCCCCTTCCATGACAGCCATGGCGAGTTAATAGACGAAGGCATCGGCCTGTTTTTCCCCAACCCTCACTCGTTCACCGGCGAAGACGTGTTCGAGCTTCAGGGGCACGGTGGTACGGTGATTCTCGATCTTCTGCTCCGTGAGGTGTGCAGCCAGGGGGCAAGACTCGCCCGGCCCGGAGAGTTCTCCGAGCGGGCGTTTCTGAATGACAAACTGGACCTGGCCCAGGCCGAAGCGATTGCCGACCTGATTGAAAGCAGTTCGGAACAGGCGGCCCGCTGTGCGGTTCGTTCGATGCAGGGTGTGTTCTCTCGGCAAATCGAGGATCTGGTGGAGGCGGTCACTCATCTACGGATCTACGTGGAGGCGGCGATCGATTTTCCCGAGGAGGAGATCGACTTCCTGGCTGACGGCAAGGTAGCCAGTGACCTTCAAAACCTCCTGGAGCGGCTCGGGAAAATCCTGGCCGAAGCCCAGCAGGGAACGATTCTTCGTGACGGCATGAAAGTGGTGATCGGCGGAAGGCCTAATGCCGGCAAGTCGAGTCTCCTCAATGCCCTGGCTGGTCGCGAAGCGGCCATTGTTACGGCGATTGAGGGCACAACCCGTGATGTCCTGCGGGAGCATATCCATATCGATGGGATGCCCCTGCACATTATCGATACCGCCGGCCTCCGGGACAGTCCGGACGAAGTGGAACAGATCGGTATTGCCCGGGCCTGGGAGGAAATCCGTCAGGCCGATCGGATTCTTCTGATGGTGGATGCGACTACCACCGATAAAACCAGTCCCCATGAAATCTGGCCGGATTTTATCGACCAGCTACCGGCCAACGCCCCGGTGACGGTGATACGGAACAAGGTGGACCTCTCTGGTGAACCGGTCGGTATCAGTGCCGAAGGCCACCAGAGTGCTCCGGTGATCCGGTTGGCGGCAAAGTCTGCCGAGGGTCTGGAGATACTCCGGGACCATCTCAAACAATGCATGGGGTTTGCCAGCACCACAGAAGGTGGTTTCCTCGCCCGGCGCCGCCACCTTGATGCCCTGGAGCGCGCCCAGGACCTGCTGATCCAGGGCCAGAGCCAGCTGGAGGGTTTCGGTGCCGGTGAGCTTCTGGCTGAAGACCTGCGTGCCGCCCAGGATAGCCTGGGCGAGATCACCGGGCACCTGACGCCTGATGAGTTGCTGGGCAAGATCTTCAGCAGCTTCTGCATCGGAAAGTAGGGCTACCCTGTAAAAGCCAGATCCTCCGCATCGAGCTGCATCAGGTTCTTGCTGGGGCTGAGCATGCTGGTGGCGTGGCTCTGGGCCCGGGGCAGCAAACGTTCAAAATAGAATTCGGTGGTGGCGAGCTTGGCCTGGTAAAAGCCGGTGGATTCCTCGCCACCGTTATCGAGTTTATCCACAGCCACCGCAGCCTGACGCAGCCAGATATAGGCCATGGTGACGTAGCCGCTATACATCAGGAAATCGTAGGATGCGGAACTCACCACATCGCGATCCTTGCGCGCCGCGAGCATGATACGGACGGTCAGCAGGTTCCATTGCCCGGTCAGCTTGAGCAGTTCCAGAGCCCGGGGCCGTAGCCGTTTATCGGTGAGATGCTTTCGGGCAAAATTGGCAATGTTCAGGGTGAATTCGCGCACCGCGCCTCCCTGGGTCATCAGCAATACCTTTCGTCCCAGAAGGTCCAGCGCCTGGATTCCGGTGGTGCCCTCGTACAGGGTGGCGATGCGGGTATCCCGGACAATCTGCTCCATGCCGTGTTCGCGGATGTAACCGTGGCCGCCAAAAACCTGGACCCCCAGGTTGGCCGCTTCGCAGCCGAGTTCAGTGAGAAAGCCCTTCAGAATTGGCGTCAGGAAGCCAAGTTTGTCATCGTACTTTTCCGCCTTTTTATCGTCACCTTCGGTGAATCCCTCGACCATGTGATCGGCCAGCCGGGCCGCGTAATACAGCATGGCCCGACCGCCTTCGGCGATGGCCTTCTGGGTCAGTAACATCCGGCGCACATCAGCATGATGGATCAGGCTGTCGGCGACCTGGTCCGGCTCTTTCTTGCCTGAGAGCGCCCGCATGGAGCGCCGATCTTTTGCATAGGCCAACGCCCACTGATAGGACAGCTCCGCCGGCCCGACGCCCTGAATGGCAGTGCCGATGCGGGCGGTGTTCATGAAAGTGAACATGCAATTGAGGCCTTCATTCTCGGGGCCAATGAGAAAACCGGTGGCGCCATCGAAATTCAGCACGCAGGTGGCCGAGGCCTTGATGCCCATTTTCTTTTCCAGGCTGCCGCAGACGACACCGTTGCGCTCACCGACATCGCCGTTACGGTCGGGCAGGAACTTGGGTACGATAAAAAGGCTGATACCCCGGGTGCCCTTGGGGGCGTCGGGCAGACGGGCCAGTACAATGTGGACAATGTTCTCGGTCAGGTCGTGGTCGCCAGAGGAGATGAAGATCTTGGTTCCGGTAAGCCGGTAGCTGCCGTCGGCCTGGGGTTCGGCTTTGGTCTTTACCTGGCCCAGATCGGTGCCACACTGGGGTTCGGTCAGGCACATGGTGCCCGCCCAGCGGCCCTCGGTCAGTGGCGCAAGGTAGGTCTGTTTCTGGTCTTCCGTGCCGTGAAGGAAAATCGTGTTCATGGCCCCCAGGGACAGACCCGGATACATGGAAAAGGGCCAGTTGGCGGTACCCATCATTTCCTGTTTCAGCAGTCCCATGGACGCGGGCAGGCCCTGGCCGCCGTATTCCTCGGGCGCTGAGAGTCCCTGCCAGCCCCCCATGGCGTATTGCTGGTAGGCGTCCCGGTAACCGGCGGGTGTGGTGACTTCACCGTTGTCCAGTTTGCAGCCTTCTTCGTCGCCAGAGAGGTAAAGTGGGCTCAGCACCTCTTCACAAAACTTTCCGCATTCGCCGAGTATCGCGTCCACGATATCGGGCGTGGCGTTTTTACCGCTGGTCAGGGTGGCGTAATGACCCGGGTAATCGAACACCTCGTTCAGCAGGAATTTCATGTCGCGCAGGGGCGCTTTGTAAACCGGCATAGCGGATTCCTCTGTGGCTTTCTCAACAATATTGGGTGGGCAACCACCGTTCCTTGCCTTGTGTTTTACGCCAATACCCGGGCAGTGCCATTGACGAAAAGCACCGGGCAGACTGTCAGAATGGACAATTGGCTGAGATGACGTAGCAGAAGCCGTGGATTTCGGGTAATGATCGTTAAAGACGGTTGCGGCGTATTTCCTTGCGCCGAGGACCCCCACATATTCCTGTTCAGAGAGTGTAAAAGTCATGCAAAGCCTGTTTACTGAGATATCGAAACGCCTGTCGACACCTATACTCTGGGTATTGTTTTCGGCACTGCTGCTCAGTGGCTGTGCCAGTCCCTCGCTCGAGGACTACGCCGACCGCACGCCAGAGTTGGTTCCTGAAGAGTTCTTTACCGGAGAACTTTCCGCCCGGGGGGTGGTCAAGAATTTTTCCGGTGAGGTGATTCGCACCTTTGATGCGGATATCAGCGCGTCATGGGATGACGAGGGCGTGGGCACCCTGGATGAGGTGTTCCGCTTCGATGATGGCGAAGTGCAGACCCGCGTCTGGACCCTGACTCCCGCAGAAGACGGATACCATGCTGACGCCGGTGACGTGGTTGAACCTGGAACCATGCGTTGGAGTGGCAATGCAATTCACATGAATTATGTGCTCCAGGTGGCCTATGGCGACGGTACCCTGGACGTACGAATGGATGACTGGATGTACCTGATTACGCCCGACACGTTGATCAACCAGACCACCATGAGCAAGTGGGGAATCGACGTGGGCGAGGTGGTTCTGGTCATCCAGAAAAAGTAACAGACGACTAACCTGACCCCGAAATACCTGGAAATCCTATGTGGAAACAGTGGTTGATTGCATTGGTACTGGTGGCTGTCGCTATCGGCGGCGCTTTTGTGTATCAGAACTTCGATGATGGGACCGCCGCCCAGGGCGGCCGCGAACGTCCCGCCAGCGCGGTTAACACCATGCTTCCGCAGATGGAGGCAGTACGGGATGTGGTCAACGCCGTTGGCAGCCTCAAAGCCCTGAACGCGGTTGAATTGACCACGGAAGTCAGTGGCCGGGTGGTGGAATTGAATCTGGAAACCGGCCGCCGGGTGGGGCAGGGCGACGTCCTGTTGCGGCTTGATGATCGCCAGGCCCGGGCAGATCTGCAGGTTATCGAGGCGCAACTGGCGGATGCCCGCCGACAGCTTGAAAGGGCACAGCGGTTGCGTTCGAACAACAGTATTTCCCAGTCCCAGGTGGATCAACTGAGAACGTCAGTCGATGTCGCCGAGGCACAGCGCCAGTCAGCTCAAGTTCGTCTGGAAAACCACCGGATCGAGGCGCCGTTTGCCGGTGTGGTCGGGTTGAGTGACATCAGCGTCGGCGCCTATATTACTGCCGGAACCTCGGTGACTACCCTGGATACCACCGACCGTATGGAACTGGGCTTTTCGATCCCGGAGCGTTTCCTGGGGCAGGTGAGTCTCGGGCAAGAGGTAAGGGGCGCATCGCCGGCCTATCCGGACCAGACCTTTTCCGGTCAGCTGGTGGAGTTGGGTTCCAGGGTCAGTGAGTTGAGTCGTTCGCTGCCTGTCCGGGCACTGATCGATAACCCGGATGGTCTGCTCCGGCCGGGGCAGTTCATGTCTGCGACGCTAACACTCCGGCAACGGCAGGCGCTGGTCATCCCTGAGCAGGCGGTGATGATCCGGGGTGATGAACAATATGTGTTTGTGGCTGAAGACGGTGTGGCCCGGCGGGTTTCGGTGAGCCTGGGCTCACGCATGCCCGGTTTTGTGGAAGTTTCGAACGGTTTGAGCCAGGAAGACCCGGTGATTGTGACCGGCCAGGATCGGCTCAGCAGTGGGGACCGGGTTCGGGTATTGGAAGACGACAAAGCCATTCCCGAGAACCGTTTTATTACGGCCAGGGAGTCCTAACCGGTGGTCCTCTCCGACGTCTCCATCAAGCGGCCGGTGTTCGCTACGGTCCTCAGTCTTCTGATCGTTGTATTCGGTCTGGCAGCCCTGATGGGCCTGCCGGTGCGTGAGTATCCGGATATTGACCCACCCGTTGTTTCCATCTCCACCGACTACACCGGCGCCGCGGCCGAGGTGGTGGATACCCAGATTACCCAGGTGATCGAGGGTGCCATCAGTGGCATTGAGGGTATTCGGTCCATCGAATCATCCACCGAGCAGGGCGAATCCCGAACCAGTATCGAATTTACCACGGCCCGGGATGTCGATATTGCCGCCAATGATGTCCGTGATGCGGTGTCCCGGGTGGCCAACCAGTTGCCAGACGAAGCTGATCCACCGGTGGTGCGTAAGGCGGATTCCGATGCACGCCCGATGATGTGGGTGACCCTGCGCAGTGATGTCTGGGACAGTGCCGAATTGAGTGACTTTGCCGACCGGGTCCTGGCGGACAGGTTGTCGGTACTTGATGGTGTTGCTGACGTGCGTATCGGTGGCGAACGGCGCTATGCCATCCGGGTCTGGCTGGACCGCGAACGTCTTGCGGCCCGGGATATCACCGTGGCAGAAGTCGAACGGGCCCTGCGTGCCAACAACGTGGAGCTGCCGGCAGGATCGGTGGATTCGTCCACCCGGAATTTCACCGTAAGGGCCGAGGGCCGCCTATCGAACGTCGAACAGTTCCGGGAGCTGGTGGTTCGCCGGGATGGTAATGATCTGTTGCGCCTGGGCGAAGTGGCCAATGTCCAGATGGGTGTGGAGTCGGATGTAAGCCGGCTGCGCGCGAATGGCCAGACCGCCATCGGCATGGGGATTATCCGCCAGTCCAAGGCCAACACCGTGGCGGTTTCCGATGCCGTTCGCGCCGAGCTGGAGAAGATCCGGGAGACACTGCCACCGGAAGTCACCATCGCGGAAAGCTACGACGAATCCATTTTCATCCGGGCTTCCATCAAGGAAGTCGTCACCACGCTCGCCATTGCGGTGTCTCTGGTTATCCTGGTTATCTTCCTGTTCCTGCGCTCCTGGCGGGCGACCCTCATTCCCGCGGTGACCATTCCGGTTGCGGTGATTGGTGCCTTTATCGGTCTGGGCTTCCTGGGTTTTTCCATCAACGTACTGACCCTGCTGGCGGTGATTCTTGCCATCGGCCTGGTGGTGGACGATGCGATCGTGATGCTGGAAAACATCCAGCGCCGGATTGACGAGGGTGAGCCCCCGTTGCTTGCCGCCTACCGGGGCGCGAAGCAGGTTGCCTTCGCCGTGATTGCGACCACTCTGACCCTTGTGGCGGTGTTCGTTCCTATCTCCTTCATGGGCGGCAACATTGGCCGGTTGTTTGCCGAATTCGGCTTTACCCTGGCAGCGGCAGTGGTGTTTTCGAGCCTCGTGGCCCTGACCCTGGCGCCGATGCTGTGTTCCAAGTGGCTCAGGCACAGCCCCGAATCGGCAGAAGGGCACCGCTTCTGGGCCGCCAGTGAGAAGGTCCTGAATGGCCTGACCAATGGTTACCGCAGGCTGTTGGAGTTTTCCCTGAGGCAGCCGGGATTGTTACTGGGCCTTGGACTTGTCGGGCTGGTCATTGCCGCCGTGGTGTATCCGAAATTACCTCAGGAGCTGGCGCCTACCGAAGACCGTGCCGTGATCATCATGCCCACCAGCGCGCCCCGTGGCTCAACGGTGGAATACACCGACCACTACGTCCGCCAGGTGGAAGAGTCATTGCTGCCGTATCTGGATGAAGGCATAGCCAACCGCCTGCTCGCCATCGTCGGGTTCCGTGATGAAGAGGATAATGCGTTCATGATCATGGGCCTGGTGCCCTGGGAAGATCGGGAGATCAAGCAGCAGGAAGTGACCAGCGAAATCCGCAAAAAGTTGGCCGATGTGTCCGGCATTCGAACCGTGGCCGTGAACCCGCCGGGTCTGGGTCAGCGGGGGTTCAGCCAGGCCGTGGAGTTTGTGGTGGCCGGCCCGGACTACGAATCGGTGCAGGCCTGGAGCCAGGAGATCGTGGAGCGGGCCAAGGAAAACCCCAATCTTCAGGACCTGGATACCGATTTCGAGCTGACCCGGCCGGAACTGCGGGTAAACATCGACCGGGAGCGAGCCGCGGATCTGGATATCACGGTAGAAGACGTGGGCCTCACCTTGCAGACCATGCTGGCTTCCCGGCAGGTAACCACTTACATCGATCGAGGCCGGGAATACGATGTGATCATTCAGGCGGAAGACGCCAACCGGGCAACGCCCGAAGACCTGGGCCAGATTTTCCTGCGGCCCCGGGAGGGCGGTAACCTGATTCCATTGCAGGCACTGGTTTCCGTGCAGGAAATCGGGGCCAACCCGGACCTCCGCCGCATCGACCGCCTGCCCGCTGTGGTGATCAGTGCGTCTCTGGCGGATGGTTACGACCTGGGTTCGGCATTGACCTACCTGAACAACCTGGCTGTGGATAACCTGCCGCCGGAAGCCCGCGTCAGTTACAAGGGCCTGAGCCGGGAATTCCAGGAATCCTCGGCGGCAATCTACGTTACCTTTGCGCTGGCTTTCGTCATCGTGTTCCTGGTGTTGGCAGCCCAGTTTGAAAGCTGGATACATCCGTTGATTATCATGCTGTCGGTGCCACTGGCGGTAACCGGGGCTCTGCTGGCGCTCTGGTGGACGGGTATCAGTCTGAACATCTACAGCCAGATTGGCATCATCATGTTGCTGGGGTTGATGGCCAAGAACGGGATACTGATCGTGGAGTTCGCCAACCAGCTCCGGGACAAGGGTTACGAGGTGCGGGAGGCGATTCTCGAAGGCGCCTGTCTGCGTTTCCGTCCGGTATTAATGACCACCATATCGACGATTTTCGGTGCCGTGCCACTGGTCATTGCCACCGGTGCGGGTGCCGAGAGTCGGGCGGCGATTGGTATGGTCATTCTGGGCGGGCTGATCTTCGCCACCACGCTGACCCTGTTCATCATTCCGGTGCTCTACAACCTGTTGGCCCGGTTTGCCAAGTCTTCCAATGCGGTGGAAAAAGAACTGGAACGTCAAGCGTCCGGACAGGCGGGTGGCACGGGATTGGCAGCCGCGCCGCAGAAACGCGCCGACGATTTCTGACTGACCGGATGATTACAGGGTGGCCGGGAACTCCAGCTGGCCGCCAAACATCTCATCCGGGTGTATGTCGACACAGAAAACCTGTTGCCCCGGCAGCATTGTTGACAGGGTGACGGTACGTTTTGCGTCCGGCAGACCGACATAGGGCCGACAGCTGCTGATGTGCTGGGGCCGTTCCAGGGCATTCCGGAAGTACTCCCGGTGGGTCCATTGAGCGCCGGCGGAATGATACAGCGGATTGAACTTTCCGCGATGAATGTCCGGATTGGCGCGGGCAAGGTTGCCTTGCTGGATGCCCTGTGGATTGAGCAGGAAGCAGCGTTTTACGCCATCCACTTCCAACAGCTTGTTGCAGGCGGTGCTGAACGGCAGCTCCCGGCTCAGGGAATGGCAGGCTTCGAGAATTTCGAAACGCAGAAGGCGGAAATAACTCTCCTGATCGCGTATGTCCTGGGCTGACGACTCGCTGGAATCGGCAATGATGCGTTTTAACGCCTGTTCGGTCAGTTCCGGCTTGTGTTGTTTCAGGTTGGACGGCCTTGCGAACAGGAAGCCCTGCAGAAGATCGGCCTCGGTTTGCAGGGCAATGTGAGCCTGGGTGTGGTTCTCGATCCCTTCCAGAAGCACTAGACTGCCGCTTTCGCGAATCATCTTTACCAGACTTTCCAGCAGCATCCGGGCGCGACTGTTGTTCTCGGCGTTTACCAATAGGCTCCGGTCGAGTTTCACAATGAGCGGATTGATGCGCCATAGGCGCTCAAAATTGGAATCGCCCATACCGAAATCGTCGATAGCGATCTGAAAGCCGTGTGCCTTGGCCTTGAGGATGAATTCCAGAAGTGCGGCCGGGTTGTCGGATGCGGTTTCTACCAGTTCCAGAACCACTTTCTCGGGATCTATTCCGCTACGCTGGCATTGCAGAGCAAGCTTCTCCAGGGAAGCTTCCGGATGGATGCAGGTACCGGGATTGATATTCAGGAACAGCCAGACGGCCTGGGAGCTGGCCGCAAAGTTGTCCAGGTGAAGCTGCAGCAGGTGCCGATCCAGCTCCGGCGTCTGGTTGTTTTTTTCGGCCTGTTCGAAAAGCGTAAACGGAGAGATGTTCTCATTATTCTTTCTGACCCGGACCAATGCCTCATAGCCAACCAGTTTTCGATGGGTCGGGCTCAGGATCGGCTGGTAAACAGAACTGAAGTCATAGTCGTCGATGATCTTGGGAGTCGTGGATATTTCGGCTCCGCGATAGATGCGCCTTGGAAGTCGGACTACGCTGCTCATGGTCAGGAACCTTTGTTTCGCTAATAATCTAGCCATCCTGGCCCGATGAAAAAGTGTCTGAACAAGGAGACCAAGCGAATTGCGTACCAGACGGCCAAAAATCAAGCGTTTAACTATGCTTAACCCCGTCAAATAAATGAACATGATTGCCGCTTTCTACGCTACCGCACTGGATCCGGGCAGATTTTCGGTCGCAATGGCGGCAACGCACCAAAACAGGGTTTCTTGATGCCATCGAAAAGTCAGTTCCGTTTGCTTGGCCAACGCCGGTTCCTGCCGTTTTATCTGACCCAGTTCTCTGGCGCCTTCAACGACAATCTGTTCAAGAACGCGCTGCTGCTGCTGATCACCTTCAATGCCGGCGGTTTGATGGGGATGTCGGTGAATGTGGTGGTTAACCTGGCCGCTTTCCTCTTCATACTGCCGTTTTTCCTGTTTTCCGGGATTGCCGGCGAGATGGCGGATCGCTACGAAAAATCCCGGATCATCCGGAATGTGAAGCTGGCGGAAATTGTCATCATGGCCGTTGCTGCACTCGGACTGTGGTTCGGCTGGTACGAGTTGTTGCTGGTTCTGCTGTTCCTGATGGGTACCCAGTCCACGTTCTTCGGTCCGGTGAAATACGCGATCCTGCCCCAGGTGTTGGCGGACGATGAGCTGGTGGGCGGCAATGGCCTGGTTGGTATGGGCACCTTTGTAGCAATTCTGTTGGGCACTATTGCCGCGGGTTTGCTGATGGGGCTTGAGACCGCGGCCCGCTTGACGGCGATTGCCGTTGTGGTGATGGCGGTACTCGGCTACCTGGCGGCGCGCCAGGTGCCGGGGACCGAACCCGACGGTTCCGGTGTGACGGTGCGTTTCCGGCCGGTGGTGGAAACCTGGAGACTGATGGCTCTGGCGGCCGAGCGCCGGCAGGTGTTGCTGGCGGTACTGACCATATCCTGGTTCTGGTTTCTTGGTGCTGCCTATCTGACCCAGTTTCCCAATTTTGCCCGCACCAATCTGCTTGGCGACGAAACCGTTGTCACCCTGCTGCTGGCCATGTTCACCATCGGCATTTCCATCGGCTCCATGATGTGCGAGCGGCTCACCAAACACCGGATCACCCTGTCACCTGTGCCCTGGGGTGCCCTGGGGCTGAGCCTGTTCGGGATAGACCTGTATTTTGCGGTGCCGGATGACCCCATGGCCTCCACCTGGTGGACCCTGTTGACCGATCCTGTCTATCTGAGAGTTTTGATGGATCTGGTCGGCATCGGGATTTGTGGCGGTCTTTTCATCGTGCCTCTGTACGCCTTTATTCAGCACGAAACGCCACGGACCAAACGTGCCCGTATCATTGCTGCGCTGAATGTCATTAATGCGTTGTTCATGGTGGTGAGCGCCCTGGCCGGAATTGTGGTGCTCGGTGTGTTGGAGGTAAGCATTCCGGGGTTTTTCCTGCTGCTCTCGCTCCTGAACGGGTTGGTGTTGCTGGTGGTATGGCGACTTCGACGAAAAACAGCCGGCAGTTCTGTGGATAATTAGTTGGACAACCTACGGAAAGCCTCTGGATTACTTTCTGTATAATAAGATAAAACAATAACCTAGGTGTTTTTTTAGGGTGAATAATAAGTAGTCTTGCATGTGGATAACTTTCTTGAAAACTTTTCTGAGAAGAGTGATCCAAACCCATGAAAAGCCGTAGGTTTCGGTTTTCCACTATCCATTTAACGCTCGGAAAAGTCCCCTTTGAGCCCTGACCAGGCCACTGCCGCTTTCAACGTGGTTCGTCTCTGGTTAAAATTTGCACATCCTGACTGCAATTTCCCGGGTGAAGCGTTATACTCGCCGCCCTGTTTTTATACCCTTTTATAAGCCCGATTTCCGAGGTGAGCTGTGGATTTTCCGACCCGTTTCGATGTCATTGTCATTGGTGGTGGCCATGCCGGTACCGAGGCCGCGCTGGCGGCTGCGCGCATGGGTTCCCAGACCCTGCTGCTGACCCACAACATTGAGACCCTGGGTCAGATGTCCTGCAACCCGGCCATCGGCGGTATTGGTAAAAGCCATCTGGTAAAAGAAATCGATGCGCTTGGCGGTGCCATGGCCGAGGCCACGGACAAGGCTGGCATCCAGTTCCGGGTCCTGAATAGCCGCAAGGGGCCGGCCGTGCGCGCCACCCGTGCCCAGGCTGACCGTGTGCTTTACAAAGCCGCCATCCGCCATACCCTGGAAAGCCAGCCGAACCTGACACTGTTCCAGCAGGCGGCGGACGATCTGATTGTGGAAAACGACCAGGTGACCGGTGTCGTGACCCAGACCGGTATTCGCTTCAACGCCAGGACCGTGGTGCTTACCACCGGTACTTTCCTGGGCGGCGTTATTCACATTGGAATGCAGCACCATGCCGGCGGCCGGGCCGGTGATGCACCGGCCAATGCCCTGGCACAGCGCTTGCGGGAACTGCCTTTCAACGTTGGTCGCCTTAAAACCGGCACGCCGCCTCGCATCGACGCCCGGTCTGTGGATTTCTCGGTAATGCAGGAGCAGTGGGGGGATGATCCCACCCCGGTGATGTCCTTTATCGGCAGCCGGAGCCAGCACCCGGAACAGGTCTGCTGCTACGTGACCCGGACCACCGAACAGACACACGATATTATCCGCAGCGGTTTTGACCGTTCGCCGATGTTTGCCGGCAGCATTGAAGGTGTGGGCCCCCGCTACTGCCCGTCTATCGAAGACAAGGTAAACCGCTTTGCCGACAAGGATTCACACCAGATCTTTGTAGAACCGGAAGGCCTGACTACCAACGAGCTCTACCCGAACGGTATTTCCACCAGCCTGCCGTTTGATATCCAGTTGGCGGCGGTGCGTTCGATTCCCGGCTTTGAAAATGCCCACATTACCCGGCCGGGTTACGCCATCGAATACGATTACCTGAATCCGCAGGACCTGCGCCATACCCTGGAAACCAAGTTCATCCAGGGCCTGTATTTTGCCGGCCAGATCAACGGCACCACCGGCTATGAAGAAGCCGGGGCCCAGGGTCTGTTGGCAGGGATCAACGCTGCCCTGCGGTCCCAGGACAAAGACGAGTGGTACCCGCGCCGGGACGAGGCCTATCTGGGTGTGCTGGTGGATGACCTGATTACCATGGGTACGTCCGAGCCTTACCGCATGTTTACCAGCCGCGCCGAGTACCGTCTGATCCTGCGCGAGGACAACGCCGACCTGCGCCTGACCGAAACCGGCCGCAAGCTCGGTCTGGTGAACGACGAGCGCTGGCAGAAGTTCAATGACAAGCGTGAGGCGATCACCAACGAGCGCAGCCGCCTGGAAGCCACCCGGATCCATCCGAACACTGAGGCCGGTGAACGGGCCAACGGCTTTCTCAAGCAGCCGATGACCCGGGACCAGTCCCTGGCTGAGCTGCTGCGTCGCCCCGAGATTGTCTACAACCACATCGCCAAAATCGGTGCAGAGCAGGCCGACGATCCGGTGGTCGCGGATCAGGTGGAAATCGAGATCAAGTACGAGGGTTATATTTCCCGTCAGACGGACGAGATCGAGCGGCTCCGTAAAAACGAGAACACCGCTCTGCCGGTGGATCTGGATTATGACGTTATCGGCGGCCTGTCCAACGAGATCAAGCAGAAGCTCAAGACCGTGCGGCCGGAAACCGTGGCTCAGGCCTCACGTATCCAGGGTGTGACCCCGGCGGCGGTGAGCCAGATCCTGGTGCACCTGAAAAAGCGCGACCTGCTGCGCAAACAGTCGGCCTGATCCGCGCCCATGACCAAGTCACCCTGGCACGGCCAGCTCCGGGATGGACTGGCCACAATGGGCCTGTTCCTGGATGAGGATCGGCAGGAAAAGCTTCTGGCTTTTCTGGGCCTGCTCAACAAGTGGAACCGGGCGTACAACCTCACGGCTGTACGTGATGAGCGTGTGATGGTGTCCCGGCAACTGCTCGACAGCCTGAGCATTCTGCCGTGGGTAACGACGGATCATCTTCTGGATGTGGGCGCCGGCGGCGGCCTGCCCGGTATTCCCCTGGCGATCGCCCTGCCCGAAAAGCGCTTTACCCTGCTCGACAGCAACGGCAAGAAGACCCGTTTTCTCAACCAGTGTGTGCTGGAGCTCGGCCTGGAAAATGTCGAGGTTGTTCACGGGCGCGCGGAAGATTGCAATCCTCCGGAACCCTTCAGCCAGATCAGCAGCCGCGCCTTTACCGCGCTCGAGAATCTGGTGGGCTGGTGCGGCGATCTGTTGGCAAATGAGGGTGAGTTCCTTGCCATGAAAGGTCAGTTTCCGGATGATGAAGTGTCTGCCCTTCCGGCTGGCTGGCAGGTAACATCCAGCCATTCCCTGGCCGTACCGGGCGCCGATGGCGACCGCCATCTGCTGGTGATCGCCCGGACCGTGAATTCCCGGTAGTTTGGCAGTCCAATTTCTGAACCGGTAACCCATAAACAAGGAGGCAGGACATGGCGCGCGTGATTGCAGTGACCAATCAGAAAGGCGGTGTGGGCAAAACCACCACCTGCGTCAACCTTGCTGCCTCCCTGGCCGCCACCAAGCGTGGGGTGCTGCTGGTGGATATGGATCCCCAGGGCAACGCCACCATGGGCAGCGGTGTGGATAAAAACGCCCTGGAACTGTCCGGCTACGACATGCTGACCAAGCGCGCCAGCGCCGCCGAGGTGATCATTCCCGCCGAGGCTTCCGGCTTCGATATCCTTCCGGCCAACGGTGACCTGACGGCGGCCGAAGTCGAACTGATGAACGAGATTGGTCGCGAACACCGCCTGAGACTGGCGTTGAACACCGTTCGTGATAATTACGATTACATCCTCATCGATTGCCCGCCATCGCTCAGCCTGTTGACAGTGAATGCGCTCTCGGCGGCAGACTCGGTGCTGATTCCAATGCAATGCGAGTACTATGCATTGGAAGGATTGGCCGCGCTGATGAACACCGTTGAGCAGATTCAGGAAACGGTCAATCCGAATCTGCAGGTGGAAGGCATTCTGCGTACCATGTACGACCCTCGCAACAGCCTTACCCTGGACGTTTCCGGCCAGCTGAGCGAGTACTTTGGCGACAAGGTGTATCGTGCAGTGATTCCCCGCAATGTCCGTCTGGCCGAGGCCCCCAGCTATGGGATTCCGGCCCTGAAATACGACCGCGCCTCCAAGGGTGCGATCGCCTACCTGGCCCTGGCGGGCGAAATGGTTCGCCGCCACGGTTCAAAAAAGACATCCGCGCCGGTTGCGGTGTAACATACCGCCCTGTCACTCACTTAAGCACAACGATATTCAACGGGAAGAATGACTGACACCATGGCGGCGAAGAAACGAGGTTTGGGTGAACGTGGACTGGGCGCCCTGCTGGCGGGCTCCAAGGTCAATCTTGACCAGGAGCTCAAAGACCACGACGGTGAGCTCCGCGAAGTTCCCATTGATCTGATCCAGCGTGGCCGGTACCAGCCCCGGCGCGACATGGACCCCGCCGCCCTGCAGGAACTGGCAGATTCCATTCGCCAACAAGGCGTGATGCAGCCGGTGGTGGTTCGTCCCATCGCTGAAGGCCGGTACGAGCTGATCGCCGGTGAGCGCCGCTGGCGGGCCACCCAGATGGCCGGCCTGGACAGCATCCCTGCCATCATCCGGGATGTCCCCGATGAAGCCGCCATCGCGATGGCGCTGATCGAGAACATCCAGCGTGAGAACCTCAATCCCATTGAAGAAGCTTTCGCTCTTCAGCGCTTGCAGGACGAGTTCGGCCTGACCCAGGCCCAGGTGGCCGAAGCCGTGGGCAAATCCCGTACGACCATTACCAACCTGCTTCGACTGATCGGTTTGTCCGAAGACGTTCGTATTATGCTCGAGCATGGCGATCTGGAAATGGGCCACGGCCGGGCAATGCTGACCCTGGCGCCGGAACTGCAGATGCAGGTGGCCAAACAGGTGGTGGCCAAATCCCTGTCGGTTCGCCAGACTGAAGCTTTGGTACGGCGGGTGCAGCAGGAAACACCGGACAGCAAATCCCGGAAAAAGGGAGTGGTGGACCCCAACATTCGCGCGCTCCAGGATGATCTCGCGGAGCGACTGGGTGCACGAGTGTCGATCGATCATGGCCAGCGTGGCAAAGGCAAGCTGGTGATCGAGTACAGTTCCCTCGACGAACTTGACGGGATTTTGGGTCATATTCGCTAGTGCCAGATGTAAATCATTCTAAAGTGCTAGTTTTTCTTAAAAATACTACATGTTGTAATCATCAATATTTGATGACACAACCTGTGTCAATTAGAACGATTTGAGCGGATGTGCTGGTTGATTTTTAACCGCGAATTTGGGCGGCTCTTGTTGAACGGGCATCGGTTAACACATATAATTTCGCGCGCTTGTAACAACAGCTGGTGACATGACAGGTTTCAGAAAAGCCATCACGTACGTGCCGCTTAAAGAGTGGCTGATCATAGAGATGGTTCTTTTAGTCGTCATCAGCTTACTGTGGTTGATCGAGAGCAGAGCAGCTGGGTATTCCGCGTTTATAGGCGGTCTTATTTTTGTCATACCCAACGCCTATTTTGCGCACCGGACCTATCGGTTTGAGGGTGCTCGCCAGATGCAACTGGCGGTCAGTAATATGTTCAGGGCAGCGAGTATCAAAATTGCCCTTACCGCGATTTTTTTTGCGGCCGTTTTCACTTTAATGGAGTCAGTCCACGGGCCGGCTCTGTTATTCACTTTTGCTGTGATGGTTGCGATAGGTACGGCTTTGCGCTGGCTTATCCGGCCGCGCCCACAGCGATGACTGGACGAGAGCAGTATGGCAGCTGATACCCCAGTAGAGTATATAAAGCACCACCTTACCAACCTCACCTACGGCAAACTTCCGGAAGGCTATGAGCGAGTCGATCCCTACAGTAGCGACGTCACAGTGCTGCAGGAAGCGACCTGGACATTCGCCAAAACCGGCCAGGAAGCTGCCGATATGGGCTTCATGGCATTCCACGTCGATACCCTCGGCTGGTCCATTGCCATGGGAGTTCTCTTTCTAGGACTCTTCCGGTTTGTCGCCAAAAAGGTGACCACTGATACTCCGGGCGGTCTTCAAAATGCAGTAGAGATGACCTTCGAATTTGTTCAGGGCATCGTACGAGACGTGTTCCATGGCAAGAATCCGCTTGTTGCGCCGCTCGCGCTGACTATTTTCGTGTGGATCCTGCTCATGAACACTCTGAAGCTGATCCCGGTTGACTACATCCCTTCTATTGCTTCGGCTCTCGGCTTGGGCTACTTCAAAATCGTGCCTACCACTGATCCCAACGGAACCTTTGGAATCTCGATCGGCGTATTCCTTCTTATTCTGTATTACAGCTTCAAGGTCAAGGGCCCAGGAGGTTTTGCCAAAGAGCTGTCTTTTAACCCGTTCAATCACTGGCTGCTGATTCCGTTCAACCTGGTGCTCGAGATCCTGGCCTTGATCATCAAGCCGATCAGCCTGGCACTGCGTCTGTTCGGTAACATGTACGCCGGTGAAGTGGTATTCATCCTGATCGCGCTTCTGCCATTGTGGATCCAGTGGACGCTGAATGTTCCCTGGGCTATCTTCCACATCTTGGTGGTTACGCTGCAGGCTTTCATCTTTACAACGCTGACTGTGGTCTACCTCAGCGCAGCGCACGAAGATCATTAATCTATTCTGTAAACAAACCCTTAACTATCTGAAAAACTGAGGAGTCTTCAATGGAAATGGTATACATCGCAGCTGCGCTTATTATCGGTCTGGGTGCCCTGGGCGCCGGTATCGGTTTTGGTCTGCTGGGCGGCAAGCTTCTGGATTCCACCGCTCGCCAGCCTGAAATGGCCAACCAGCTGCAAACCAAAGCCTTCATCATGGCTGGTCTGCTTGACGCCGTTCCCATGATCGGTGTTGGTATTGCTATGTACCTGATCTTCGTTGTTGCTGGTTAATCAAAACGAGACCTGAGGGCGCCGGCTGATGCCGCGCCCCACTTCCCGTTAACCGGGACGCAACGAATAGCAAGAGGTATATCGCCGTGAATATAAACCTTACGTTGATAGGGCAATCGATTGCTTTCGCTATTTTCGTCTGGTTCTGCGTCAAATATGTATGGCCGCCTATCACGGCTGCCATGGCAGAGCGCCAGAAAAAAATAGCCGACGGCCTTTCTGCTGCAGATCGGGCTTCTCTGGATCTGGAGCTTGCCCAACAAAAAGCTTCCCAAGAGCTTCAAAAGGCGAAAGAAGAGTCTGCTGCCCTGATTGATCAGGCAAACAAGCGTGCCGCCCAGATTGTAGAAGCCTCCAAGGATGATGCTCGCAAAGAAGGCGAAAAGCTCCTTGAACAGGCCAGGGCGGAAATTCAGCAGGAGCGTGTCCAGGCTCGCGATGCACTCAGAGCAGAAGTCGCTACATTGGCTGTTGCTGGTGCCGAGAAGATCCTGGAAACCTCTGTAGATGCCAAAGCTCACAGCGAGATGCTGGACAAGCTGGCCGCAGAACTCTAAGCGAGGGTCACCATGGCAGAACTTACTACGTTAGCCCGACCCTACGCGAAGGCCGTTTTTGGTGCTGCGCAAGACCAGAAAGCTGTTGATCTGTGGGATCAGGCTCTGGCTTTCGCGGCTCAGGTGGCGGCTGACCAAGAGGTAAAGAACATTCTGGCCATTCCTGGCCTGTCTGAGCAACGCAAGGCGGAACTCTTCGCTGACTGTTTTGAAGAGCCGCTGCCTGAAGCACTCAGAAACTTCCTGTTGATTCTTGCTGAAAACAAGCGCCTGCCGTTGTTGCCGGAAATTTCAGCCCTGTTCAGCCTTTACCGCGCGGATCTTGAGCGCACAGTCAAACTGAAGGTGAGCACGGCATTTGAATTGACCGAAGAGCAGCAGCAGAAGCTCATCGAAGCGCTGTCCAAAAAGCTGGAGCGCAAGGTGGCCCTGGAAACCGCCGTCGATCAGTCCCTGATTGGCGGCGTGGTAGTAAATACGGGTGATCTGGTTATCGACGCTTCAGTCCGAGGCAAACTGGCCAAGATGGCCAGGGCTATGGGCTCCTGATTTCAGCACAAGGTTTGAGGACAAAGGCATGCAGCAACTGAATCCATCCGAGATCAGTGACATCATCAAGAAGAGGATCGAAAAGCTCGATATCTCTTCCGAAGCAAAAAACGAAGGTACGATCCTGTCGGTTTCTGACGGTATCGTACTTATCCACGGTCTTGCCGACGTTATGTACGGCGAGATGATCGAATTTGCCAATGGCACATACGGTATGGCGCTGAACCTGGAGCGTGATTCGGTAGGTGCTGTTGTATTGGGCGACTACGAAGACCTGGCCGAGGGTCAGAAGGTTCGTTGTACCGGACGTATCCTTGAAGTGCCGGTTGGTCCAGAACTGATGGGTCGTGTGGTCGATGGTCTCGGTAACGCGATCGATGGCAAAGGCGATCTGGGCACCTCCCTCACCTCACCGGTCGAGAAGGTTGCGCCGGGCGTTATTGCACGTCAATCCGTTGATGAGCCTGTTCAGACTGGCCTGAAGGCGATCGATACCATGGTGCCGATCGGTCGCGGTCAGCGTGAGCTGATCATCGGTGACCGTCAGATCGGTAAGACCGCCGTCGCCATCGACGCGATCATCAACCAGAAGAATACCGGCATCAAGTGTATCTATGTTGCCGTTGGCCAGAAGCAGTCTTCTATTGCCGCTGTTGTGCGCAAACTGGAAGAGCACGGTGCGATGGATCATACCATCGTCGTTGCCGCAGGCGCCGCAGATCCCGCAGCGATGCAGTTCCTGGCTCCGTACTCCGGCACTTCCATGGGCGAATACTTCCGTGACCGCGGTGAAGACGCTCTGATCATCTACGATGATCTGTCCAAGCAGGCTGTGGCTTATCGCCAGATCTCCCTGCTGCTGCGTCGTCCGCCAGGCCGTGAAGCTTACCCGGGTGACGTATTCTATCTGCACTCCCGTCTGCTCGAGCGTGCGTCCCGGATCAACGCTGATGAAGTTGAAAAACTCACCAATGGCGAAGTGAAAGGCAAGACCGGTTCCCTGACTGCACTGCCGATCATCGAAACCCAGGCCGGTGACGTTTCTGCGTTCGTACCAACCAACGTAATTTCCATCACCGATGGTCAGATCTTCCTGGAAACCAACCTCTTCAACTCCGGTATCCGTCCGGCAATGAACGCGGGTGTTTCGGTATCGCGGGTTGGTGGCTCTGCCCAGACCAAGATCATGAAGAAGCTCGGCGGTAACATCCGTCTGGCCCTCGCCCAGTATCGCGAGCTGGCGGCGTTCGCTCAGTTCGCGTCAGATCTGGATGAGGCGACTCGTAAGCAGTTGGAGCATGGTCAGCGCGTCACCGAGCTGATGAAGCAGAACCAGTACAGCCCAATGTCGGTTGCTGAGATGGGTACCGTACTGTACGCAGCCAACGAAGGCTTCCTGGATGATGTCGACGTCAATAAAGTGGTTCAGTTCGAAGCTCAGCTTCTCGACTGGATGCGCGCTGAGCAAAAAGACCTGCTCGATAAGATTGGCGCCGAAGGCAAGTACGATGATGACATCATTTCCGGCCTGAAAGCTGCTTTGGAGAAATTCAAGACCACTCAAAGCTGGTAACGACTGGAAGCCCGTCGCGGCGGGCTTTCTTGTCCACATGAGTGTCTAACTTGAAAAGGCAGTGACTTATGGCCGCAGGAAAAGAAATACGCAATCAGATCGGAAGCATCAAGAGCACGCAGAAGATCACTAGCGCCATGGAAATGGTCGCGGCGAGCAAGATGCGCAAGGCTCAGGAACGCATGAAGGCGACACGCCCTTATGCCGAAAAGATGCGGCAGGTAATCGGACACATAGCAAAGTCCAACAAGGATTACGTGCATCCCTTCATGCGTGAGCGGGAAGTTAATTGTGTGGGTTACATCGTGATTTCCTCTGATCGGGGATTGTGCGGTGGCCTGAACGGTAACGCCTTCAAATTGCTCGTGCGTGAAATGAAGCAGTGGAAAGATAAAGGTGTAGAGACCGATCTCTGCGCTATCGGGCAAAAAGGGGCCTCATTCTTTCGCAGTTATGGCGGAAACGTGGTAGCAGCCCTGACCCACTTGGGGGACAGCCCAAGCGCAGAGAAGCTCATCGGTAACGTCAAGGTCATGCTTGATGCATTCGAAGACGGCAAGATTGATCGTCTTTATGTCATTTACAACGAGTTTGTAAACACCATGACCCAGCAGCCGAAGTCCAAGCAGCTTCTGCCTCTGCCGGAAAGCCAGGATGAAGAAGTTGGTCACCAGTGGAATTACATCTACGAGCCTGATTCACGGCCCATCCTGGATGGGTTGATGCCACGTTATATCGAATCCCAGGTCTATCAGGGAGTGGTAGAGAATCTGGCCTGCGAGCAGGCTGCGCGGATGATTGCCATGAAGAGCGCGACAGATAACGCGGGTAGCATCATTGACGAGCTACAGTTGGCTTACAACAAGGCCCGTCAGGCAGCCATTACGCAAGAAATTTCGGAGATTGTGAGCGGCGCGGCTTCGGTCTGATCCTGCCCACAATCCTACTGGTTTTATTGACTATTAAGATAACGAGGAACCGAGCATGAGTAGCGGACACATCGTTCAGATCATAGGCGCGGTTATCGACGTGGAATTTCCACGTGACTCCGTTCCGGGCGTTTACGACGCACTGCTGCTTGAAGGTGGTGAGACAACTCTGGAAGTTCAGCAGCAGCTGGGCGACGGCATTGTACGTACCATCGCCATGGGCAGCACTGAAGGCCTCAAGCGTGGCCTGAAAGCCGAGAATACCGGCAAACCAATTTCCGTTCCCGTGGGCACCAAGACTCTGGGTCGCATCATGGACGTTCTGGGTCGTCCCATTGACGAGCAGGGCGACATCGGCGAAGACGAGCGCTGGGCTATCCACCGTAAAGCACCCGGCTATGCCGACCAGTCAGCCTCAGCTGACCTGCTGGAAACCGGCATCAAGGTTATCGACCTGATTTGCCCGTTTGCCAAGGGTGGTAAGGTTGGTCTGTTCGGTGGTGCCGGTGTTGGTAAAACCGTAAACATGATGGAACTGATCAACAACATCGCGAAAGAGCACTCCGGTCTCTCTGTATTCGCAGGTGTTGGTGAGCGGACCCGGGAAGGTAACGACTTCTACTACGAAATGAAGGAGTCCAACGTTCTCGATAAGGTTGCCATGGTTTACGGCCAGATGAACGAGCCCCCTGGAAACCGTCTGCGTGTTGCCCTGACCGGCCTTACCATGGCCGAGAAGTTCCGTGACGAAGGCCGTGACGTTCTGTTGTTCGTCGACAACATCTACCGTTACACCCTGGCCGGTACCGAAGTATCCGCACTGCTCGGCCGTATGCCGTCAGCAGTAGGTTACCAGCCGACACTGGCTCAGGAGATGGGTGAACTTCAGGAGCGTATTACCTCCACCAAGGATGGCTCCATCACCTCCATCCAGGCGGTATACGTACCGGCAGATGACTTGACTGACCCCTCTCCGGCAACCACCTTCTCGCACCTTGACGCGACAGTGGTACTGAGCCGTGACATCGCATCCAAGGGTATCTATCCGGCGATCGATCCGCTCGACTCTACGTCCCGTCAGCTGGATCCGCTGGTGATTGGCGAGCAACACTACAATGTTGCCCGTGGCGTTCAGAACGTTCTACAGCGTTACAAGGAACTGAAGGACATCATCGCCATTCTGGGTATGGACGAGCTGTCTGAAGAAGACAAGCTGACCGTTTCACGCGCCCGTAAAATCGAGCGTTTCCTGTCCCAGCCATTCCACGTAGCGGAAGTGTTTACCGGCTCTCCCGGTAAGTATGTCTCCCTGAAGGAGACCATCGCCAGCTTCGAAGGCATCCTCAACGGTGATTACGACGATATGCCGGAGCAGGCTTTCTATATGTGTGGTGGCATCGAGGAAGCTATCGAGAAGGCGAAGTCAATGAAAGCGAAGGAAAGCAAATAAGCGACCTTCACTTTCTGACGCAAGAGGCGTAAGAAATGGTTATGACCGTACACTGCGACGTCGTAAGTGCCGAAGAGAAGATCTTCTCCGGGCTGGTGGAAGTACTGACTGCCACCGGGACTGAAGGTGAAATGGGCATCCAGCTTGGCCATGCTCCGCTACTGACCGCGCTCAAGCCCGGCGCTGTGCGGATTGTCAAACAGGGTGGTGATGAAGAAATACTGTACGTTTCCGGGGGATACCTGGAAGTGCAGCCCAACATCATCACCCTCATGGCCGATACCGCCGTTCGTGCAAAGGATGTGGACGAGGCTGCGGCACTGGAAGCGCAGAAAGAAGCCGAGAAGGCACTGGCGAACAAAACAGGCGAGTTTGAATACTCACGTGCTGCTGTTGAGCTGGCGGAAGCCGCTGCTCAGCTGCGCACCTTGCAGAAACTGCGTAAGAACGTTCGATAGGATCGTTTTTCCGTTTCTGGATCTCGCCTGAGACAAGACCGCATCCTGAAAAGGCCGGCAAGGTTTGTTGTCCATGAACAACCTTGGAGGCCAATTAGGACGCGGTTTTTCTTTTTTGGAATGTTTACCCGATCACTCACAGGGGTAGAACTGAGATGAGCCCGCTACACGTCGTCATTCTGGCCGCCGGCCAGGGTTCCAGAATGAAATCCGCACTGCCCAAGGTGCTTCATCCCATTGCCGGCCGCCCGATGCTCCATCACGTCATCGACACCGCCAAACTCCTGGGTGCCGAAAAGATCCATACGGTGATCGGCCATGGGGCTGACAAGGTCCGGGAAGCCACGGACGAAGCCTCGGTAAACTGGGTGACCCAGAGCGAACAGCTGGGTACCGGTCACGCTGTGGCTCAGGCCCTGCCGGATCTGCCGGATGACGCACGGGTTCTCGTGCTCTATGGCGATGTGCCGCTGACCCGCTATGAAACCCTCGAGGGACTGGTCGGTACCCTGGATGACAACACCCTGGGTCTTTTGACGGTCACCATGGACAATCCCCAGGGATACGGACGGATTGTCCGGAATGCTGATGGCGACGTGCAGTCAATCGTCGAGCAGAAAGACGCATCCCCCGAGCAGCAGCAGATCCGCGAGGTGAATACCGGCATTTTGGCGGCGTCAGCGAAACATCTGAAGAACTGGCTGCCGACGCTCTCCAATAGCAACGCCCAGGGCGAGTACTACCTCACTGACATTATCGCCATGGCGGTGGAGCAGGGCCTGGGTGTTTCGGTGTCTCAGCCGGAGAATCCGTTTGAAGTGCAGGGAGTCAACAATCGCCTGCAACTGGCCGAACTGGAACGCTGGTACCAGCGCCAGCAGGCTGACCGGCTGATGACAGAAGGTGCGACACTCGCGGATCCCGCACGGATTGACGTCCGTGGCGAGCTGAGTATCGGGAATGACCTCTGGATTGATGTGAACGTGGTGTTCGAGGGCAACGTCAGCCTTGGCAGTAATGTATCCATTGGCCCTGGTTGCGTCATCAAGGACGCCACCATTGAAGATGGCGTGGAGATCAAGGCAAACAGTGTGATCGAGGGCGCGGTGATTGGCGCCAATGCCCAGATCGGACCGTTTGCCCGGATCCGGCCGGGCACCGAGCTGGCGGCGAATACCAAAGTTGGCAACTTTGTGGAAACCAAAAAGGCCATCGTCGGCGAGGGCAGCAAGATCAATCATCTGAGTTATGTGGGTGATGCCTCACTGGGCCGTAATGTGAATGTGGGTGCAGGAACCATCACCTGTAATTATGATGGTGTGAACAAGTACCGCACCGTGCTCGGTGACGGCGTCTTTGTCGGTTCCAATACGGCTTTGGTTGCCCCGTTAACTGTAGCAGCGGATGCCACCATTGGCGCGGGTTCGACCATTACCCGCGACGTTGCCGATCACGAGCTTGCAGTCGCCCGGGGCCGGCAGCGTAATATTGCCGGTTGGGAAAAGCCGAAGAAACACTGATACAAACGATCAACAGACAGGTAGAGCAGCATGTGTGGAATTGTAGGCGCAGTTTCGGAAAGGGACGTTCAGGGCATCCTGCTTGAGGGTCTGCGCCGTCTGGAATACCGGGGATATGATTCCGCCGGTATGGCTGTAATAGGTGGCGACCACAGTGTCCAGCGCGCCAGGGAAGTAGGCAAGGTTGCAGCTCTCGGGGAGGCCATGGCAGCAAACCCTCTCGCCGGTCATCTGGGCATTGCTCACACCCGCTGGGCCACCCATGGCGAGCCGTCCCAGGTCAACGCCCATCCGCACATGTCCGGTGAGCATCTGGCCATCGTCCATAACGGTATTATCGAGAACTACCAGGAGCTGCGCGAAGAACTCCGGGCTGACGGTTTCGAGTTCACCTCGCAGACCGATACCGAAGTCGTTGCCCACCTGATCGAGAAGAACTACCGCGCCCTGCGTAACCTTCACGATTCCGTTCGGGCCTCCATTGCTCGCCTTCGCGGTGCCTATGCCCTGGCTGTTGTCCATGCCGATGAACCGGACCATATGGTGGTCTGTCGTGAGGGCAGCCCCCTGGTGATTGGCGTGGGTATCGGCGAGAATTTTATCGCCTCCGACCAGTTGGCTCTGCTGCCGGTAACCGATCGCTTTATGTTCCTGGAAGAAGGTGACATTGCCGACATCCGGAAGGATGGCATCAGCATTCTTGATCGCGAGGGCCAGCCGGCGGAGCGGGACGTAACCCGCTTCGAACACGGCGCCGATTCCGCCGACAAGGGCGAGTACCGCCACTTCATGCTCAAGGAAATCTACGAGCAGCCCAAAGTGATCAAGGCGACCATGGAAGGCCGGGTCACCAAGACCCGGGTTCTTGAACAGGCCTTGGGTACTGAGGCCGCTAACCTCCTGGAGAACGTTCGTCACGTCCAGATCATTGCCTGTGGCACCAGTTACCATGCCGGTATGGTAGCCCGTTACTGGATTGAGGAGCTGGCGGGCGTTGCCTGTTCCGTGGAGGTGGCTTCCGAATTCCGCTATCGCAAGCACGTGATCCAGCAGGACACCCTGTTCCTCTGTATTTCCCAGTCCGGCGAAACCGCCGATACCCTGGCGGCCCTGCGTCAGGCGAAAAAAGCAGGTTTCCGGGCAGCATTGGCCATCTGTAACGTGCCGGGTAGTTCCCTCGTGCGGGAATCCGATCTGGTGATCATGACCCAGGCCGGACCGGAAATCGGCGTGGCCTCCACCAAGGCATTCACCACCCAGCTCACGGCATTGCTGATCTTTACCCTAGCTCTGGCCCGTCATAATGGGCTGCCCGAGGAGCAGGAAGCTGAAATCGTCGAGGCCCTCCACCTCGTGCCTGGCCAGGTCAGTGATGTGCTGGCCCTGGATGGCGAGATCGCCGAGATGTCCAAGGCATTCATGGATAAGAACCACAGCCTGTTCCTGGGACGCGGTTCCCAGTTCCCGGTGGCTCTTGAAGGTGCCCTCAAGCTCAAGGAAATCTCCTACATCCACGCCGAGGCCTACCCTGCCGGCGAGCTCAAGCACGGCCCCCTTGCCCTGGTCGACAGCGAAATGCCGGTGGTCACTGTCGCTCCCAACAACGACCTGGTTGAGAAGCTGAAATCCAACCTGGAAGAGGTTCGGGCCCGCGGTGGCGAGCTTTTCGTTTTCGCCGATAAAAAGGCCGGCGTCAAAGCGGAAGAGGGCCTGCATGTGATGCAGATTCCGTCCGTGCATCCGATTACCGCGCCGATCGTGTACACCGTGCCACTCCAGCTGCTGTCCTACCATGTGGCCGTACTGAAGGGTACCGATGTGGATCAGCCGCGGAACCTTGCCAAGAGTGTTACAGTGGAATAAGCGTCCTCACGGAAAGCGTATTGGTTGTCGAAGAATCCGCCTGTTGGCGGATTCTTGCTATCTGCTCAGCTTCGAGGCAGTTTATTTTTTACTAAGCAGTCTTTTTATGGCTCGAATCGGTTAAAATGTGGGCTCGGTTAAGCTGTTTTGCTCAGCAATTTCAAGCTCACTATCTGTGTTTTTAGTCGTCCACCTCCCTTTCGATGGTTAGTGAGACCAAAAGCGGTCTCCCATTTGTACCTTTGACCAATACCCCGGTACGCAAGAATCAAGGAAGATGCGGGCGTTAAACGACACAATACCAATAACCCGTTTTCTCAGAAGATTTCCGTAATGCCCAATACCGTTATTTCCGGCTTTACCCACAATTTCCTTGGCAAGGCGCCCGTCTGGTACAAGCAGGTCATCCTGCTGTTTCTCATCGCCAACCCGATTGTCATGTGGACCCTGGGGCCGGGAACGGCCGGCTGGCTTTTGATTGCCGAGTTTATCTTTACCCTGGCCATGGCCCTGAAGTGTTACCCGCTTCTGCCCGGTGGCCTGCTGGCGGTCGAGGCGCTTTTGATTGGTCTGACAACGCCGGATGCGGTGTATCTGGAAGTGCTCACCAACTTCCCGGTGATCCTGCTGCTGATGTTCATGGTGGCCGGCATCTACTTCATGAAGGAACTGCTGCTGGTGACCTTCACCCAGATTCTGGTGGGTGTGCGTTCCAAGTCGGCTTTGTCTCTTTTGTTCTGCTGCGCGGCAGCGATTCTATCGGCCTTCCTGGATGCACTTACGGTTACCGCGGTGATCATCAGCGTTGCGGTGGGCTTTTACGCGGTTTACCACAAGGTGGCATCCGGTAAGGGCTATCAGCACAAGGATCATAACGCCGGCAGTGATGACGAGGTGATCGAGCTGCACCGGGAAGATCTGGAGAACTTCAGGGCGTTTTTGCGCAGCCTGTTGATGCACGGTGCTATCGGTACCGCTCTTGGTGGCGTTGCAACCATGGTGGGCGAACCCCAGAACCTGCTGATTGCCAAAGTAGTGGGTTGGGATTTTGCCGGCTTTTTCCTGCACATGGCGCCTGTGAGCGTGCCGGTGCTGGCGGCCGGGTTGTTTACCTGTTGGGCCCTGGAGAAGCTGCGTTGGTTCGGCTACGGCGGGCGCCTGCCAAAACCCGTGCGCCGGGTGCTGGAAGAGTTTGCAGAGAACGAGCGGGCGAAGCGTACCAAGGCTGATCAGGCGGCACTCTGGGTGCAGGCTTTTGCTGCCGCAATTCTGGTGGTGGGCCTGGCTTTCCATCTGGCCGAGGTCGGTCTGATTGGCCTGCTCGTCATCATTCTGATTACCTCCTTTACCGGGGTTACCGACGAGCACCAGATTGGCAAGGCCTTCCAGGAATCCCTGCCGTTTACCTCGCTGCTGGTGGTGTTTTTCGCGGTGGTTGCGGTGATTCACGAACAGCACCTGTTCAAACCGATTATTGACTACGTGTTGTCGCTTCCTGAAGCCCGTCAGCCTGGCATGTTCTTCATTGCCAACGGCGTGCTCTCAATGATCAGCGATAACGTCTTCGTAGCGACTGTGTATATCAGTGAAGTCAAACAGGCTCTGGATGCAGGCGCCATCAGCTATGAGCATTTCCAGAAGTTGGCAGTTGCCATCAACACCGGTACCAACCTTCCCAGCGTTGCAACTCCCAATGGCCAGGCGGCTTTCCTGTTCCTGCTGACGTCTGCCATCGCGCCGCTGGTTAGGCTGTCCTACGGCAAGATGGTGGTGATGGCGTTTCCCTACATGCTGGTCATGGGCGGTGTCGGTCTGTACATGGTTATTAACCATATTTGACATTCTGATCGGATTTTTGCGGGCGGTGTCAGTGCAGATTTGCCCGGGTCTGTTAATCTTTGCTTCAACAGATCTTAAAAAACGAATTCCATGCACAGTAACGCTGAACTTTTGTCTGTTTCCGCACTTATGAACCGGAAGTCTTTGACTGGCCGGTTCATTGTCTTTTTAATGCTCGCTTTTGCAGGCATGGCTGTACCAGCCGAGGAAGCCGGGGATAAAAAAATACTGCGCGTGGCCTATCTGGAATTTCCGCCGGTCAGCTACCAGTCTGCTGATGGAACGCCATCTGGCAGCTTCATCGAGCTGACCCGGAAAGTTGCTGCCGAAGCAGGCTATGAGCCCGAGTTTCTCTACTTGCCTGTTAGTCGGGTCTATCTCTATCTGAGTAATGGTGCGATAGATGTCTGGCCAGGAGTAACAGACGTTCCCGTTCTTCATGGTAATGTTCTCGAAAGCTGGGTCAGCCCCTTCCCGGTATATCTCAGTGCCTGGTATCGCGAGGAAACGCCTGCCCTGGAGCACCTGGATCAACTCAAGCAAAAACGAGTGATCGTAATCGGCGGCTACACCTATGCCGGCCTGCTTGCCTGGCTTGAAAACGACACTGACATTCGAGTTACCGAGGCTCCCAATCACCGGTCTGCCGTGGACATGTTGAAACGAAAACGCGGCGATTACCTGTTGGACTACCGCCAACCTGTCCGGGAAATCCTCATCAAAGGGGCAGATAGCGTTATTCGTGAAGCGGAGGTGCGCACCCGTAACACCGCCTGGATTTTCTCTCTCGCGCATCCCAGGGCTGCGTTGCTGCGTGACGAGTTCGATGACGCCTATCTGCGGCTCATGGAAAAGGGCGAAGTGCCACCAGTACGAGAGTTTACAGAAGGCTTTATGATCCCCGGTTATCCCGATGGACTTCGCTGATGGCTGTTATTCGATAGCGGTTTTCGTTCAGGGGTTTAGCTGGATGTCCCCATACCAGGCCGTGGCGTTCTCCCCGGTGTTGTCCGAATCCGACATGATGGCAATACCCACCACCGGTGGTGGTTCCTCGCCAAACGCTTCCCGATAGTCGGCCATGATATCGCGCTCCACCGTGACCCATTCGCCGACCTGTTCCGATCCGGAATTCACGGCAATCATCATGGTTTTTTCGGTGTATGGATTGGGTACGATCTTGCCCTCGGCGAGGGTATTGGCCCAGATGTAGTTGAGGGCATTGCCAGGCAGGGACTCACCGAACAACACTTCGACGGTCTTGCGTTTGGCGCGCTCGAAAAACCCCGCCTTCTCGGGCTGGAACTCGAATGCCACATAGATTCTTGCCGGATAATCGTCCCCGGACTTTTCCCGGGCATCCCCGTTTTCGAACACATTCGAGACCTTCCAGCGCCATTGCAGAATCAGCGAATCGGTTGGCTCCAGCCTGACCCGTGCGATCAGTCCCGACGCACCGCCGTCCGTGGTCGCCCGCACCACCTGCTGACCGTCTTCGGTTGTCAGTTCATAGCGGCTGAGCTGATCTATCTTGGGGAATTCCAGAGGCTCCCAGCCATCATTCAGGGACTGCATTTCCGAGAAAGGTGTGAGGGGGGATGGTGTCTGTGCTAACAAGAGCCCTGACAGGCCCATCAGAACCAGCACCGATAAAAATGTGGCAGTCTTTCTCATCGCGCTTCTCGCTTTCAGGTTCACAGTACCCCGATGGACAGACGCTATGAGCAAAAGTGCCCGAGGCCATTACTGGATTGCCAACAAGCGGATTGCACTGGCTGCGGCCGCCGTCCGGTTCTCTACGCCCAGTTTCCGGAATACCTGCTCCAGGTGTTTGTTTACGGTTCGGGGACTCATATCCAGGATCTGACCTATCTCCCGGTTGGTCTTGCCGTTCGCGATCCAGAGTAACACGTCGGATTCTCTCAGTGTCAGCTCGAACCGCTGCCGCAAGGCTGCTGTTGCGCTGTTCTGGTTCTGTGGTGTTTTCAGCCGCAGCAGGTATTCCCGGTTATCCACAAGGGCAAGAAACTCTACCGTTCTGTCGATGCCCATGATTTCGACTGGCATGCTGTGGCCCGGCTCGGGACGGTGGCCCAGCCATTTCTCCAGTCTGGCACGTACCTCGGGGAATTCGGGGTGCGCTGCGTCGGGCAGGTACTGGCAAACCTGTGGCGTGCCCCACAGCAAATTCGCCTCGCGATCCACCGCAAACAGGTTCTGACCGGCCGTATCCAGGGCGCTACGAGCACTGCGGGTCATGCGGGCATTCGTCAGGTGTACATCCATTCTGGCCAGGAGTTCGGTGGTGTTAATCGGTTTGGTCACGTAATCCACACCACCGGCATTGAGCCCCATAACAACGTGTTCGGTATCGCTTAGACCGGTCATGAAGATGATGGGAATATCGGCGAACGCGGGGTTCTCTTTCAATCGACGACAAGTTTCGAAGCCGTCCATATGGGGCATCAAAGCGTCCATCAACACCACATCCGGGGTGATATTCTGGCTGATCGTAAGGGCCTGGTTTCCTTCCAGCGCAACGAGCACCGTCATACCTGCCTCTTCCATGGCATCGTTGATCATTCGAATGGAGTCGACTGCGTCATCTACGACCATCACGACAGTCTTCCGGTCATTATGAAGCTTCATGTTCGGCTACCTCGAGTAGTTCAAGAATTTTCTCAAACTGGAAATCATTGGTGAGTCTGGTGAGCTCAATCGCAAAGGGTTCGGCCGCCTCGCCGCTGTGTTTCAGGTCATGTAATGCCTCAAGCAGGCCTTTCCGGTGTCCGATCCGGGCCAGATTGGCCAGAGCCAGGCGATGCTCCATTTTGGGTAAAGGCAAAACGCCATGGTCGGGTGATGGAATAGCCGCCAGAGGATCCGGGCTCTTATCGAATCGCCAATTGAGATCCAGCACGCTGGCAATGGTGTCGAGCAACAGGTTCAGCCGAACCGGTTTGATGATGTAGCCATCGTGCAGACGCGGTGAGTCTGCGGCGTGGTGGCCCTCGTTAGCGTCGGCAGAAACCATCACGACAGGCACGGTGTGTTTGTGCTGTCGTAGCATTGCCAGGACTTCCCAGCCGCTTTGTCCCGGCATGGACACGTCGAGAAGCACAATGTCAGGGCGCTCCGCCTCAACGGTAGCCAAAACCTGCATAGCATTGCCAAGATCGACGATTTCAAAGCCCAGGGGCGAGAGCATGGCCCTCATGACCTGGCGGTGGGACATATCGTCATCCACCAGCAGTACTTTTCGCCGCGAACCGTGGTAACCGTAGATGCGTTTGGCCGGCATTGATATCGAGCGGGGTGTCGACGAATGCAGGCTTGATAGCATCAGACTGACCCGGAAGACACTACCCTGACCCGGTACGCTCTCCAGCGAGATATCGCCACCCATGATTTCCGTGAGCAGGCGGGTAATGGTCAGACCCAGACCTGTGCCGGCCCGGCTTTGCCCCGGTGTCCGGATACGTTCGAACGGCCGGAAGATGCGTTCCACATTCTCAGGGGCTATGCCTTCCCCGGTATCGCGTACGGTGAACTCGGCGACCTGACTGCGATAACGCAGGGTCAGGGAGACGCCGCCCCGATCCGTGTATTTAATGGCGTTGGACAGAAGATTGATCAGGATCTGGCGCAGCCGCTTCTCATCGGTGGTGACCATTTCCGGAAGCGGGTTGGGGCAGTGGTAATCGAAGGCCAGGCCTTTATCTTCTGCCTGCAGGCGGAACATGGTCACCAGTTGCTCCATCAACAGCTCTATTCGAACCTGATCGCGGTGCAGGTCCAGGCGGCCAGCCTCGATCTTGGAAATATCCAACAGCCCCTCTATCAGATCGGCGAGGTACTCACCGCTGCGGCGAATGACGCCGAGGGCTTCCTTGCGGTGGGAAGGGATGGTCTCGTCGTTTTCCATCAACTGGGCATAGCCGAGGATGGCATTGAGCGGGGAACGGAGTTCGTGACTGATCCCCGTCAAGTAGCGACTTTTCGCTCCATTGGCGGCCTCCGCCTGTTCTTTTGCCTGCTGAAGAGCCTGGTCGGTCCGTTCGTGGGCGACGATCTCTTCCATCAGGAGGCGGTTCTGGCGTCGGGACTCTTCCTCGGCCACTACCCGGCTTTCGTGGGCGAGCACGAACAGCCAGCAGATCACGCCGGTTACGATCACCAGAATGAAGAACACTTTCCACAGGGTCACCGACAAGAGAAGGCCTTCAGCGGGTGAAGCGACCGGCGTCTTGAAATAGATCAGGGACAGCAGCAGGCCGGAAAGGCCGTTGATGAGTACCAGCAGGCTCAGAAAATGCCCGAGCCTTGAGCGCAGACCGGCCAACACCGGTTTTGGCATCAGGCTTCCGAGAAACTGGTTGAGCTGTTCCTGATATCCGGCCCCCGGTTTGCAGGCGTCTGCGCAACGGGCATCGAGTGAACAGCACAGTGAACAGATGGTGCCGTCATACGCGGGACAATGGGTGAGATCTTCCGGTTCGAAGTGATGTTCACAAATCGTGCATTGCACGAGCTGATGGTCAGTAGCGATGGGGACGAATGGCCGTGCTGTGTAGAAACGGCCACCGGTTTTCCAGGCGATGAGAGGCGCCATGATCAGCGCGACTCCCATGGCGATAAAATGGGAAAGAGCCTCCGGATAAACGCCCAGTATGCCGGTATGGCAGATGATGCCTACTACAGAGGCCGTCAGCATGGCACCAACCCCGACCGGGTTGATGTCGTACAGGTGGGCACGTTTGAACTCAATGTGTGCGGGACTGAGCCCCAGTGGTTTGTTGATCACCAGATCCGCCACCAGCGAACCAACCCAGGCAATGGCGACGATGCCATAGAAACCCAGGGTTTCCTCCAGCGCCCGGTAAACCCCCAGTTCCATCACCAGAAGGGCAATGGCGACGTTGAAAAACAGCCAGACAACTCGTCCGGGGTGGCTGTGGGTGAGTCGCGAGAAGAAGTTGGACCAGGCGATGGAGCCGGCATAGGCATTGGTAACGTTGATTTTGAGCTGGCAAAGAATGACGAAAATACCCGCCATCGCCAGGGAGATCTCGGGCGAATGGGTAATGTAATTGAAGGCGATCAGATACATCTGGGTGGGATCAGCCGCCTCCGAGGCGGTAACGCCCTGTTTCAGGGCAAGAACCGCAAGAAAGGAGCCCGCCAGGATTTTCAACATGCCGATCACAATCCAGCCAGGTCCGCCTGCCATAACAGCGGCCCACCAACGCCGCTTTTCCCGGGCATTGCGGGGTTCTGGAATGAAGCGCAAGAAATCCACCTGCTCGCCGATCTGGGCAATCAATGAGAAAACCACAGCCGCCGCGGCCCCGAACATAACGATGCTGAAGCCACCGGAATCAACCGGGTTAAGTCCCTCGAACTGTGTCCAGTCGCTGACTGAAGAGGCGTCCGCGTAAACAATAAAAACAAAGGGCACCAGTTGGAGAAAGATGAAGGCTGGCTGGGTCCAGACCTGGAACCGGCTGATCGTGGTGATCCCGTGGATTACAAAGGGAATGATCACCACGGAGCAAATCAGGTAGCCAAGGACCAGGGGAATCCCGAACAGCATTTCCAGTGCCATGGCCATGATGGCCGCCTCGATGGCGAAGAAGATAAACGTGAATGACGCGTAAATCAGCGAGGTGATGGTGGAACCTATATAGCCAAAGCCGGCACCGCGAGTCAGCAGGTCAATGTCGACGCCGTAACGGGCCGCGTAGTAACTGATCGGGATGGCGGTTAGGAAAATCACCAGACTGACGGCCAATATGGCGGCGACCGCATTGTCGAATCCGTAGTGGAGGGTAATGGAGCCGCCGATGGCTTCCAGCGCCAGAAAGGAGATAGCGCCCAGGGCTGTGTTGCTTACCCGGGCCGCGGACCAGCGCCGGGCACTCTTGGCGGTAAAGCGAAGCGCATAGTCTTCCAGGGTCTGGTTGGCTACCCACTGGTTGTAGCTGCGCCGAACCCGAAAAATATTCTGTCTTGCCGCCATGACTGCCTTGCCTTTGGTGTTTGATTGCCCCGCGTTAGTGCAGCTTCAAGCTGAAATGCACCGGATGAGAAAGCCGGAACAATATCCGTGCCATAGACCGGTGCAGGGATGTTCTTCTTCTGCATGCCTGCGTTTTTAGCCTGTCCTGTTGGTTACAGGAATGCGTCAAATGACGTAGCGCGCTGGGGCGATTGCCGAATGGGCACCTGTACGGGTGCCGAGCAGAATGATTCTCGTGGGCACTGTGCTTTCGAAGGGAAGCGCGGATCCGGACTTCAAAAACTGCGAGGAATCACCATGGATACGACAGATCAAGCCGCCAACGGGCGGTCGTTCGGTAAGGGACTGGGGCTGAAAAAGAGCCTGATGACGCTGGCGGCTTCCGTCATGCTTGCGACGTCGGCACAGGCGGCAGTGCCGGCCACAGCAGAGGTCAACACGACTGGTCTGGCGGTGACGGATGACACCGTTACGGTCGGCATTCTGCACTCCATCACCGGCACAATGGCGATCAGTGAGATTGGCTCGGTTCAGGCGGAAAAGCTGGCTATTGACCAGATCAACGCCTCCGGTGGTGTCCTGGGCCGCCAGATTGAATTCGTTCAGGAAGACGGCGCCAGTGACTGGCCGACCTTCGCTGAAAAATCCCGGAAGCTACTGCGCCAGGACAACGTTGCTGCGATCTTTGGCGCCTGGACCTCGGCTTCCCGCAAGGCCGTTCTCCCGGTTATCGAGCAATACAACGGCATGCTCTATTACCCCACCTTCTACGAGGGTCTTGAGCAGTCGCCCAACGTGGTCTACACCGGCCAGGAAGCGACCCAGCAGATCCTTGCCAGTATCGACTGGGCCGCAGAAACCAAGGGTGCCAAAAGCTTCTATCTGCTCGGATCGGACTACATCTGGCCCCGTACTTCGAACAAGATCGCCCGTAAGCACATCGAGGACAAGCTGGGCCTCAAGGTCTCTGGCGAAGAGTACTATCCGCTGGGTCACACCCAGTTCAACTCCGTTATCAACAAGATCAAGCTGCGTAAGCCGGACGTGATCTTTGCCTCGGTTGTAGGTGGTTCCAACGTGGCCTTCTACAAGCAGATGAAAGCGGCCGGTATCGATTTCACCGATGAGAAGCCCCTTCTGCTGACCATCTCCGTGACCGAGGACGAGATCCGCGGTATCGGCGGTGAGAACGTGGACGGCATCTACGCCTCCATGAAGTATTTCCAGAGCCTCGATAACCCCAACAACAAGGAATTTGTTGCGGCCTTCAAGGAAGCCTACGGCGATGACATGGTCATCGGTGACGTGACCCAGGCGGCTTATCTCGGCCCATGGCTGTGGAAAGCGGCGGTTGAAAAAGCCGGCTCATTCGACATCGACAAGATCCGTGAAGAGTTCGCAGGCATCGAGTTCACGAAAGCGCCAGAAGGCTACGTGCGCATCCACGAAAACCATCACCTGTGGTCCAAGACCCGTATCGGCCAGGCTCAACCTGACGGCCAGTACAAGGTTGTCTACGAGACCGAAGAACTGATGGAACCGGACCCGTTCCCGGAAGGCTACCAATAAGCCCGGACTGCTGGCGCCCCCGGGCGCCAGCATCCGTTGCCTCTGCAACACGAGATTAAGGGTTTGAAGGGTAAGTTGGTCTAAAGGGGAGTAAGGGTCATGTTTGATGGCTACACCAGCAGTGAATTGATGTCGATATTTGCCATGCAGGGGTTTGCCGGGCTCTCCCTGTTTTCAGTGTTCGTACTGATGGCATTGGGCCTGGCCATCATCTTTGGTCAGATGGGGGTGATCAATATGGCCCACGGGGAGTTCATGATCCTCGGCGCCTACACAACCTACCTGACATCCGGTTTTTTCCAGTCCTATCTGCCGAGCCTGTTCGGAGGCTACTTTTTTGTCGCCATGGTTCTGGCTTTCCTGATTTGTGCTGCCCTGGGGGCATTCGTTGAATGGCTCATGATACGGCGACTCTATCACCGACCACTGGATACTCTTCTGGCCACCTGGGGTCTGAGCCTGATCATGCAACAGGCTTACCGATCCATCTTTGGCGCCCGGGAAGTGGGTGTGGACCTGCCTGACTGGATGATGGGGGCGATCCAGGTGACTGACCTGGTGGAGCTGCCCATCAACGGCTTGTTCGTCATGATCATCGCGCTGTCCATTGCCGTGGGCGTGTATTTCCTGATGTACCGATCCGGCTATGGCAAGAAAGTGCGGGCGGTGGTTCAGAATCGACCCATGGCTGAAGCCGTTGGCATCAACAGTGCCGGTATCGACCGAGCCACTTTTGCCCTCGGGTGTGGCATCGCCGGCGTCGCTGGTGCTGCCTTCACCATGATCGGTTCCACCGGTCCGTCCTCTGGTCAGGCGTATATCGTCGATACCTTCCTGGTGGTGGTGTTTGGCGGAGCCCAGAGCCTGATCGGCACCATTGTGTCCGCCTTCGGCATATCCCAGGCCCAGTCCACCATGGAGTTCTTCCTCAGTGGTTCCATGGCCAAGGTGCTTACCCTGCTGGTCGTCGTCGGCATCCTGATGCTGCGTCCAGAAGGACTCATGGCCCTCAAGGTCCGTCGCTAGGAGATTGTCATGAAGAGTTCATCCCCATTGAAATGGTTTGCCACCCGCGAGGGACTGTATTACGTCGCACTGGCCGTGTTGCTGGTGGTGCTTTTGCCACTGGCGCTGGACCCATTCCGCCTGAACATGGTGGGCAAGTACCTGACCTACGCCTTTGTCGCCATTGGCCTGGTGATGTGCTGGGGTAAGGCCGGCATTCTCAGTCTGGGCCAGGGTGTGTTCTTTGGTCTTGGCGGTTACTGCATGGCCATGTTCCTGAAGCTGGAGGCCTCCACGCCGGAGGCCACCGCCATTCAGTCCACCCCCGGCATCCCGGATTTCATGGACTGGAACCAGCTCACCGAGCTGCCCTGGTTCTGGGAACCGTTCCACAGCTTCTCGTTTACCCTGCTGGCGGTGATCGGTGTGCCGGTTCTGCTGGCTTTCGTTATCGGCTTCGCCATGTTTACCCGGCGGGTGGGGGGCGTGTACTTCGCCATCATCACCCAGGCCATCGCCGCAATCCTGACCATCCTGATTATCGGACAGCAGGGCTATACCGGCGGCGTGAACGGCATTACCGATCTGCAGACGCTGAACGGCTGGGACATCCGCACCGATGAAGCCCGGACCATTCTGTACTTTGTCTGTGTCGGCATGCTGTTCCTCTGCCTGTTCGTGGCGCGCCTTGTCCAGAACCGCAAGCTGGGTCGCATCTTGGTGGCCATGAACGCCCAGGAAAACCGGGTGCGTTTTTCCGGCTATGACGTTGCCGCCTTCAAGATCTTTGTGTTCTGCCTGGCAGCCGCCTTTGCCGGCGTCGGTGGCGCCATGTTCACCCTGATCGTCGGCTTCATGTCGCCGTCGTTCATCGGCATCGTCGCTTCCATCGAGATGGTCATCTTCTGTGCCCTGGGTGGCCGGTTGTCCATCCTCGGGGCGGTCTACGGTGCCTTGCTGGTGAATGCCGCCAAGAGTGGCTTCTCGGAATCCTTCCCGGAACTCTGGCCGTTTGCCATGGGTGCGTTGTTTATCGGTGTCGTACTGGCCTTCCCGAACGGTCTGGCGGGACTTTACCAGACCTACGTCATGCCCCTGGAAGACAGGATCTTCAAGCGCAACAGGGGTGAAAAGCTGGAGGCCAGGCCCGCGGAAAAAGCCGCAGAGCCAAAGCCGACCGCTGAGAAGACTCCTGATTACGATCCGATGATCGATTCCTACAGCCCGGAGAAATCGTGATGAGTGCAGCCAAAAGCAAAAGTGGGGATTTCCTGCTGGCGGTCGAAGGCCTGACCGTGTCATTCGATGGTTTCAAGGCCGTGGATGATCTGTCCTTCTACCTGGATCCCAAGGAAATCCGGGTCATCATCGGCCCCAATGGTGCCGGTAAAACCACGGTTCTGGACCTGATCTGCGGCAAGACCAAGGCCACGTCCGGCTCCATCAAGTTTGACGGTAAGGAGCTTACCAAGCTCAAGGAGCACCAGATTGTTCACTCGGGTGTGGGCCGGAAGTTCCAGACCCCGTCAGTGTTCGAGGACCTGACCGTCTTTGAAAACCTTGAGGTGTCCTACCCAAAGGGACACAGCGTGATGGGCGCCCTGGGATTCAAGCGCGACGCGGAGGTCATCAAGGCTGTGGAGGAAGTGGCTGAAACCATCTTCCTGACCGAGGCACTGAATGAGCCGGCTGCTTCGTTGAGCCATGGCCAGAAGCAGTGGCTGGAGATCGGCATGCTGCTGATCCAGAAACCGGACCTGCTAATGCTGGATGAGCCGGTGGCTGGGATGTCCGTTACCGAGCGCAAGAAAACCGCCGAGCTGCTGAGGGTGATTACCAGGGACCACACGGTGCTGGTGATCGAGCACGACATGCAGTTTGTCGGTGATATCGCTGACCGGGTCACGGTTATGCATCAGGGCAAAGTTCTTTCCGAGGGGTCCATCGAGCACGTGAAATCGGACCCGAAAGTCATCGAAGTCTACCTGGGGCACTGATCATGCTGAGCATCAAACATCATTCGGTGGCCTATGGCCAAAGCACCATCATCGATGACCTCAACCTCGACGTGGCGAAGAACGAAATTGTCGCCGTGGTGGGGCGTAACGGCATGGGCAAGACCACGCTGATGAAATCCCTGGTGGGCATGACCCCCACGCGAGGCGGTGAGGTCAGCCTGGATGGGAACGACCTTTCCGGCCTGAAGAGCTTCCAGCGTGTGCGCGCCGGAATCGGTTTCGTACCGCAGGGGCGGATGATCTTTCCGACCCTGACCGTACGGGAGAATATCGAGACCGGGCTTGCCGCCGTGGGTGAGAAGAAGGTACCCGAGGACCTCTACGAGATGTTCCCGGTACTGAAGGAAATGCAGAACCGGCGTGGTGGCAACCTTTCCGGCGGCCAGCAACAACAGCTGGCTATTGCACGGGCACTGGCCACCCGGCCCAAAGTGCTGCTGCTTGATGAGCCCACGGAAGGTATCCAGCCCAACATTATCAAGGAGATTGCGCAGACCCTTCGGCGTATCCGGGATGAGCGGGGCCTGTCGATTGTGGTGTCGGAGCAGGTTTTGAGCTTCGTGATGGATGCGGCAGACCGGATCCTGGTGATTGAAAAGGGCGCGATTGTGCACGAAGAGAGCCGGGAAGAAGCGGATCAGGACAAGATTGCAAGCTATCTGGCGGTTTAACGAGGAGCAGATCGATGAGACACGGTGATATTTCCAGCAGCAACGATACCGTCGGCGTGGCGGTGGTGAACTACAAGATGCCGCGGCTGCATACCAAAGCCGAGGTGTTGGACAACGCCCGCAACATCGCTGACATGATCAAGGGTATGAAAGTCGGCCTGCCGGGCATGGACCTGGTGGTGTTCCCGGAATACAGCACCATGGGCATCATGTACGACAACGAGGAAATGATGGAAACCGCGGCCACCGTGCCCGGTGACGAAACGGCCATCTTCTCCGCAGCCTGTCGTGAGGCGAACACCTGGGGCGTGTTTTCGCTCACCGGAGAACGACACGAGGATCACCCCAACAAGGCGCCGTACAACACCCTGGTTCTGATCAACAACGAGGGTGAGGTCGTTCAGAAATACCGCAAGTGTATCCCCTGGTGTCCGATCGAGGGATGGTATCCGGGTGACACCACCTACGTCACCGAGGGTCCAAAGGGCATGAAGATCAGCCTGATCATCTGCGACGACGGCAACTATCCCGAGATCTGGCGGGACTGCGCCATGAAGGGGGCGGAGTTGATTGTTCGCTGTCAGGGCTACATGTACCCGGCCAAGGAACAGCAGGTGATGATGGCCAAGAGCATGGCCTGGGCCAACAACTGTTACGTTGCGGTGGCCAACGCCGCCGGATTTGACGGCGTGTATTCCTACTTCGGCCACTCCGCGATCATCGGCTTCGATGGCCGTACCCTCGGGGAATGCGGGGAGGAAGACATGGGCATTCAGTATGCCCAGCTGTCCGTGAGCCAGATCCGTGATGCCCGTGCGAACGACCAGTCCCAGAATCACCTGTTCAAGCTGTTGCACCGGGGCTACACCGGTGTGCATGCCTCCGGGGACGGCGACAAGGGCGTGGCCGACTGTCCGTTCGAGTTCTACCGTACCTGGGTAATGGACGCCCAGAAGGCGCAGGAAAATGTGGAGGCCATGACCCGGAAGACGGTAGGTACCGCTGAGTGCCCGGTGGGCGAGCTGCCGTTCGACGGCAAGGAAAAATCCGCAGGGGCCTAAGCCCGGGAGGCGTTCATGCCGTTTATCAACGAACGGCTGGAAGCCAATCGGGAAACCATTGAAAAGAACCGGGCCGCCTCAGGCCCGGTTCGTGCTTCCCGGTTCCGCTTCGAGCCCGAGGCCGTGATGGCCAGACTGCGAGAAAATATCGTCGGCCAGGATGAGGCCCTGGCCGCCATGGAATCCATGCTGGTGCGGGTGAAAGCCGATATCGGCGAGGACAACCGGCCGCTGGCGGTGCACCTGTTCCTGGGTCCTACCGGCGTTGGCAAAACCGAAACAGTGCGCCTCATTGCCGAAGCGATCCACGGTAATCGCGATGGCCTGTGCCGTATCGACATGAACACCCTGGCCCAGGAGCATTACGCCGCAGCCCTGACGGGTGCACCGCCGGGCTACGTGGGCAGTAAGGAAGGCCACAGCCTGTTCGATCTGGACAAGGTACAGGGCTCGTTCAGCAAACCCGGCATTGTGTTGTTTGATGAAATCGAGAAAGCCAGCAAGGAAGTGGTGCGCACGCTGCTGAACGTGCTGGACACCGGTCGGCTGGTGTTTCCCTCCGGCAACCGGGAGATCGACTTCCGCAACACCCTGATCTTCATGACCAGCAACGCCGGTGCGCTGGAGGCGGAGACGTATGAGCAGAGCTACCAGCGGGGCTGGCGTCGCTGGCTCGGTTTATCACCCGGCAACGGCGAGGCCATTCGCGATACCGCTCTGCGCCGGCACTTTGACCCGGAATTCCTCAACCGGATTGATCAGATCCTCACCTTCAACCGACTTACCGACAACTGGCTGGAAGCCCTGCTGGACATTGAGCTGGCGGGCCTCAATCGCCGGTTGTCTAAAAAGCACGCCGAGCTGTCGCTGACGCCGGAGCTGCGAGAAGAGCTGTGCCGTGGCTACGACGCTCGCTATGGCGCCCGGGAACTGCTGCGGGCTTTTCGCCAGCGGCTGGAACCCGCCGTTGCCCGGGCGTTGCTGGCGCATCCGGACTGTCGCCGGTTTGAAGCCAGCGTACAGGGCAGGAAGGTCACGGTGCACCAATACGTCGAATGACGTAGGCACCGGGGGCATTTCGCGAATACCTCACAGGGACGGGATTTCGGATAGTAAAGCCGTTACCTAATCGTGCAAGCCAACACCAAGGAGCGCCCGTTATGGCTGAAACCATTATCAAGATTGATCTGAACAAGTCGGCCTATGAGAACGACAAAATCCACAACCGCTGGCACCCGGATATTCCGCTGGTGGCCACCGTCAAGCCTGGCGACGATTTCATCGTCGAGTGTTATGACTGGACCGGCGGCCAGATCAAGAACGACGACAGCGCCGACGACGTGCGCGATGTCGATCTCAGCCAGGTGCACTTCCTGTCGGGACCGATCGGGGTCGAGGGCGCTGAGCCGGGCGACCTGCTGGAAGTCGACATCCTCGACATCGGCACCTTCGAAGAGAGCCAGTGGGGCTTTAACGGGTTCTTCTCCAAGCAGAATGGCGGTGGCTTCCTGACCGAACACTTCCCCGAGGCCCAGAAATCAATCTGGGACTTCAACGGCATGTTCACCAAATCCCGCCACATTCCCAACGTGGAATTTGCCGGCCTGATTCACCCGGGCCTGATCGGCTGTCTGCCCTCCAAAGAATTGCTGGACACCTGGAACAAGCGTGAGGCCGGACTGGTCGCGACCGATCCGGAGCGGGTGCCGGAACTGGCAACACTGCCCAACGGTGAGACCGCCCATATGGGCCAGATGACCGGCGACGCGGCCAAAGCTGCCGGCGCCGAAGCCGCGCGTACCGTGCCGCCACGGGAACACGGTGGCAACTGTGACATCAAGGATCTGTCCCGTGGCTCCAAGGTGTATTTCCCGGTTTACGTGGACGGGGCCGGCCTCTCCGTAGGCGACCTTCATTTCAGCCAGGGCGACGGTGAAATCACCTTCTGTGGCGCCATCGAAATGGCCGGTTGGATTCACCTGCGGGTAAACCTGATCAAGGACGGCATGAAGAAGTACGGCATCAAGAATCCGGTGTTCAAGCCCAGCCCGATCAAGCCCCGTTACGACGACTATGTAATCTTCGAAGGCATCTCCGTAGACGAAGACGGCGGCCAGCATTACCTGGACGTGCATGTGGCTTATCGTCAGGCGTGTCTGAACGCCATCGAATACATGACCAAGTTCGGTTACACCGAGGCTCAGGCCTACGCGATTCTGGGTTGTGCGCCGGTGGAAGGCCACATCAGTGGCGTGGTGGATATCCCGAACGCCTGCGCCACGCTCTGGTTGCCGACGGGCATCTTCGACTTCGACATCAACCCCTCGGCTGATGGTCCGCAGAAGAAAGTCAGCGGGGGCATGGACGTACCGCTGTCGAAAGATAAGGAGTAATCGCCATGCCCGTGTATGACTACAAGTGCCGTGAACATGGCCTCTTTCACACACTGGCCACCATGGAGGATGCGGCCAAGCCGGCGCAATGCCCCACCTGCAAGGCCATGTCGCCGCGGGTGATCGTATTGCCATCCCACATTGCCGCCATGGACCCGGCCAAAAGGGCGGCCGAGGACCGGAACGAGCGGTCCCGGCATGAGCCGGTGTTTTCCACCGCAGACCGAAGGGCGAATGATAAGGAGCACAGTCGCGCCTGCGGCTGTGGCTCCCCGAAACCCGGCAAGTCCATGCTGTTCTACACCGCTGATGGGAAGAAGATGTTTCCCTCCATGCGGCCCTGGATGATCAGCCACTGATTGGCTGAGTTGAGACTGTCACGTGTTTGGCCCCCTCTCCGGGGCCTTTTTTATTGCTTCAGGTTGTCCCTTCCGAATATCGTGTATATAGTGTTTCTATCCTTGGTCAAATACCAGATGTAGTGATCAGTGCGTAACCAACTCGGTCAACGTGTGATCATCTCAGCCATTCTGGTATCGGGAATCCGGTGAGACTCCGGAACTGACGCGCAGCGGTATTGGGGAACAAGCGTGGCATCAAGACACTGGCGAAAGCCGGGAAGTCGCCACACGAGGCCGAATCGAACGATTCACGCCCCTGAGTCCGAAGACCTGCCAGGGATGAAGGAGCCTTACGGCTCCCAACTGCACCTTCGCGACCCAGGGTGAGCAGACCGGTTATGCCCAGCCATTCCCATGGTGAGGTGTGCCCCTGCGTACGCGATGGTGAAAGGAACTCAACGCGTATTCAGGAGAACATTGCATGTCTGCCTCAGCCCTGGTCGAACCCCGGCCAACCTCGCACACCGATACCGAATCCCTTCAGGTCATCAAGCGCAACGGCACGCTTGTCGGCTTCGACCCCTCGAAGATCAGCATCGCCGTAACCAAAGCCTTCCTCGCTGTTGAGGGCGACACCGCCGCCGGCTCCGCCCGTATCAACGACGCGGTACACCGGGTGACCGACCAGGTTATCCAGGCGATTGGCCGGCGCCTGAAGGCCGGCGGCAAGGTGCATATCGAAGACATCCAGGATCAGGTGGAACTGGCCTTGATGCGAGCCGAAGAACAGAAGGTGGCCCGCGCCTACGTTTTGTATCGGGAGGAGCATGCCCGCGAGCGCGCCCGCCATGCCCCGGTTGAGGCACACCCCCACCTGACGGTGAAAAAGACCAGTGGCGAGATTGCTCCGCTGGACCTGGGCTTGATGAAACTTCAGGTGGAGCAGGCCGCCACAGGTCTGGAGGGCATTGATGGCGATTCCCTGGTGGACGATGCCCTCACCAACCTGTACGACGGCATCGCCGAGGAAGACGTGCTGTCGGCCTTGATCATGACAGCCCGAAGCCGGATCGAAAGGGAACCGGATTACAGCGCCGTCACCGCCCGTCTACTGCTGGAACAGCTGCGTTTGGAGAATGCCGCTGCTCTGGGCCTGCCCATCAGTCTGCCGTTGGCTGAGATTTATCCACAGGCCCTGAGTGCCTTTATCGAGGCGGGAATCCGGTACGAACTGCTGGATGACGCTCTGGCCGCCTTTGATCTGGAGCGCCTCGGCGCTGCCCTGAAGCCGGAGCGGGACCTGCAATTCGGCTTCCTGGGCCTGCAAACCCTGTACGATCGTTACTTCCTGCACTGGAACAAAAGCCGCCTGGAATTGCCCCAGGTATTCTTAATGCGCGTCGCCATGGGCCTGGCCCTGCGCGAAGACGATCCGAATGCCCGGGCCATTGAGTTCTACAACCTGTTGTCGTCGTTTGACTACATGGCGTCCACACCCACGCTGTTCAACAGCGGTACCCGCCATTCTCAGCTGTCGTCCTGTTATCTGACGACGGTAGGCGACGATCTTGAAGACATCTATGGCGCCATCCGCGATAACGCCATGCTTTCGAAATGGGCTGGCGGTCTGGGTAACGACTGGACGCCAGTCCGTGCGCTGGGCTCCCACATCAAGGGTACCAACGGCCAGAGCCAGGGCGTGGTGCCCTTCCTGAAAGTAGTCAACGACACCGCCGTGGCGGTCAACCAGGGTGGCAAGCGTAAAGGCGCAGTGTGTGCCTACCTGGAAAGCTGGCACCTGGACATTGAAGAGTTCCTGGAACTGCGCAAGAACACCGGTGACGAACGTCGCCGCACCCACGATATGAACACCGCCAATTGGGTGCCCGACCTGCTGATCGAGCGCATGCGCGAAGATCGGGACTGGACGCTGTTCTCTCCCAGCGATGCGCCGGATCTGCACGACCTGTATGGCAACGCCTTCCGTGAACGCTACGAGCATTACGAAGCCCTGGCAGAGCAGGGCAAAATCAAACTGTTCAAGAAAATCCCGGCCAAGCAACTCTGGCGCAAGATGCTCACCGTGTTGTTCGAAACCGGGCACCCCTGGATCACCTTCAAGGACCCGTGTAACCTGCGCTCCCCCCAACAGCACCGCGGTGTGGTGCACAGCTCCAACCTGTGCACGGAAATAACCCTGAACACCAGCGCGGACGAAATTGCCGTATGCAACCTCGGTTCCGTGAACCTGGCGGCCCACATTGCCAACGGTGAGCTGGACGTGCAGCGCCTGGAACAGACGGTAAACACCGCCGTGCGCATGCTCGATAACGTTATCGACATTAACTACTACGCCGTGCCCCAGGCCCGCAACTCCAACTTCAAGCATCGACCGGTTGGTCTTGGCCTCATGGGTTTCCAGGACGCGCTCTATCAACTGGGCCTGCCGTATTCCAGCCCGGAAGCGGTGGACTTTGCCGACGTTGCCATGGAGCAGCTCAGCTACTTCGCCATCCGTGCCTCCGCCACCTTGGCGGGTGAGCGAGGTGCCTACGAAAGCTATGAGGGCTCTCTTTGGCAGCAGGGCATCCTGCCGATTGACTCCATCAACCTGCTGAAGGAAAACCGCAGGGAAGGGGATCTGTCTGTAAACACCAGCGCCCGGCTGGACTGGTCGCCAATACGCGAACTGATCGCGAAAAACGGCATGCGTAACAGCAACGTCATGGCGATTGCTCCTACTGCCACAATTTCCAACATCGTCGGCGTGTCCCAGTCCATTGAGCCTGCGTACCAGAACCTGTTTGTGAAATCGAACCTCTCCGGCGAGTTCACCGTGGTCAATCCATCCCTCGTTCGTGACCTCAAGGCCGAAGGTCTGTGGGACAACGTGATGGTGAATGACCTCAAATACTTTGACGGTAGCGTGCAGCAGATCGACCGTATCCCGGCGGTACTCAAAGCCCGTTACGCCACCGCCTTCGAGATCGATGCGAGATGGCTGGTGGAGGCCGCCGCCCGTCGCCAGAAATGGCTCGACCAGGCCCAGAGCCTCAACCTGTATATGGCTGAGCCCAGCGGCAAAAAGCTGGATGCGCTGTACCAGCTGGCCTGGGAACGTGGCCTGAAAACCACCTATTACCTGCGGTCCCTGGGCGCCACCGGTGCCGAAAAAACGGCCCCGGTCGCAGCGCCGCAGCCCCAGGTATGCAGCATCGACGACCCCGACTGCGAAGCCTGTCAGTAACTGCTCACTTAACGATTGCGAGGCACAACCATGCTTGATTGGGACGACGAACCAAAAACTGAAGCCAAAGTGGCGAATCCCGGCGCCCCGGCGCCGGTCAATGTTGACGACAAACGCGTCATCAACGGCGAAACCGACATCAACCAGCTGGCGCCATTCAAGTACCCCTGGGCCTGGGAGTATTTCATGAACGCCAACAAAAACCACTGGACCCCCCTGGACGTGAACATGGCCCAGGACGTTCACGACTACCACCACCGGCTGACCGCGCCGGAAAAACATGTGTACGAGAACGTATTGGCCTACCTCACCACTTCCGACATCCTCGCCATGCGCAACATCGGCCTGGCGGTGATGGAGAAGATGAGCGCACCGGAACTGCAGATTTACCAGGCCCGCCAGGTATACGAGGAAGCCATGCACACCTGGGCCTACCAGCACTGCATCGAAACCCTCAACTTGGACCAGAGCGAGATCTACAACCGTTACCGCGTGGTGCCCGCCATCAACGGCAAGATCCAGATCGCCAATCGCCGGCTGGATGCGGCCATGCGCCCGGACATGAATCTTCGCAACAAAGACGACCTGCAGGAATTCATCATGTCCTACCTGTTTTTCGCGGCGGTGTTCGAAGGCACCTGGTTCTACAACGGCTTCAGCCCCATCTTCGCCCTCCAGCGCCGGGGCCTGATGCGCGGCACCGGCGAGCAGCTGCAATACATCCTGCGGGACGAGGCCATGCACTTCTCATTCGGCCTGAAAGTGGTCAACCAGATCGTGGAAGAGGAGAACATTACCTTTGATCCGAAGGCCGTGCGTGAGATGTGGGACGAATCCGAAGCCGCCGAGAAGGCCTATGCGGACTTCATCCTGCAGGACCCGATACTCGGCTACTCCGCCGAGTACCACAGCGAACAGTTCCGCTTCGTGGCCAATCGCCGTGCCAGAACGGTAGGTCTTGAAGAGCCGTTCCCCGGAGCAAAGAACGTCTCGCCCTGGCTGGATGAGCAGGCCACCCTGCGCAAGGAAAAGAACTTCTTTGAAACGCGGGTGATTGAATACCAGACGGGCGCGCAGCTGGAGTGGTAGGCCCGTCCGAGTGGCCGGAATTACAGTCACAGCTGAACACTCTGATCAAAAGTTACCGATAACATGGAGTGTTTTAGCTGATCTTTTCAGTAGACGGTAAATCCTTCTCTGGCTCGTCCGATGTACTGCCGATGCAGACCTGGTTCCGGCCCAGGACCTTGGCCTGGTAGAGATTGTGGTCGGCCGTTGCAATCGCATGGTCCAGTGAGACATGTTCAGAATGGGGACTGGCGACACCGACGCTGATAGTGCATCGGATCATTTTGCCCCGATCAGTGGTGACCAGCTGTTCAATATTATGGCGGAAACGCTCGGCCACCTTGTGGGCTTCCGCCTGGTCGGTTTCCGGCAGCAAAAGAGTGAATTCCTCGCCACCCCAACGGGCCAGGAGGTCGCCCTTGCGACGGGAGCGATCAAGCTCACCGGCTATGGCCTTCAATACCCTGTCACCAGCAGCATGGCCATATTGATCATTGATGTTCTTGAAATGGTCAATATCGATCACAACCACGCAGATGTTCCTGTTCTTGCGCGAGACCAGACTCCAGAGTGATTCGGCGACGGGCAGAAAGCCGCGCCGATTGTTCAGGCCGGTCAGCGGATCAATCCGTGCGTTTCGCTCCGCGGTCATCCGGGCCTGTTCGTTTCGTCGAACCAGATCGGCCAGGGCCAGCGCCAACAGCATGGCATCCAACACCATGCCGATGTCCACGGCGTAGTAACCAGGCTGGGTGTAAGGAATAACGCCGGATACCGTCAGGGCAGAAATCGAAGCGCCGACAACAGAGGCCAGTGTGCCCAGCAGGAAATAGCGGGCGGCCTGATTGCCGCTCAGCCAGCTCGACACGCCCATGTAGAGCATCAGTGCACTGAACACCGGTACAACCAGGAATGCCAGACGCAGCGCCGCGCCCTGCTCGTTCAAGGCAATGCAGGTCGTAACGAGCGCGAAATAGGCTCCTAAAAGGATCTGGATGGCTCTGTGGAGTCGCGGCTGGTGGCGCTTGGTATCCAGGAAATTCGTCGCAAACGCCAGGCCAGCGCTTGCGAAACACAGCATCAGCAGGGGCGGGGCCCACTGTTGCCAACCCACCGCGTTGGGCCAGAGCAGAGCCATCCCGATGCCGCTGTAGGATGCCGTCATGGCAAGATAACTGCCCATGTAGAGCGAGTAGAACAGATAACGCCGCTGCCGAAGCCCGGCGAACAGCATCAGGTTATAGGCCGATAGCGCAAACATGGCGCCGTAGACGAAGCTGTAGAACGCCGTCTCGGACTGTTCTCGGCCATGGCTGGTGGTCAGGCTGGAAAAATACAGGGGCACCAGCATGGGGTCGGCTGTCTCAATCCGCAGCAACAGGCGTGTCTTGCCGGGCGGAAACGGGTAATCGGCACTGGGTATGCGTTTGGCGAGTGAGCGTTCATCCAGCGGAATCTGATCACCGCTGACAAAGTGCTCTGGCGGCCGGTCGTCTGGCAGTAGAAAGAAGTCAACGCGCTCCAGCCAGCCTGTTCTGACGGACACGCGCCGCAAAATGGGATCATCGGTAGGATTGAGGACATCCGCCACCAGCCAGATCGCACCGGAATTGATGCCATTGACCAAAACGCTGGTTTGGGGGCGGGCCAGGACAGTGGGATTGCGGCCAATCAGGGACTGAACCTGCTCAACAGACAGCCTCTCTCCCTGTTCAGCAAGAAACGCCACCCGGTCGGTTACGGCGCCCGGGTAATCAGATTGCGCGTCAATGACCGGCACTGAACCATATTCGTCTGCCGATTCGGCAGTAGCAGACGTTGTCAGGTTCAGAAGGATCAGCACGCAGAGCAGGGGCCAGTAATGTGGCACCAATTTTCATATTCCTTTATCTGGTTTTGCCTAGACTATCGGCAAACCTGCTCCGTGTCATATTTCACGTCAGGCCATGTGCACCGCCACCCGCGTGCCATTAAACGCCGCATTGCCCGTCAGTACGTCAATGCGCCCGGAATCAGTGACGTCGTTCATGCTCACGCCGGGTTGTCCCTCGGCGATCGACATGGCGGTGTCCGGCCGGTTGTGGCCCCAGCCCTGGGGTATGCTGATCACACCCTCGAACATATCGTCGTCGATTTCCACCGGCAGGTTGATGCTCCCGGAAGCCGACATAACCGTGGCCAGTTGTCCGTCTTCAAGCCCGATTTTGAGGGCATCTGACGCGTTCATCTGTAACGTGCACGGGTTCTTGCCCTTGACCAGGCGGTGGGAATTCTGGGTCCAGGTGTTGTGGCTGCGAGGCAGGCGGCGGCTGATCAGCGTGAACGGATAGTCGCTGTTCTCATCTACCTGCAACAGGCCCGAGGCATCCAGGCGTTTCAGATCCTTCAGGTATAGCGCGGGGGCAATGCGGATCTTGCCGTCCTCGGTCTGGATGCGCTGCGCCAGGCAGGGCTGGAGCGGTCCCAGATCCACACCATGGGGGTTGGCTTTCAGGGTCTCCAGGCTCATGCCCTCTTTTCCGTAGGCGCCGTGTTTAAGGCCCAGATCCAGCATGGCCTCCGGCGTAACACCATCGTCTTCCAGGCCCGTTAACTGCAGGGCCAGATCCCGCAGAATCTCCCAGTCGTGTTTCTGGTTCGGCGCTTTCTCGACCATCGGTTCCGAGAACTTGGCGGTATTGCGAACGGCGAAAGAGTTGAAGAACACATCGAAGTGCGGCACTTCCAGCCCGGTTGTGGCCGGCAGGATGATGTCCGCGTGGCGGGTGGTTTCGTTCATGTAGATATCCACCGACACCATGAAATCCAGGGCGTCGAAGGCTTCCTCCAAGCGGACTCCGCCGGGTGCTGAGAGCACGGGGTTGCCGGCGATGGTAATCATGGCGCGGATCTGGCCCTCGCCCGGGGTCAGGATCTCATCAGCCAGGGTAGCGACCGGGAATTCGTTGTTGAAGTAGGGCAGTTTTCGCACCCGGGACTCGTAACGGCCATAGGAACTCGGCTTGCCCTTTTTGTCCCTGACAAGATCAAAGGCCGGCTGGGGGAACATGGCGCCACCGCGGCTATCGAAGTTGCCGGTGAGAATGTTCAATACATTGTTGAGCCACTGGCAGAGGCCGCCGAACGACTGCGTCGAGGCGCCCATGCGGCTGTAGCAAACGGCGCTCTTCGCAGCTGCCATCTCCCGGGCCAGCTCGCGGATGGCCTCCGCGGTCATACCACAGGCTGTCGCCACGTTTTCCGGGCTATAGGGTTTTACGGCCTCGGCCAGTTGCTCCAGCCCGTCGATCCGGTCTTCCAGATGACCAAGGGTAACCAATTGTTCCTCAAACAGGGTGTGAACCATGGCCAGCATGAACAGGGCATCGGTTTCCGGGCGGATAAACAGGTGCTGGTCGGCCTTTCTCGCAGTCTCGGTGCGCCGTGGATCAACCACCACCACCTTGCCGCCGCGTTGCTGGATGGCCTTCAGGCGTTTGCCGACGCCGGGGGCGGTCATCAGGCTGCCGTTGGAAACAATCGGGTTGGCACCAATGATCAGCATGAAATCCGTATGGTCGATGTCCGGCACCGGAATCAGCATGCCGGCACCGAGCATGTAATTGGACGCCACGTGATGTGGTAACTGGTCCGCCGATGCGGAGCTGTAGCGGTTATTGGTGCCCAGCGCCTTGAAGAACCGCGGCAGCATAATGGCGTTGCCGAAGTTATGGGCGTTTGGATTACCCAGATAAACCCCGACCGCATCCTGCCCGTGTTCCTGCTGGATGCCGCGAAACCGCGAGGCGATTTCCTCGAAGGCAGCTTCCCAGCTGATCTCCTGCCAGCCGTCCGCGCTGCGCTTGATGGGTGCTTTCAGGCGGTCCTTGTCATTGTAGAAATCCTGCAGTGCAACGGCTTTCGGGCAGATATGGCCGTGGCTGAACGGGTCGTTGCTGTCACCCTTGATGGACAGGATCTCGCTACCCCGATGCTGGATTTCGAGGCCACACATGGCTTCACAGATGTTACAGGTGCGGTAATGGGTCTGGGTGTCGGTCATGGCAAACACTCGGTCCGGATATTGTCGTTATTGGTTCTGGCAGTGTGGCACAAGCCGGCGGAAAATCAGACGGTCATAATTCACATAAAACCGGTCAATCCCGCCAAATAATGTTTCTCCCGGTGCCTGAAAGAGAGGCCGGAATTTCATCGTATAATAGCGCCATGGCTAAAAACTTTTACCGTCGGGGCCCGGACCATCGTGCCGGTGCGCCGGTCACATTCCTTGATGTCCGTCGTCGTTTCCAGTTCCGTACCATCGAGATTGGCCGCTGGGTCACCGAGCCGGAAAAACAGCGCAGTGCGTCGCTGTTCTACGATGCCCTGTGCGACCTGATGACCATTCTTGGCGGCACCGAGTCTCTGGTTTCCCTGCGTGGCACCCTGGCTCTTCAATATGGCATTGGCGGGCGGCCCGGTGTGTCGGCCCACTACACACCGGCCACGCGCAGCTTCTCACTGGCCAAAAATGCCGGGCCCGGCAGCATCGCCCACGAGTGGTTTCACGCCTTCGATCATTACATCGGCGAGAAGCTTTTCGGCGAGGCCCAGAGAGGCCAGTTTGCTTCGAAGCTCTGGCTTGGCCGTGACGACGCTGTGCGGCATCCGCTTAACGATCGACTGCAGGCCTGCTTCAAGGCGATTCTTCTGGACGAAAAAGGCGCAGAGCCCAGCGAGCTCTTCCGGTGCTCGGTGAAAGCGGACAAAGCGGCCGGAATTCAATATTTCAGCTTGCCTGAAGAACTCTGCGCCCGGGCGTTTGAAGCGTTTGTGCAGGATGCAGGCGTGAAGAATGCCTTTCTGGTGAGCGGAACCCGGGAATCTGAAGAGGCAAAACTGGGGTTGTACCCAATGTTTGAGCAACGCGAGCGTATCAACGAGTCCTTTCAGGACTACTACACTTCTCTGGGGCGAGCGCTCAGATTGCTGGAGAAATAACGGCTCTTGGGAGGTAATGTGCAGGAATTCGTCGACAGCATTGGAAGCTGGGTTTGGGGCCCTGTCACGATTGTTCTGCTTGTTGGTACGGGATTATATCTGACCGTCAGGTTGCGCTTTATTCAGTTGTTCCGCATGTGGCTGTCCCTGAGGATTGCCAGTGGCGTGGATGCGGAACAGCAAAAGGAGGGTGACCTCAGTCAGTTTGGCGCGCTGACCCTGGCGCTGTCGGCGGCCATTGGCAACGGAAATATTGCCGGTGTTGCCACTGCCATAGCCCTGGGCGGGCCGGGCGCGGTTTTGTGGATGTGGGTCACGGCTCTGGTGGGCATGGCTACGGTTTATGCCAGCACCACTCTGGCCCTGGCCTTTCGCCATCATGATCCGGAGCGTGGTTATGTCGGTGGCCCCATGTACTACATTGAGCAGGGTCTTGGGCCCCGCTGGAAGCCGATGGCCAAAATGTTTGCCTTTTGTGCGGTCCTGGCAGCCTTTGGCACCGGCAATATGGCGGAGGCAAATTCGGTTGCCGACACCCTGGAATTTTCGCTCCGGGACATTATTGGTTACACCGCCACCGACAGCAGCGTGTTTTCGGTAAAACTTGCCATAGGACTGGTCTATGCGGGGCTGGTCTGGTTGGTGATTGTGGGTGGCGTCAAGCGAATCGGGCAGGTCGTGTCCCGGCTGGTTCCACTGATGTTTCTGGTTTATGTTGGCAGTGCGCTCGTGGTGCTGGTCATCAAGGCCGACGCGATTCCCGGAGCGTTTGCGCTCATTTTCACGGACGCCTTCAGCGGTACGGCGGCCGTTGGCGGATTTACCGGAGCCAGCGTGATGGCTGCCATCCAGTTCGGTGTCGCCCGAGGGGTATTCAGTAACGAGGCGGGACTGGGAACAACCCCCATGGCGATGGCTGCAGCGCGTACTGCGGAGCCGGTTCGGGCTGGTCTGGTAGCGATGAATGGCCCTCTTTTCGACACCCTCATTGTGTGTACCATCACGGCTCTCGTGATAATCACGACGGGTGTCTGGCAGACCGGGATCAGCGGTTCGGAGCTGACCACCATGGCCTTCAACTCTGCGGTGCCGGACCTGGGTAAACTGGCGGTCACTGTTTCGCTGCTGTTTTTCTCCTTTTCCAGCGTGCTTGGCTGGAGTTACTACGGAGACCGGGGGACGGGCTATCTGTTTGGTGAGGGCGCCATCCTGAAATACCGTCGCCTGTTCTGCCTGCTTCTGCCCATTGGCGCCGTTATGAAGCTTGAGTTGATTTGGGGGCTCTGCGACATTGCAAACGGACTGATGGCGATCCCCAACCTGATCGCCATCCTTTTGTTGTCCCCGCTTGTGGTGCGGTTAACCCGTCGATATTTCAGCCCTTCTGTTTCATGAATCTGGCCACGGCCAATAGCGATAACGGTTCCTTCCCGTGAAATGTATTATCAATGGAATCCCTGAAGGCCTGTTGTCTTGCTTTCAACCTCCAGCCAGGCCTGTAGTTCGTGCAGCGGCTTCGGCGAGCAGATCCAGTAGCCCTGGAGCATTTCCGCTCCCAACTGGTTCAGAAGGCGGGCCGACTTTTCGGTTTCGACACCCTCGGCCACCACCTGATAGCCCAGGCCCTGGCCCATCCTGATGGCGGTTTCGACAATCATCCGCGCGCCCTCGCTGGATTCGATGTCCTGTAACAGGGCGCGGTCCAGTTTGATTTCGCTGGCCGGCAGTTTCTTGAGATAGGAAAGCGAGGAGTAGCCGGCGCCAAAGTCGTCAATCGACAGCTTCAGCCCGATAGCCGTTAATTCGTTCAGGGCGTTCAGGCCCCTGTGGGGATCATCCATGGCAGCGGTTTCGGTCAGCTCAATGATGACCTGTTCCGGGTTCAGCTGATTGCGCTTTGTTCGGGTTTTGAACAGGCCCACCAGTTCTGGAGAGCTCAGATCACGGGCAGAGATATTCACAGAAACGGTCAGAGACGGATCGAGGGTATGGAGTTCCTTCAGATCGTTCAGAGCCTGGTCCACCACCCATCGGGTCAGATGTTTGATCACCCCGGTTTTCTCCGCCATTGGAACAAACTCAATCGGCGGCACCCAGCCCCGGTCCGGGTGATGCCAGCGGATCAGGGCTTCCACACCCACCACTTTGCCTGTCGCCAGGCTGATTTTGGGCTGGTAGTAGAGCTCGGTCTGATTGTGGTGCAGTGCCTCCCGGAGGTCGGACATCAACGTCAGCCGGCTCTCGTCATAGATGTCATCTTTGCGGGAATACAGGCCGGTCTGATAAGGCCCATGAGGCGCCATTTCCATGCCGACGTGGGCATTGCGGATCAACAGAGCCGCTTTTTTTCCATGTTCCGGGTAGCTGGCGGCGCCGAACCGCGGATTGGGCTCTATGGCGATATTGTCCAGTAAAACGGGTTCTGCCAGTTGCTTGAGCGCATTATCCAGTGCCTTGAAATCGTCCCCCGTTTTGCTGACATCCACCAGCAGGCCAAAGCTGTCTCCGGACAGCTGATACACCCATTCGTCGTTACCAAAGGAATCGACGATGTGGTGAACCATAGGCAGGTCTGCTGCTAATCGGGACATCCGCTCGGCCATGGCCTTGAGCAAACGTTCGCTGCGGTCCAGGCCCAGGGTCCGGTTGATTTCCTTGAGCTGCGTTATCCGGGTAACGCCCGCCATGAAGCGCCCGTTGGGGTTTTGCCGAAATTGCTCATCCGCCATCCATTCGAACCGGTTCCGGTTTGGTAGCCCGGTCACCGGGTCATGGGTCAGTGCTTCATTCAACTGGGTCTGGGCTTCGTTGCGGGCCTTCTGTTGTTTGAGGATATCGGCCTGAGCCTGGATTTTCTGTTCCCGTTCCCGGTATAGGCGGTCGGCCAGGGCAAGCGTGAGAATGAAAGCCTCGAGCCCGGAGCCGATCTGCATGGCGTACTCGGTAAAGAAATTCTCCGGCAGCAGGCCCAGGGCCCGCCCCGCCGTTGCTGAGACCCCGATCGTAAGAGGTGTCCAGGCGATCGTGAAGAACACCCCGGCCCGGACACCGGCAGCCCAGGCCACAGGGCCGGCCACCAGGAGCAACGAGAAGAACGCGAACGCGGAAACGGCCGCCACCCGGATACCGGTGTCGTAATCCAGCAGCGGCGCAGACAGGAAAAACAGCATTTCAAACAAGAGCATCGCCTGCAGGGCCCGGTACAGCCTGGGGCTGTTAGAGCGCACCTGGAGGAACTCCATGCAGAAGAGTATCGAGAACATCGCCAGGAATGGCATCGACAGCAGAAGCACATGCGTGTGAAGAAACGGTGCGCCCGGGTAGATGTGCTGAAGTGTATAGCCGCGCACAGCGGCGAAGAACAGGAAGTAGCCGGAAATGGCCAGGGCGTAGAACAGGTACAGCTTTTCTCGCAGGGTCAGGAACACGGCCAGGTTGATCAGGATGATCACTGCCAGACTGCCATAATAGAAAAAGTGCAGCTTCTGCTCGTTGGCAGCGGCCTCGTAAAAATCATTCTGTTGCCAGATCTGCAGCGGCACCACCATCGTGCCCTGGGTGGCGACCCGGATATAAAGAGTTTTCGAGGCATCCGGGGCTACATGGAATCGATATAGCATGTTGGGATGGTCGACATCCCTGGGGTAGAAAGAGCGGGTGTCCCCGGTGGCGAATTCTCGGAGCAGGGTGCCGCCGGAGAGCTCGTGAAACACCACGTCATCAAGCTGGGAATAGCCCAGCTCGGCAATCAGAAGCTGGTCGCGGCCGGTCTGGTTTTGCACCTCAACCCGCAGCCAGTAGGCGGAATCGGTAATGCCGAAGGTGGCCTTTCCCGATGGGTTGGTCTGCCAGGCGGTATCGGGAAGGGCGCGAACATCGGCCAGTTCCGCTTCCGCGCTGGCGTCTTCCCAGTACTGGAAATGGCTTTCAATCGGTTTTTCTGAGGCAAGTGTGACCGGGGCGCTATCCGCATGCGCAAAATGCGACGTGAACGTCGCCAGACTCAGTAAAAAGATACGGAGAGCAGTGCTGAGGATCACCAACAGTAGACCCCGTTATATCGCCATCAGGCTTTTTTATTTTCCTGATCATCAGCTTAACAGCCTTTCTTCACCGGAAAAGCCGAGAACCAATATTTAATGTAGCGAAATGTCTCATATCTGCAGATTCTCCGCCTTGCCCACCGGTCCTTTGGTGCTCTCCGTAGCCCTTAAACGCCTGTCTCGATACCGGTCCATCTGCTACGTTGAAAGGAGACATTCATTCCCAAGGAGGCCTCTATGTTCGTCGCTGAAAAAGCAACCGGGCACCTGATCGAAGTTCTGGATACACAGGCGCTGTTTGATCCCCATAGCCAGCAGGTGCGAGGCAGCCTCCATTACGGAGAGGAGGCGCAGGATCCTGAATTGTTCAAAAAAGCCGAACTCGCATTTCCCTCCGGTGAAGCGCTTCCTTTGTGCTGGACAGACCCGGATTACCGTCGCCATAGCTGATATTTGCTTGCCCTTCCTGCCGTCACAACCGCGCCATATCAGAGTGGCGCGAGGCTTCCCTGCTTTCTGATCAGGTTTGAATTCCCCGCCTCGCTTCTGTAAGCTTTTTATTAATTGAACGTTCAATTAATAAAAAGCAGGGCTGATTGGTGCTGCTTTTCAACACCGGAAACAAGACGAGTAACCGAAGCCGCCATGCCAAAAGTTGGGGTCAAAGACACACGCAAGCAGCAGCTGATTGAAGCCACCATGCATTCGATTGCCGAGCTCGGAATGCAGAACACCACCATTGTGAGCATCAGCAAACGGGCGGGCATGTCCTCCGGGATTATCAGCCATTATTTCGGCGGCAAGCAGGGTCTGATTGAGGCGGCCCTGCGTTATCTGCTCGATCAACTGGGCAAGGAACTGCGGGAGCGCATGGCCAAGACCGACCGCTCCCCGGAACAGCGGCTCAATTGCATTATTGAGTCGAACTTTTCCGAGTTTCAGCGTTCTGCGCTGGCGGCCAAGACCTGGCTGAGCTTCTGGGCCCGGTCGATGCATGAGCCGGGGCTCAAGCGGCTGCAGCAGATCAACAACGCCCGGCTGTACAGCAACCTGCGATATTCCTTCGCACAGGTGCTTGAACCCGGCGCAGCGACTGAGGCCGCCCGGCAAACCGCGGCAATGATCGATGGGTTCTGGTTGCGCAGTGCCCTGAGCCTGGACCCGTCAGAGAGTTTTGAAGCCGGCGAGCGGCTCTGCAAGAAATTTGTCCACGAGACACTGGCCCAGGCAACCGCCTGAGCCGGGATTGATTCGAACGGCCCACAAGGCCTGAAGACACCGAACAGAGGTTAATTACCGACTATGTCTGCATCTCTTCCTGTTGTTCAGAATTTCGTCCATGGCCGTTTCCTGGCCAACAGCACCGGCGAAACCTTCCCTGTGGTGAATCCGGCCACGGGTCAGGTTATCTACGAAGTGGAAGTGGCGGATGAATCCGTGCAGCAGGCCGCTATTGAAAGTGCCCGCGCAGGTTTTGCCGAGTGGTCTGCCATGACTGCCATCGAGCGCAGCAGGATTTTGCTTCAGGCGGTTGCGCTTCTGAGAGAGCGTAATGATGAATTGGCTGCCGCAGAGGTGCGCGATACCGGGAAGCCCTGGCAGGAAGCAGAAGCCGTGGATGTGGTCACCGGTGCCGATGCAGTTGAGTTCTTTGCCGGCCTGGCACCCTCCATCGAAGGTAACCAACAGGACCTGGGGGGAGATTTTTACTATACCCGCCGGGAGCCCCTGGGCATCTGCGCCGGCATTGGCGCCTGGAACTACCCGATCCAGATCGCCTGCTGGAAATCCGCGCCGGCCCTGGCCTGCGGCAACGCCATGATCTTCAAGCCATCCGAGGAAACCCCCATGGGTGCGGTGAAGCTGGCGGAAATCTTTACCGAAGCGGGCGTGCCGGCGGGCGTATTCAACGTGGTGCAGGGCGCCGCCGAAGTTGGCCAGTGGCTGACCCACCACCCCGAGATTGCCAAGGTCTCCTTCACGGGAGAAGTTGCTACCGGCAAGAAGGTGATGGCAGCGGCATCCTCCACACTGAAGGACGTCACCATGGAGCTGGGCGGGAAGTCACCTCTGATCATCTTTGACGATGCAGATCTTGAGAACGCCATTTCCGCCGCCATGGTGGGCAACTTCTATACCCAGGGTGAGATCTGCACCAACGGCACCCGGGTGTTTGTTCATGAAGATCTGTATCCGCGCTTTATCGAACGTCTGCTGGAACGCACCCGCAACAACATCAAGCCGGGCGACCCCATGAATCCGGAGACCAATTTCGGCGCGCTTATCTCCGCAAAACACCGGGATCTGGTGCTCGATTACATCGCCAAAGGCCTGTCCGAAGGCGCGACTCTCAGCCACGGCGGTCGGGCCTTCGAGCCGGAGGATTCCAAAGGCGGCTATTTTGTGGAACCCACCATTTTCACCGACTGCACCGATGATATGACCATCGTAAAGGAAGAGATTTTCGGGCCGGTGATGTCGGTCCTTACTTTCCGCGATGAGGACGAGGTGATTGCCCGCGCGAATAACACAGATACGGGTCTGGCCGCTGGCGTGTTCACCAACGATATCCGTCGGGCCCACCGGGTGATTCACCAGATCCAGGCCGGCATCTGCTGGATCAACAGCTACGGCGCTTCCCCGGCGGAAATGCCGGTCGGCGGCTACAAACTCTCCGGCATCGGCCGCGAGAACGGGCGCGAAACCATTGCGCACTACACCCAGATCAAATCGGTGTATGTGGGCATGGAAGATTTGGACGCACCCTTTTAATCCCAAGGGTCTGTTGCCGCCTCGTCTTCACCTCTGTTGCGCCTAATAAAGCGCCAATTTAGGCGCGAGGAGCGAAGTTTGGTTGTTCCAAATGAGTAACGAGCAACGACGAGTGGCGCTTTATTAGGCGCAACCCTAAGGGCTGCGGCCATTTTTATGCCCAGCGTCGTTATCAGTCGCTTATTTGGAACAACCAAACTGCGCTCCTTCTGCCTAGCTGGCCATAAAAATGGCCACAGCAGAGGAGAAGACGAGGCGGCAACAGACCCTGGGCCACACAGGAGAATGCGTATGATAGAAAATCGATACGACTACATCATTGTGGGTGCGGGTTCCGCCGGTTGCGTACTGGCCAACCGTTTGACCGAGGACGCGCGCCACCGGGTGCTGCTGCTGGAAACCGGCGGCAGCGACAAGAGCATCTTCATCCAGATGCCCACCGCCCTGTCCATTCCCATGAACACCAAGAAATACGCCTGGCAGTTCGAGACCGAGCCGGAGCCGTATCTGGACAACCGCCGCATGCACTGCCCCCGGGGCAAGGTGCTGGGGGGTTCTTCCTCCATCAACGGCATGGTGTATGTCCGTGGCCACGCCCGGGATTTTGACGAATGGGATTCCGAGGGCGCTACCGGCTGGCATTACCGCAACGTCCTGCCGTATTTCAGGAAGGCCGAAACCTGGGCCTTTGGCGGCGACGACTACCGGGGCGATAAGGGCCCGCTCGGTGTTAATAACGGCAACAACATGCAGAATCCGCTCTACAAGGCCTTTATCAGGGCGGGTTCCGATGCCGGTTACTTTGAGACCGATGATTACAACGGTACCCAGCAGGAAGGCTTCGGCGCCATGCACATGACCGTGAAGAACGGTCGTCGCTGGTCCACTGCGAACGCCTATCTGCGCCCGGCCATGGAGCGCGATAACCTGACTGTGGTCACCCATGCCCTGGTGCACAAGGTGTTGCTCGATGGCAAAACCGCCACCGGTGTCCGTTACGAGCAGGACGGCAAGGTGTACGAGGCGAAAGCCGCCAAGGAAGTCATCCTGTCAGCTGGCTCTATCGGTTCGCCCCACCTGCTCCAGTTGTCCGGAATTGGCAAGCGTGAGGTACTGGAGAACGCTGGTATCGAGGTAAAGCATGAGCTACCCGGCGTTGGTGAGAACCTGCAGGACCACCTGGAGTTTTACTTTCAGTACCGCTGCAAACAGCCGGTGTCGCTCAACGGCAAGCTGGACTGGTGGAACAAGCTGAAGATCGGTGTTCGCTGGATTCTCCGCAAGGACGGTCTGGGCGCCACCAATCACTTCGAGTCCTGTGGCTTTATCCGTTCCAGGGCCGGCGTCGAGTGGCCCGACCTGCAATATCACTTTTTGCCGGCAGCCATGCGCTACGACGGTAAAGAAGCCTTCAACGGAGACGGATTCCAGCTGCACATTGGTCACAACAAGCCGAAGAGTCGGGGCTTTGTGCATGTGCAATCGGCCGATCCGAAACAGGCACCGACCATCCGCTTCAACTATCTGAAGCACGAGGCAGACCGGGAGGGCTTCCGGGACTGTGTGCGCCTGACCCGGGAAATCATCAATCAGCCGGCCATGGACGAGTATCGCGGAGCGGAAATCCAGCCTGGGGCCGAGGTCCAGACCGACGAGGAAATCGATGCGTTTGTCCGCCAGGCGGTGGAGAGCGCCTACCATCCGTCCTGCTCCTGCAAGATGGGCACCGACGAGCTGGCGGTGGTGGACCCGGAGACGCGGGTTCACGGTATCCGGAATCTCAGGGTGGTGGATTCGTCCATCTTCCCGACCATACCCAACGGCAACCTGAATTCGCCCACCATTATGGTGGCCGAGCGGGCAGCCGATCTGATCCGGGGCAGGGAGCCCCTGCAACCTTCTGACGTGCCTGTGGTGATGGATGACCAGTGGCAGGCACGCCAGCGACCGGGACAGGCAAAGCGCGCGCTGGTTTAGCGCGTCGTCATCCCACCCGGGCGTGCAACGCGCCCGGGGTTTTGCAAGCCCTCAGGATTTCCCTATCAGCGCGACGGTGTTCTGCCGTTTTCGGGCGCCCGATAGGCAAGTCCTGGGTTTGTGTCCGATTCGAAAGAAGCAGCGCTTACAAAGTAGAGGAGGAACACCCATGCTGTTCATTGCAAAGAAACAAAGTAACCGGAGGACGTTATGACACTCTGGTTATCCGCAGGTCTGATCTTCACCTTCGCCGCCATTGTGCTGATTCTGTACAGATGGTGGGACATCCAGTGCATCGGCGTGACGCCGGTACGAACCTTCACCTTTATCGCCATCCTGTTCACCTCCGGTCTGGATGTGGGGCTGATCATGTTCCCACTGACCGAGTTCGGTGGCTACGGCGACCTGTCGGCGAGCCCGGAGTACGGCTTTGCCAATCCGCTGGCTATCGAATTCGGGTTCTGGGCGTTCCTGATCTGGGGCTTCTATTTCCTGACCTGTTTTTACTTCGCGATCATTGAGCCGCGGGTGCAGTTCTTTGAGATTCCGTTGGTGAAGGTCGTAAACAACGTGGTAATCATCGGCACCTGTGCGTTTACCGCCTATCTGCTGCTGGTGAATCTGCCCTGGTACCTGCCCATGCTCGGTGATGGCGAATCGGTGGTACCAGCGTTCTACTTCATTGTATTTGCCTCGATTGCGCTGGCGGTCTATTCCAGCTCCAAGATCAAATATGTGCGCATCCTCAGTCTGGGTTCGAGCCTGTTGTTTATTGCCCTGATCGTGGGTATGTGGTTCCGGGCGTTCGTTATGGGTGCGGGCTCACCGGCAGACTTCTTTGGCACCGCCGGGTTGATCGGCGAGTACTTCGCCAACATCCACCAGTTTGCCCTGCCGATCAACGACTACCACGAGTTCTACCTGTTCTGGTGGTTTGCCTGGAGCATCATGATTGGCCAGTTTACCGCGCGTTTTGTGAGCGGTATCCGTACCTGGCAGCTGTTGATTGCCATGCTGGTGGTACCGTCAATCGCCATTGGTGTCTGGTTTACCGTGCTTTACCACTACCACGCGGAAGGCCTGCAGATTGCGGCGTTCACCAATCTCGCCATGATTTCGGTGGGTGTGTTGATGGTGGTGAACTCGCTGGATTCATTGATCCGGCTTTATACCGACAACCTCAATCTCACTGCCCAGCGCCTCGGGCGGGTGAACTATGTGGTGTTCAATTTCCTGGCGATGGTTGGTCTGACCATGCTGTTCCAGCTGGATTTCTTGCGGATTCAGTGGGTTGGCGCCCTGGTGATTGCACTGTATTTTGGCTGCTTCGTCTATATCCTGGTGAACAAGCGGGCAGAAGTGGCTGCCATTAAAGCGTCACCGAAAGAAAATATTCTGGACTTTGGAAAGATTGAACTGGCTGGCTAAGACCCCATAAACGGGGTAGCGGAAAAATTCCCTTCAGAAGCCAGAGATAGGTTTTTTCTATCCTTGGCTTGGGAATTATCAATTTTATCCGCATCGCCGATATCCGTACTGTGGGCGCCACAAATTCATTAACTTATGAATCCATCAACAAGGAGTTTTTTAATGGGCATCATTAACAGCGAGATCAAACCGTTCAACGCTACCGCCTTCAAAAACGGCGAGTTCGTTGAGATCAGCGAAGCAGACGTGAAAGGCAAGTGGGCGGTATTTTTCTTCTACCCGGCCGACTTCACCTTCGTGTGCCCGACCGAGCTGGGCGACGTGGCTGACAAGTACGAAGAGCTGCAAAAGCTGGGCGTTGAAGTATTCTCCGTATCTACCGACACGCACTTCACTCACAAGGCCTGGCACGACAACTCCGAGACTATCGGCAAGATCCAGTACTACATGGTTGGCGACCAGACCGGCACCATCACCAACAACTTCGGCGTGATGCGTGAAGGTCAGGGCCTGGCAGATCGAGCTACCTTCCTGATCGACCCGGATGGCATCATTCAGTCTGTCGAAATCAGCGCCGAAGGCGTTGGTCGTGACGCTGACTACCTGATGGATAAGGTCAAGGCTGCCCAATACGTGCGCAAGCACCCGGGTGAAGTTTGCCCTGCCAAGTGGAAAGAAGGCGAAGAAACACTGGCTCCGTCTCTGGACCTGGTTGGCAAGATCTAAGCTCTCCTTCCGGAAAGCTTATGAACGAAAAACCCCGGAATTTCCGGGGTTTTTTGTGTCTGGCGAAAGGTGAGGCTCAGAGGGCCTCGAGAATGCTTTCGGCGCTGGTCTGGTCCAATCCTTGGGCATCGATATTCAGCAGCTCGACCTTGCCGTCGTTCACGATCATGGCGTAGCGCTGGCTGCGAATGCCCATACCGTTCGCGGTCCGATCCTGAGTCAGGTCCAGAGCCTTGGCGAACTCTGCCACGCCATCAGCCAGCATGACGATCTCTTCGGCGTTGTGGGCCTTGCCCCAGGCGTCCATTACAAACGCATCGTTTACTGACGTGCAAACGATGCTGTCGATGCCTTTGGCCCGCAGTTTGTCGGCATTTACCACAAAACCGGGTAAATGGGCGGCTGAACAGGTGGGGGTAAACGCGCCGGGTACAGCAAACAGAACGGCCTTCTTGCCGGCAAAGAGTTCACTGGTACGGACTTTCTCAGGGCCTTTTTCGCCCATTACCTGAAGTTCGAGGTCTGGCAGGGTATCACCCGGCTGAATTGGCATTGCTGTGGTCTCCGCTGTTGTCCTTGTTGAAATAGTCGGCACTCCGGGCCTTGAGGCGATAGAACTCTTCAATTACGCCGGCCATCGCCTCGGGACAATAGGGCCGCAGACCACTTAATACGAGCCGTTTGGTCACTTCGCCCACTGGTTTGTGATCGGCGGTCAGACGGTATTCGAGGAGAACGTTACCCCGTTTACCGGCTGCCTCGAGGGTGGCGTTATGCAATTCCAGCCCGGGGGAGGGCAGATCCAGATTCTCCAGGGCCAGGCTCATGCTCTCGTACATCACCATGGGGCGATCGGGATTGAACATCACCCCGTTAGACTCCATCAAAGGCTTCAGGGTATGGGGGAAGTTCTTGCCGGAGGCCGCCACATAGGCACGGGTGATGGTCTCGATCAACTCCTCATCCCGGGTTGTCGCGCCACTGCGGGCCACCTCGATATAGACTTTGCCGGCATCGTCACAGACGTCAATGGTGTTTTCGGTTTCAACGAACTTGAGCGGCACATTCTCTCCAAGCAGGCTGCGGAACCGGAAGGTCATGTTCTCCGACAGCCCGAACCGGGCGAGGACAATGGCGAAAAGCAAGTCTCCTGGAACGCAGAAACGGCGGGCATCCGGGTCGTGGATGGGATTGAAATCCCCCGCGATTTCCTTGGCGAACTGGCTTGCCTGCAGGGCGGAAATTACGACGTGTCCGTCCTGGACGGAGTGGAAACGGTCTAGAAACATGCGTTGCCTATTCTGGATACCAGAGAATGATGTTGCGACGATATGACAACATCATACTGCGGCAGGCTTTCGGTGGATATGCGCTATTGGTCAAGCCCCGAGCAGCGGTGAAGCTGGTGGTATAGCAAAGCCCTATCAAACAGTTTGGGTCAATTAATTTGAGCATTGAGTGGCGGGGCCGTATTGTTGCACCAACTCAACTTAACCACCGTATTTGATTCAAATACTTAGTTCCGAAATTTAAAGGAGAAGTCAGACTATGTTGGATGCCAATATCAAGGAACAGCTCAAGGCCTACATGGACAAGCTGCAGCAGCCGATTGAGCTGGTTGCGGCCTATGACGACAGCAAGAAGTCCCAGGAACTCCGGGAGTTGCTGGAAGAGCTGGAGCCGATGTCTTCCAAGATCAGTCTCCGCACTGAAGAATCCAATGACGTGCGTCGTCCGTCCTTCGCCATCAACCGCGTAGGCACCGATATTGGCGTTCGCTTTGCGGGCATCCCCATGGGCCACGAGTTTACTTCCCTGGTGCTGGCCCTGCTGCAGGTGGGTGGTCACCCCTCCAAGGCGTCCCAGGATGTTATCGAGCAGATCCAGTCTCTGGAAGGCCGGTTCGAGTTTGAAACCTACTTCTCCCTGTCGTGCCAGAACTGCCCGGACGTGGTTCAGGCCCTGAACCTGATGAGCGTTTTGAACCCGAACATCACGAACACCTCTATCGATGGGGCCCTGTTCCAGGATGAAGTGGAGCAGCGCGAAGTCATGGCGGTTCCCAGCGTTTACATGAACGGTGAGCCCTGGGGCCAGGGCCGTATGACCCTGGAAGAAATTGTCGCCAAGCTGGACACCAGCTCCAGCGAGAAAGACGCCGAGAAAATCAATCAGAAAGACGCCTTTGAGGTCCTGATCATTGGTGGCGGCCCGGCTGGCGCCTCTGCTGCCATCTACGCTGCGCGGAAGGGCATTTCCACCGGCATCGCGGCCGAGCGTTTCGGTGGCCAGGTGGCTGACACCATGGGCATTGAGAACCTGATTTCCGTACCCTACACCGAGGGTCCGAAACTGGTGGCGGCCATGGAGCAAAACGTCAAGGAATACGACGTGGACATCATGAACATGCAGCGCGCCGAGAAGCTGATCCCGGCGTCACGCCCGGGCATGCTCCACCAGGTAAGGTTGGAAAACGGTGCCACTCTCAAAGCGCGCAGCCTGGTGCTGTCCACCGGTGCCCGCTGGCGCCAGATGGGCGTTCCGGGAGAGGAAGAGTACCGCAACAAGGGTGTGGCCTACTGCCCGCACTGCGACGGCCCCCTGTTCAAGGGCAAGCGCGTGGCGGTGATCGGCGGCGGTAACTCCGGTGTCGAGGCAGCCATCGATCTGGCCGGTATCGTGGGCCATGTCACCCTGATCGAATTCGGTGCCGAGATGCGCGCTGATGAGGTGTTGCAGAAGAAACTTCGCAGCCTGAAGAACGTGGAAATCGTCACGTCCGGACAGACCACTGAGATTACCGGGGAAAATGGCAAGGTCAACGGTCTGAATTACACCGACCGCACCTCTGGTGAGCAGCACCACATCTCCCTGGAAGGTGTGTTTGTACAGATCGGCCTGGTGCCCAACACCGAATGGCTGAAGGGCGACATCGAACTGAGCCAGCACGGCGAGATCATCGTTAACGACCGCAACGAAACCTCCATTCCGGGCGTTTTTGCGGCGGGTGACGCGACAACTGTGCCTTACAAGCAGATCGTGATCTCCATGGGCGAAGGTTCCAAAGCCGCCCTCAGCGCCTTTGACTTCCTGATCCGCAATTCTGTGGACGAGAGCGAAGACGAAGCGGCGTAATCGACTCAACGCCGCCTGATGAGAGATAGGCACCGGAGCGATCCGGTGCCTTTTTCGTTTCCGCTGAACATTCCCTCCCGAACTGAGACATTGGTTACGGATCTAGGCTTGTCTGTTACACGACAGCTCGGTAGGTTAGGCCCCGCGAAAGCGAACGTTGCCAGATCGTCCAGAGGGTCGTTCATTACATGAAGTCCTTTCCAGCCCGCTTCCTCATCAGTTTCCTGCTTCTGCTCACAGTGCCTTTGGCAAACGCAGGCCCAAGGCCCAGTGTTGTTTTTCTGTCACCGGACGATTCCCGTTTCTGGCAACTGGTGGCCGGTTTCATGGAGGCGGTGGCGAAGGATCTAGAGGTTGACCTGGAGGTTCAATACGATCGGGAAGGTCATCGATTCAGCTACCTTCGGATGGCGAAGGACGTGCTGAGCCGTGAAGAGAAGCCGGACTACCTGCTGTTCATGTGCAAGGAGCATGTTACCGAATCCATGCTCAGGCTCGCGGATGGGGCCGGTGTAAAGACGTTCACCTTCAATACCGATGTGCCTGACGCCGCTCGAGCCAGCATCGGTATGCCCCGAACCGTCTTGTCGGGCTGGCTTGGCCACCTTTCGCCGGACAATATTGCCGCCGGCCGTTCTCTGGTAACGCTGCTGGGCAAAAAGGCCGAACAATTGGGGCTGGCCTCCGAACCCAGCGTTCCCATGGTGGCCCTCTCGGGAACCCTGGATTCCTCTGCCGCCACGGACAGGGACCGGGGCTTGCTGGCGGCAGCCGTCCAGCAGCGCAGTGAACTCCTGCAGCTGGTGTATGCCAACTGGAGCCGTGAGCTGGCCCGGGAAAAAACAGAAGTCCTGCTTGAACGCTATCCGAATACTGTCTCTATCTGGAGCGCAAGCGATGGCATGGCACTGGGCGCCATTGAAGCCGCCCGAAATGCCGGCCGGACGCCGGGCAAAGATCTGTTGGTCGGCGGCGTAGACTGGCAACCTGAGGCCCTGGAAAGTATCCGGCAGGGGGAGTTGCTGGTCAGCCTGGGTCGACATTTCATGGGTGGTGGACTTGCCTTGCTCCTGTTGCATGATTATCACCATGGCCAGGATTTCGGAGATATGTCACCGGACTATGTTTTCCGCTACCAGCTGGAGCCTGCAACCCTGGAGAATGTAGACCAGGTGCAACGTATTATGGACCCCGAGGATTGGAGCACTGTTGATTTCCGGCAGTTCAGCCGCGTTGGCGAGACTGGGATTGCGAAGGCAGTGCCTGATCCTGATGCCCTGCTGGATGCGATGACGGGAGCGCTGGCGAGGCAGGGAGCAGACACCATAGCGAGGACAGAGTAAGGCCTTCCTGGATTCGAGCAGGCTCTAGGGCCTCGATATGTCCTGCACCAGACTGCCTTTCGGAGCTTCAGGCTCCTCTTCACCGTCAAAGAGGTGGCCGTAGGCCGCCCGGACACCAGAGACGATGAACTCATGAGGCACGTCGTCGAACAGGCCATGGTCGTTCACATATTCCATGTGCGCGTGACCGTCCTCGGTGTACTCCTGAAACATGGAATCGTGCACCCCGTCGAATTCCAGCGGTTCCACCTTCATCAGTTCGCACAGTTGCCGGTTGAACGCCGGCGTCGCCTTGACCCATTGGCCGTTCAGGAAAAGTTCGATGTAACCGTGCATTCGGAAGATGTCCGACTGCAGCCATTCGATCAGTTTCGGACTTGAGAGATGATTGCGAACATCGGCCAGCCCAAGCCGGCTGGGAATGCCAATCGAGCGAGCTGCCGCGCCCAGGAGAACCGCCTTGGGAATGCAGTAGGTTTCGCCGCTTTCCAGTGCGTAACTAGCGCTGAACGTGTTGGCATCGGTCCGGAACACGTAGGGGTTGTAGCTGATGCTGTCACGAACAGCGAGATAGAGCGCCTTGATCTGCTCCACCGGCTCATCAGGAACTCCCTCCAGCTCTGACTCGATCCAGGCCTGCAGCCGGGGATGGTCATAGTCAAAAAAGGCGGTGGGCTGGAGATAGCGTTCCATAGTCATCAGTCCGGTCTCGGGATCAGACTCTGATCGTGCTCAATTGGCAATGCACAGGCAATGGCGGTTTCCGCCAGAACGATTGGGGAAAGTGCTCAGAGCATGGGGTTTGCAGTCTAAAGGTCCCGCATTAATTCGTAGGTGCACATATTTACCGCCGAGGCCAGGTTCAGGGACTCGATCTGCCCCCGGCCTTGAATGCTGTACGGCACCGCCTTCAATTGATCGAGGGCCTCCCGCGGCACACCCCGGGCCTCGTTGCCGAACAGATAACAGTCGTGTTCCCTGAAGCCCCGGGATGCCATCAAACCGCCATTGAGGTCGAGGCAGGCAAGACTCTGGTATCTTTGGGGAAGGCTGTCCAGAGTCACATCGGTCTCGAGAGGGACGTGAAAGAGCGCCCCCATGCTGGCGCGTACCACTTTAGGATTGAAGGGGTCGACACTGCCCGGGCTCAACAGACACCGGAAACCGCCGAACCAGGCCAGGGTGCGCAGTATTGTGCCCAGGTTGCCGGGGTCCTGAACCTCGTGCAGGTAAATCGCTTTTTCGCCGGGCACCGGTTCAGCCGGGCGCTCCGGCATGGGCACCACCGCCAGAATCCCCTGGGGCGTTCGTGTGTCGGCCAGCTGCGCCATCTGGCGATCGCTGATGACATGGGTTCTGAACGGGCTTTGCCAGTGCTCGTGTTCGCCGCTGACGTACAGCTCCGAGGCTGCCAGAGTGGGTTGGCCGGTCGCGGCTTTTTGCAGCTCAAGAATCAGGTGCTCACCCTCAACGAGGTAGTGGCCAGACGACTGCCGGTACTTTTTCTGATGCAGCTTTTTGATGTCGGCCAGATTCACGAGGGCGGTCTCCCGTTAGGTGGGCGTGGTGGGTTCTGAAAAATCACAGAATTCAGGCAGGATTGTACGTGTGGCCGTCCCGGTTGTCAGGATTTTGCCGCCGCCCGGCGCGGCACGTACAATTGGGGTTTGGCTTTCCCGTTGTGAAGAGACACCATGGCCCGATCCAAAAGCAGTAACCGCTGGCTTGAAGAGCATGTAAACGACCCCTTCGTGAAACAGGCGCAGGTGGATGGCTACCGCTCACGTGCCAGTTACAAGCTCCTTGAAATCAACAAGAAGGACCGGCTGATCCACCCCAATATGGTTGTGGTGGATCTGGGCTCGGCTCCTGGCGGCTGGTCCCAGGTGGCGGCCAAACTCGTTGGCCACAAGGGCCGGGTGATTGCCTCCGACATCCTGCCCATGGATGCCATTGCCGGCGTGGATTTTATCCAGGGCGATTTCACCGAAAACGACGTGTTCGACTCGATCATGGCCACCCTGGGTGATGACCCGGTGGACGTGGTGATTTCCGACATGGCTCCGAACATCAGCGGCGTGACCGTGGCCGACCAGGCCTCGTCCATGTATCTGGTGGAACTGGCCCTGGACATGGCAAGCCAGGTGCTCAAGCCCAAGGGCAGCTTCCTGGCCAAGGTGTTCCAGGGTGAAGGCTACGACGAGTACCTGAAATCGGTCCGCGCTGTCTTCGACAAGGTTGTGGTGCGAAAGCCGGATTCCTCCCGCTCCCGCTCCCGGGAAGTCTACATTCTCGGCAAGGGCTTCAAGGGCTGATTCAGCCTGCAGCCCTGTCGAATCCCTGCATGACGTTCACCGCGTTGACGCCGATGGCGTCGACGTCGTAACCGCCTTCCATGGTAAACACCGTTGGTAGTCCAAGCCGCGCGAGACGTTGGCCCAGGGTCAGGTAATCGCCGGAGGTCAGCTTGAAGAACGAAATCGGGTCTTCTTCGAAGGTATCGACACCCAGGGCAACCACCAGGGCATCGGGCTGGAATGACTGGATCCGCTCGCAGGCGGTTTCCAGCCCCTGGCTCCAGACGCTGTAGGGCGTGTTTGGCGGGTAGACGATATTCAGGTTGTAGCCCTCGCCGGCGCCCTCGCCAATCTCGTCTTCAAAGCCCAGAAAATGGGGAAACACCAGGTCCGGATCGCCATGCAGGCTGATGGTGAGCACATCGCTGCGTTCGTAGAAGATCGCCTGGGTGCCGTTGCCGTGGTGGAAGTCCACATCCAGCACCGCGACCTTGCCATAGCCCTGGTCACGAAAGGCCTGAGCCACGATGGCGGCGTTGTTGAAGAAACAGTACCCGCCGAACAGATCGGCATGGGCGTGATGTCCGGGTGGGCGGCACAGGGCAAAGGCAGCGCGCTCGCCTCCGGCCACCAGTTTCTGGGCGGTAAGGGCCACATTGGCGGATGCCCGGGCGGCTTCCCACGTACCATCCGAGATCGACGTCTCCGCCGCGAAGCTGTAATAGCCCAGCCGGCCGTCGATGTCCCTGGGCCGCCGGTGGCGCATGCCGCGACCCGCCCAGACCGCCGGGATGGCTTCACCCGGTTTGCCGGCAGCCAGCCATTCCTGCCAGCAGGTTTCCAGGAACGCCACGTAATCCGCCGTGTGCACCCGCTTGACGGGCTCCAGACCAAATTCTTCCGGTTCCAGAATCTCTCCCAGCGCCTGTTCTTTCACTCGTGCCAGGATGGTTTCGGCACGAGACGGCTTCTCGTGAGGCTCGATCAGCAGTCCGCCATCCAGTTCGGTTTTGACGTGTCGGCGGCTGTGCAATGGAGAGAATACGGTTTTCATGGTCTTGAGTGGTCCTTGCTGAATGACGTGAGCACTTTGGCACAGGGAGCTTGATGGCTCAAAGGCCCTGATTGTGGCAGGCTGAAACCTTTTGCGGGCAGAGGGGATTACCGATATGGCGACGAGCGACAGGCCGGTAAAGGATGATTGATCTGATCGCGGACATGACCCTCGCCGAGGTTCTGGGCCAGGTGTGCGGTCTTGTAGCCTTGGGTTTCTGCATTGCCGGCTTCGCGAACAAGAATGACGACCGGTTGATGGTGCTGCTGATCTCCGCCAACGTTGCGTTTGCCCTGATGTTCGCGTTCTTCGAAAGCTGGACGGCGTCGGCGCTCACCGTTCTGGTGATCGTGCGCATTACTTTGGCCCGAAAATACCAGGGCAACTGGCCTATTATGCTGGGCATGCTGGCGGTGAACCTGGTGGTAGCCTGGGCGACCTGGAAATCCATCACCGATGTATTCCCCCTCGCCGCCGCCGTTTTCGGCACCGTGGGCATGTTCATGCTCAGGGGTATTCCCCTGCGAATCGTGCTCGGGTTTGCTGCCCTGGCCTGGATGCTCAACAACATCGTTATCGGTTCCGTGGGTGGCACCCTGGCGGAGGGCATGGTGCTGGTCACCAACATCATCACCATCATCCGGCTCTATCGGCTGCAGAAGAAATACCCCGATTTCACGCCCGGAAGTTGAACGGCGTTGCGGGTCGGCGGTTTCGCATCTCAAGACTGACTGAAACAACCAGGGGCAGGGACCACTTTGGCCAATTCCCGACCAGCGCTGCCTGAGCTATCTTGATTGCAGGCCATTGATTATAAAAAGCGGACTGGAATCCGAGAGGACAGGCAATGAGTAACCAGCATTTCGATGTACTGATCATCGGCGCCGGCGTTTCCGGCATTGGCATGGCATGCCATCTTAAGCGTGAATGCCCCGGCAAGTCGTTTGCCATCCTCGAACGTCGGCAGTCCCTGGGTGGCACCTGGGATCTGTTCCGTTACCCGGGAATCCGTTCGGATTCGGACATGTTTACCTTCGGCTACAATTTCCGCCCCTGGACAGGCGGCAAGGTGCTGGCCGACGGCGCATCGATCAAGAATTATGTGGCGGAGACCGCCAGGGAGCATGATGTCGAGCGCCACATCCGCTTCGGGCTGGCGGTGAAGACAGCGGACTGGTCAGGTGTCGACAAATGCTGGAAGCTCTCGGCCCTGAACGAAGCCACCGGCGAAACAGAACACTACACCGCCAACTTCATGGTCGGCTGTACCGGCTACTACAATTATGATCAGGGCTACAAGCCGGACTTCCCGGGTGAAAATGATTTCCGTGGCCAGATTGTGCAGCCACAGCACTGGCCGGAAGATCTCGACTACGCGGGCAAGAAGGTGGTGGTTATTGGCAGCGGCGCAACCGCCATAACCCTGGTGCCGACAATGGCAGTGCAGGCCGCTCATGTCACCATGCTGCAGCGCTCACCCACCTATCTGATGCCTCTGCCTTCAACCGACAAGGTGACCCTGTTCCTGCAGAAAATTCTGCCCGAGAAGACTGCCTATCGGCTGACCCGGGCCCGGAATATTTCCATTTCCCGTTTCCTTTACTTGCGCTCCAGAAGGAGCCCGAAGTTCATGCGCCGGCTGTTCCTGGGCATTATCAAACGCAAGGTTGGGGACACCGCGGACATGCGGCACTTCACGCCGGATTACAATCCCTGGGATCAGCGGCTGTGCGTGGTAAAAGACGGGGACCTTTTCCAGGCCATGAAAGCGGGCAAGGCTTCCATCGCCACCGATCATATTGACCGATTCACGGAAACCGGCATCCGCCTGAAATCGGGCGAGGAACTGGAGGCGGATATCATCATCCCGGCAACAGGTCTGGATATCCAGATGCTGGGTGGAATCCGGCCGACTGTGGACGGCCAGGAAGTCGTGATGAAAGACAAGATTATCTATAAGAATGTCATGGTGGAGGGCGTGCCGAACGCCGGCATGATTTTTGGCTACACCAACATTTCCTGGACCCTGAAGGTGGACATTGCCGCCGAGTACCTGTGCCGGCTGATGAACCTGATGGACAAGCGTGGCTATCGTACCGTGGTGGCCCGGGACACAGAGAACAGTCGCGGCGACGACACGGTGCTTGGCTCTCTGGATGCCGGCTACATTCGCCGGGCCGCCGATCGCCTGCCCCGCCAGGGCACTCACGGGCCCTGGAAGTCGTCCCAGAATTATCTGGAGGACGTCAGAATCCTGCGATTCGAGCCGATTGAGGATGGCTACCTGGAATTCGATGGCAAGCGGACCCACGCGAGCCACAAGGAATCCGGTGGTTTCCTGCGGCCCCTGCGCTCGGCCCTGTTCGGGACCTGATCAGTCAAACGCCGAACGTATGACATCCCGGTAGTTGCGAATGCGCTGCACGTAATGCACGGGCTCATAGCCCCGAGCATATCCGTAGCGGGTGCTGGGATAGTATCGCTTGTCGGCCTTCAGGGGTAACACCTCAGTCATATCCTGCCAGGAGTCCGGATTCTTGTTCAGGCTCCGGGCCAGCTCCCGGGCATCCAGCAGGTGCCCTCGGCCAATATTGTAGCTGGCCAGCGCGAGGAAAGTGCGGTCTGGCTCCGGAATGGTCTCTGGCAGGCGGCGGTGCCGGTCGGCCAGATAGCGGGCGCCACCATCAATAGCTGCATCGGGATCGAGCCGGTTGGTTACACCCAGAGATTCGGCGGTTCGTCGGGTCAGCATCATGATGCCGCGGACACCGGTGGGGGATTTCGCCGCTGGGTCCCAGTGGGATTCCTGATAGGCCAGCGCGGCCAGCAGGTCTGCGGGCATGCCGGTTTTGGCCTCCGCTTCCCGGAATTGATCGATGAAATCGGGCAGGCGGTCTTCAATGCGTCGATTCAGGGCCCGCAGATCCACGAAATCAAAGTCGCCAATGTAGGCATAGTAGCGGTTCTCCATCAGCCCTATGGCCTCATCGCCTTCGACGCTATTCATCCACTCGTGGGCATCGGAGGCCAGATCTTCGGAAGCCTTGGGCATGTACCAGCCAAGATTCCGACCCTGTGTTAGCGTCATCGCCACTTCCAGGTGGGGGAAATGCCGGCGCATGACCTGAACAATGTTGGAATCAGCGACGGTGCAGCCGACATCCCGTTCGGCAACATCCGAGAGAATGACCTCTGTCGTGCGATCTGCATCCTCCTCAAAAACGATTCCCGGATGCTGTTCATTCAGCTTGTTCAGGGTTTCAACGTAGCTGGAGCCGGCGGTTACGACAATATCAGTGCCGGGAATGTCCGCAGGTTTGCGGGGCATGGGCCGAGCGTCGCGATGGCAGACGAGTTGTTCGGTAATCTCGGTGTGGGCCGGGCCTCTTACAAAGCGCTCATCGCGGGAGGCGAGGTGCGTCAGTCCCGCTGCGGCCAGATGGGTGTTGCCAGATTCCAACGCCGCCAGAACGTCGCTGGTGGAATCGAGCATGGTCCATTCTACCTGCCAGCCCCGACTCTCGGCGTAGGCGCTGATCAGTGCGTGCTCCGGACCGACGGGGTTCTCATGCCGATCCACGTAATAGGTTGTGGAGCCATTGCGGGTAGCTACTTTGAGTACGCCCGTTTCCGACGGTGGCTTGATATCCGTTGTCGTCGGTTGGCTGGTGCTGGTGTCGTCACTGCAGCCGGCAAGCAGGAGTGGCAGGATCACAAGACCCGCGGCGAACTTCCATCGGGACATCATCAGGAATTTCCTGTCTTGGGATGTTTTCTACGTATAAACACGTACCCCCCTATCATAGTACTCGCTATCTGCCGTTCCGGATTGCTTTTATCTGGTTTGCTCCCCCACTGCCGATCGTGGCAGCGCTCTGCTGCTCCATGTTCTATGCTGAGAGCCTCTGCAAACGCTCAGGAGAATGTTATGCGCCCTATTTTTAGACTGGTTTTGGTGGCTTCAACTCTGTTGTTCGCCACGCTCACCAATGCCGCAGATGGACTGGTCGCGATTAAAAGCAGTCACGATGTAAAAGCCACGGCCGACAAACTCGAGTCTGTGCTAAAAGAGAAGGGCATGACGGTCATGGCCCGCGTTAATCATCAGCAGGGCGCGGAAAAAGCCGGGCTGGAGTTGCGTCCGACGGAAGTGGTTATTTTCGGCAACCCCAAAGTCGGTACGCCACTGATGCAGTGCGCCCAGAGTGTGGCCATTGATCTGCCCCAGAAAGCCCTTATCTGGGAGGATGCCAACGGTGATGTATGGCTGGGGTACAACGATCCGCAATACCTGAAGGGCCGCCATGACATCGAAGGATGCGATGAGGTGCTCGGGAAAGTGAGCGGTGCACTGGGAAATTTTGCCAAAGCGGCAACCCAGTAGATAAAAACGCCCCGCGGCTAACGGGAGCAACTGGCCTGGTTCACTCCTCGGGTGCCCGGATCTTTTCCAGGCCCCTGGCCAGGGTTGCCCGTGACAGCTCGCCCATATGGGAGTCAACCAACTCTCCATGATCGTTGTAAAACAGCGTGGTTGGTAAGCCATTGCTGCCCACAGCCCGGGCCAGCTGAGCCTGATCGTCCCGGTAGAGATTGCTCAGATTCAGACGGTTTTCCTCAAGAAAGGAACGGATGGTCTCGGGCTGTTCCCGCTGATTGGCAAACACAAACGCGACATCCGGGTAGATCTGCTGGGCCTCCTCCAGCACGGGCATTTCCCGGATGCAGGGTGGGCACCAGGTCGCCCAGAGGTTCACCACCAGGGGCTTGCCGGGAGCCAACCGGGACAGGCTGATCACTTCACCATTGAGCGAGCGCAGGGTCACGTCCGGCATACTGCGGGCCTGCTGTTCGATCAGTGTAATGGTGCCTGCGGTACCGGCCCAGAACAGGGCGCCCGTTAACGCGGCCGTAGCCAGTGGCTTGCGTTGCGATTTCCTGCGCCACATCAGAAAGCCGGTGAAGATGATGGCGCCGATGACACCCCAGAGCGCATCGAAACCGCCGTCCCGGATATCAATGATGCCCAGCAGGTCGTTCTGGTAATGCTCGAAGTAGCTGATCACGAAACCGATCCGGGCGCTCAGCATCGCTACCACAAAGATATCCGCCACTGATCCGGCCACCGGCACCCGGTATTTGCGGCCGAGTATCCCTCCAACCAGCAGAGCCAGGCCGAAGGCAATAACTAACAGCAGGTGACCGATGGACAGGCTCAATGGGCCGATACTGACGCTCATTCCTGAAACTTCCTTATAAATCCGTGTTAGGTTGCGGGGATCAAAGCACTCTGACTTGAGGATGAGTGCCAGGTTCCTTCGGATGCTTATTATAATCACCTATGGCTAATTGGCCGGGGCTCTGTTAATGTGCCCGCATCCTGCCTCTAGGGATTCCGCAGTTTAAGGCTTTAAGCCCGTGCGACCTTTCCATACGACCTGTCAGAGGACGTCACCCCGATAACGGCGCGTGACCGTAGTCGTCTTTTATTCCATGAATGTTCATGGCATCTGCCCGCATTCGCCGAAAACGGTGGTCGTGGAGGCAGAACAATCAAGAGTTGATCTTATATGAGTTTTTCTTCACTCGGTTTGTCCGAGCAGCTGGTCCGTGCCACGTCTGACCAGGGTTATGAAACCCCGTCTCCCATTCAGGCCCAGGCCATTCCTGCCGTGCTTTCTGGCCGGGACGTTATGGCGGCAGCCCAGACCGGTACCGGCAAAACCGCCGGCTTTACACTGCCTCTGCTGCAGCGTCTGGGTGAAAATCCGCGCACTGGCAAAGGCCCCCGCGCCCTGATTCTGACGCCCACCCGTGAACTGGCGGCGCAGGTTCATGACAGCGTGAATCTTTACAGCAAATACATTCCGACCAAGGCCGCTGTGGTCTTCGGTGGTGTGAAAATCAATCCGCAGATGATGAAGCTGCGCAAAGGCCTGGACGTGCTGGTGGCAACACCGGGCCGTCTGATGGACCTGTATCAGCAGAATGCTGTGCGCTTCAACGAAGTGGAAATCCTGGTTCTGGACGAAGCCGATCGCATGCTGGACATGGGCTTTATCCGCGACATCCGCAAGATCCTTTCGTTGTTGCCGGCCAAGCGCCAGAACCTGCTGTTCTCTGCCACCTTCTCCAACGAGATCCGGACTCTGGCAGAAGGTCTGCTGGATAACCCGGTTCAGGTTGAAGTCGCGGCTCGTAATACCTCTGCCGAAAATATCAAGCAGTCTGTCTATCCGGTAGACCAGAGCCAGAAAACAGCGTTGCTGAGCAAGCTGGTTCGCGATAACAGCTGGGATCAGGTGCTGGTTTTCACCCGCACCAAACACGGGGCCAATCGCCTGACCCAGAAGCTGGAGAAGGACGGTATTACGGCTGCTGCCATCCATGGCAACAAGTCACAGGGTGCCCGTACCCGTGCGCTGGCGGATTTTAAAGCTGGCGAAGTACGTGTGCTGGTGGCGACGGATATCGCCGCCCGTGGCCTGGATATCAAACAACTGCCCCAGGTAGTGAACTTTGAACTGCCCAACGTACCGGAAGATTACGTGCACCGTATCGGCCGTACCGGCCGTGCCGGTGAAAGTGGTCACGCCCTGTCTCTGGTCAGTGCCGATGAAGGCAAGATGCTCGCCGGTATCGAAAGACTGATTAAAAAGCAGCTGCCGCGCACGGAAGTGGAAGGCTTTGAGCCGACCAACAACCTGCCGCTGAAGCCCAAGGCCAAGGCCGACCCCAGCCGTGCCCGTAACCGTAATGGTAACGGCGGTGGCAATGGTCGTCCCGGCGGAAAGCCGAAGAGCTTCGGCGCCAAGCCGGGTGGTCGCAGCGGTGGCCGTAGCCAGAATGGCGGTGGTCAGCGGAGTCGTCCGGCTCAGCGCCAGAGTGCCTGAAGGCTGATTGGCAGTTATGAGAAACGGAGCTTCGGCTCCGTTTTTCTGTTTCTGGTGGCCTGACTTTTTGAGGGTGGATGCTCTAGTATCAGGGTCTGAAACCAGTCCGGCCAGGATATTCCCGCCTATGCATCAATCCAGCTCTCTACGGGCACAGTTGGGCTTGAGCCGACCAACACGGTCCATGGCCGATGGTCAGTTTGTGCTCGCTCTGGTTATCGGTTGTCTGATCGGGATTTTGCTGACAGTGCTTGCCGGAGGCAGTGGCTGGCAGGATGCCGACCTGTTGTCGATTTTTTCACTGGTACTCTGGGCGCCTATCATCGAAGAACTGGCATTTCGCGGCGTGGTGCAGGGCTGGCTGGCTAACACTCCGGTGGGTCAGAAACGCTTTGCCGGCCTGTCCTTCGCAAACCTTATCGCGGCGTTTCTGTTTACCGCCTGGCATCTTGTTTACCGAACCGATCTGATGGCCTGGCTGGTGTTCCTGCCTGCTCTGGTGTTTGGGTATTTTCGGGACCGGTACGACTCGCTGCTGCCCTGTGTGATTTTGCATGCCGCTTATAATGCTGCCCTGTTGCCGGGTTGGTATCTGTTTTCCTGAGTACCATTGAAAAAACCCCGGCCTGGATTAAGTGCCGGGGTTTTTCGTTATTGCCGCTCGCTTTTATGACCGGGCTTTGATCTTCCTCACGGTCAGACCACCAATGGCCAGAGCAGTCAGGAGGAACAGGGTCGGGTCAAACGGAGCACCCGGGCTGTAGCTGCAGCCGAAGATGGTACCGCCACCGCTGCTGCTGGTTGCGGTTGGCGTATCGCCATTGTCATCACCGCCATCATCGGGAATCTCGGTCGTTACTGCCTCACGGTACAGGGCATGGGTGCCTGAGGGAGTGTTTTCGTTCCAGACCACGAACAGTTCGTTGCCGGCCGGCGTCATTCGAATCTGTGACTCGAAGTCTTCCACATCTTCCGCGTCGCCAGCGAAACGCACGATCGGCGTTACATAATCACCTTTGTCTTCAGCGCGTGCGGCAAACAGGTCCAGCTCGCTGGGTTCTTCCAGGCTCCACTCGGAGACATTGGTCTGGGTGCCCCAGGCAACGTAGAACTTGGCCTTGTCCTGGCACTCCTCCGGATCGTTCTCGCACTTCGGCGTGCTACCGGGCGTGCCCACGAGACGGGGTTCGCGAACATTGATGCCTGTGTCATCAATGTTGCTCAGGTTTTCCGGTGCAGAGTAGGTGCCTGCTACCGCATCGTAGCGACGGATGTAGAAGTTGTAGTTCTTGGTGTTGGTGTACAGCAACTCCGCCAACACCGAAGTGTAGGTATAGCCGATGTAGAAATCATCGCCCCGCAGTAAGCCACGGTGGGCAATCGAGTTCTCTTCTACCTTGAAGTTGGTGGGATCAGACAATGTGGAAGTTGCGAGTTCTGCGTCGCTGGTCGCTTGGGCCTCCTCGGTCCGGCTGCTCATGTTCAGGGCACGTTGCTGGTTGGGCAAGCCAATGGCCGTCAGATAATCCGAGGTTTCGCAGGCCGGGTCAACGGCCGGCGTCATATCCGCCGTTGCAAAACCATTGCTTCCACCAAGTGCGAAACCTTTGCGCAGCATGATGTCGGAGGGGCCACCTTGGGTAAAGTCCCCCTCTTTCCAGAAGATGCCGAGGCGCAGACCACTCTCTGTTCCGGGAGTTTTCTGAGGTACAAAGCGGACACGGCGGGCATTTAAGGACGGATCACTGATAATGCAGCCAGCGGCGGCAGCGGGGACTGAATTTTCATCAACATAATCGGTCCAGCCGTCCGGATTATTCCAGTCGAAGGTGTGGTAGCGGATAAACTTGCCTTCATCCAGCCCTTCCGACCCCTTGGTTTCCTCATAAGCAACGATTACTTGAGGAACGCTTTCAAGTTCTGAATTGAACTGCAACGCTAGGTTCGCGCGTGATGCTCCTGCTTTACCGCTTTCAATGTTCTCGTCTGGTACCAGGCCATCCGCGTCCTGAATAATGTCAAAGTTACCGGAAGCGGTCTGTCCGTTAAAGTTGTCGGTTATGCGAACTGGCTCAGACCAGATTTGAACTCCGTCGGTTACAACGTCCTGATCGGCCCAGTCTTTCAGAGCATAACTGTACCAGATATCGGTGCCAGAGCTGACGTTGGCGCCAGAAGCACCGTCGCCCGGGCCATCTGCTTCACCGCGTTGAAGGCCACGGGGATCCTCTTGCCAAGTGATGGCCCATTCGCCGGTGCCCAGACCACGATTGACATCCTGTTTGGCGTCGCGCTCCCCGCTGGATAGCTGCATCGGCTCGTCCCAGATAATCTCGCTCGTCTCTGGCGTATCCACACTGGTACCGGTTACGACATAAGTGCAGCTGAAGGGAACCTCGCGATCCTCGAGGGTCAGGTAACTGACCGTTCTCTGCAATGTGTTCTCTGTTGTCCCATCTGGTCCTTCGCAGTATTTGTCCACCCAGGTCACAGCGATCCGGTTGCCGCTGTTAAAAATGTTGGGCTTGTCCGAGTCGCCGGGAAAAGGCGCTGCGTTTCCGTCACCATTCCAGTCAGTAGCAATTGAAGACTTGCCGGCCGTTTCGGAAATATTTTCCGGTTCTGACCAGTTGGCGATATCGTCACAATCTGCGTCGCAATACCGGACAAAGAGATCCCGGGCTGGCCGCTCGCTTTGGCCCTTGACGTCGTAAACGGTGTTGGAATTTGGGTCGAGATAATCCCCGTAAACGGAAACCAGCCGTCCACTGGTCATCCGGACCAGTTTGGTTTTATTGGCGCCGCCATTGGCACTCAATTGAACCGTGTCACCAAAACTCAGACCGGTTGCCCCCCAGGCCATGCCGGATGAGCCAACGGCAGTTATTAGCGCGCTAGCAAGAAGTGTTTTTTTCATGTTTTGAACTCCATTAACCAGACTCTGACTGCTCAGCAAAAGCTTGCAATTGATTACTTTTCATTATTAGGTTAGATCACTTTTGCGCAGTGTGTCGACGGCTCATGGATTGTTCTGGCCGAAATTTGATCAGTGTCAAAACCTGGATTCTGGTTGTGTATCAGCCTGAATAGTGGAGTAATTTTGAGAGAAAACTATGAAGAATGTTCTGAAAAACGCTGTGCTCCCGCGGCGATATGTCGCATTTGCGGCCATCTTCCTGACGGCTTGCGGTGGCGGCGGGGGGGCAGGGCTTGATGTTAGTGAAGAAACCGATCCGGACTCCGAGCATGGAGAGGTTTTACCCTCACTGACGACCCAGATAGAGCACTGGAGTCCGACCGGCGTTTTCCTGGCGGCGGCGGATTGTGGCCAGTGCCATACTGCCAGTCAGCCCGGTGACAGCCCCGCTGTGCTGCGGGCGCCAGATGCTCAGATCTCTGAGAATCAGCCCTCGCCCCAGGGTGATGACATCAGTCCCTTCGCAGACTGGAAAAGTACTGTGATGGCGAACGCGTTCACGGATCCTTATTTCCGGGCGAACATGATGCATGAGGCGGAGACTTTTCCCCATCTGGCAGGCTTCATTGAGGACAAATGCCTGACCTGCCACAGTCCTATGGCCACGACGCATGCTCATCAGACGGGGACAGGTCTTGATGGTGAGTTTTATCGGGCCGAACAGGCCCTTGTTGACCCCCATGCCCGGGAGGGGGTCAGTTGCACAGCCTGCCACCAGATAACGGACAGTGTATTGGACGGTAATGCGTATCCCGATGGCGTGCATTCCGGCAATTTCGAGATTCCTGCCGAGGATGATTCGGACGCATTCACGATCCATGGGCCCTATCAGAATCCGCAGGGGCAGGCGATGCAGAATCAGGTCGGGTACACGCCGGCTTTTGGTCAGCATATGTCGGACTCACGTCAGTGCGCCAGCTGCCACGAGCTTTACACCCCGACCATCGATATGGAGACGGATCAGCCCAACGGTGAGGACTTTCCTGAACAGACGCCTTACACCGAGTGGGCCAACAGTGATTTCGGACCCAATGGCAGCAACACCCGTTCCTGTCAGCAGTGCCATATGGCGCGCGAAGGGATCAGTGAGAACTTCCTGACCCGTTTGGCGGTCAGACCGAACGGTTCGGTAAACGCCAATTGGCCCGAAAGGCAGCCTTACTCACCTCATGTGATGCTTGGTGGTAATACCTGGTTGCTTGAGACCCTGGAGCTGTTCAGAGAAGAACTCGGTCGCGGCGATATCAATGAGGCGGGGGAATTCACTGCTACGGCAGAGTTGACCCGGGCGTTCCTTAAAACGGCTGCATCTTTATCAATAACCGGACGAACCCTCGGATCCGGCGAGTTGGCCTTCGATCTGACCATTCAAAACGAAAGCGGCCACAAACTCCCCACCAGTTTTCCCTCCCGGAGAATGTGGGTCGGAACCCGGATCACCGATGCCAGCGGCAACGTTGTGTTTACCAGCGGGCTTCCGGACGAATCTTATCGCTTGCCAATGGACGCGGTGTTTACTTCGGATGCCTGCCTGGCTGCGAAGAAGACTTCCGATTTTGATTCCTCGGTCTGCTATCAGCGTCACATCAGTGAAGTGGTCTCTGAACAGAATGTGCCGGTTTACGAGGCTGTCCTGGGCTCTACGACCGGGCAAATCACTCATATACTGCTCTATGCCGCAGACTCATTGAAGGACAACCGTATCCCTCCCAGGGGCTTCGACAGTGACTCGGCACCAGAGGACGTTCGCCCGGTCGGGGTGGCTGGAGACAGTGACTTTAATGCTGGCAACGAGGGCAAGGACACGATTCGTTACCGGATCCCGGTCAGTGCCGATGCGGCCTTGCCATTACAGGTGGAAACGACTCTTTACTATCAATCCATCCGTCCCACGTTTATCGACGGTTTGCATGGGGAGCACGAGTGGGTTGATGAGTTCCAGACAATTGCCAGATTGAACCCGCCGCCCGCCGAGGTGATGGCCGAGCTCAGCTTCCAGATCCAGTAGTAACCATCGACAGGCTCAGGGATGAGCGGTCACAAAATTAATGAGGGGGCACAAAAAAGCGGGGCCGGAGAGCCCCGCACAGGAAAACGCATCTTCCGCCAGCCAACAGACCGTGGCGACTGGCGGAGGCACGGGAATCAGAACTTGTAGGACACGCCTACCATGTAGACCCAGGGGTCGATATCAACGTCGATGGTGCTGGTGTCGGCTACCGCGTTGCCCGCGTAGGCATTGATGGTGGCTTCGGTGTCGATGTCGATCCACCAGACTGCGGCGTTGATACCCACGTTTTCGGTGATCATGTAGTCAAGACCAATTTCGGCTGCCAGACCAAAGCTGTCATCCAGCTTGATGTCGGTGCCCGTGATCGTGCCGGGAGGGGTTCCCAGGTTGGCTTGTGCAACCCCGTCATAGACGCCGGTAAGGGTGCTTGTGGTCTTCTCTTCGAAGAAGTTGGTGTAGTTTACGCCCGCGCCCACGTATGGCTGGAATTTACTACCACTGGGCATCGGGAAGTACTGCAGCGTAATGGTTGGCGGCAGGTGTTTGGTTTCAGCCAGCTTGCCGGCACCGCCGAGGACTGGGCCATCACCTTTGATGTCATGCTTGAACGGAGTTGCGGCCAGAATGCCCACAGCGAGCTGGTCGGTCAGCATATAGGTGCCAGTCAGACCAAGTTGAGTGTCGGAATCGACGCTAACTCTGGCGCCAACAATTTCGCCCACAGCGTCAGACTTGAGGTTGCCACTTGAGGAATCCGGATCAACCGTTGCCACACCAACGCGGCCGATAAAATCACCAGCTTCGTACGCCTGAACAGCGGGAGCAGCAGCCATTACCGCTGCAGCCAGAACACCAAGTTTGAATGTACGGGACATATCCATCTCCTTAACCTGAATCGTTGATGACTGCAGATTAATGACATCGGGAAATGGAAACTTGATTTAGCGCAAGAATGCCCGGGCAGGTGAGCGCGTTTGATCAGCGGATTGATTCAACTCAAAAAAACCGACGGTGATTCGATTGCTGCGGTTATTGCGAATAGTCAGGCAGAGTTCTTTTTCCGCACGGGCAGGCTCTCGTCCGGGACAAACACGTCTCTGATGGACAGGGCCTGGCCATCGGCGTCCTGGACTTCTACCGTGTGAATCGGCCGGCCGGTGGCGCGGTCGCGCAAATCGAGCGGAGGCTCGTCCGGAGCAGGGTTCCATTTATCCCCCCATTGACGAAGGGCGATAACCACCGGGAAAAGATCCCGGCCTTTTTCGGTCAGGCGGTATTCAAAGCGTGACCCATGTTCGCCCACATCCACCTTGCGCAGCACTTCATTGTCCACCAGCCGTGCCAGTCGATCACACAGGATGTTCTTGGCAATGCCCAGTTCCTGCTGGAAGTCCACGAACCGGCGGGTGCCATACATGGCGTGCAGCACAATCAGGAGGGACCACCAGTCGCCCACTTCATTGAGGGCGCGGGCGACGGAACAGCTGGAGTCATCAAAACGTTTTCTGGCCATGAACGAAGTGTACCGAATAGGGTTGCATTTTAAAACCAGATTCAATAGGGTTGCTTAACGAAACCAAATTAGTGAGGTTGCATACTACCATGAGCATGAATCTTGGCCCGCTTTTCGAACCGTTTGAACTTCACAACCTCAAACTGCGAAACCGGGTGGCCATGGCGCCCATGACCCGTAACTTCTCGCCGGAGGGCGTTCCGGGAGACAACGTGGTGTCCTATTACCGCCGACGGGCCGAAGCGGGCGTTGGCCTCATCATTACCGAAGGCACGACCGTCAATCACGCGGCCGCCAACGGCTATCCGAATGTACCGGCGTTTCACGGCACCGACGCTCTTGAGGGCTGGAAGCATGTGGTCGACGCGGTCCATGAGTTCGGCGGCGCGATTTTCCCGCAGCTCTGGCACGTGGGTGCCGTCAGGAAGGAGGGCACCCCGCCGGATCCTTCGGTACCCGGATACAGCCCTTCCGGCTTGTTCGCGCCGGGCAAGCCCAACGGCAAGGCCATGAGTAAAGAAGACATCGAGGATGTTGTCGTAGCGTTTGCCGATGCGGCCCAGGATGCCAAGGCCCTGGGTTTTGATGGTGTCGAGCTCCATGGCGCCCACGGCTACTTGCTGGACCAGTTCCTCTGGGAAGGTACCAACCAGCGCAACGATGAGTACGGCGGCAGCCTGGAGAACCGCCTGCGGTTCGTGGTGGAGATCGTTGAAGCGGTTCGTCATCGGGTTGGCCCGGACTTCCCGATCATGCTCCGGTTCTCCCAGTGGAAGCAGCAGGATTACGAAGCCAGGCTGGTCAACAGCCCGGAGGAACTTGAGCGGTTCCTGAAGCCTCTGGTGGACGCAGGTGTCGACATTTTCCACGCCTCCACCCGCCGTTTCTGGGAGCCGGAGTTCGAAGGCTCGGATCTGAACCTCGCAGGCTGGACCCAGAAGCTTTCCGGTAAACCGACCATGTCCGTGGGCAGTGTCGGGCTGACGGAAGATTTCATCAGCGGCACCTTTGCCAGCAAGCAGGAAGCCGTTGAGATAGCCGGCATCGATGAGCTGGTGGAGCGAATGAACAACCACGAGTTTGAACTGATCGCTGTGGGTCGGGCACTTCTGCAGGATCCGGAATGGCTGATCAAGGTGAAAGAAGGCCGACTGAACGAGGTGGAGTCGTTCGCGAAGAAGTCCTTAGCCAAGCTGTATTGATTGTCCCCTTCGATCAAGCGATCGAAACCTGCCGCAGTGTCTTCGGGCCTGCGGCTTTTTTGTGTTCCAACAAGTTCAAAAATTCCTGCCTTTTCGGTTGGCGGCGTGATACCTAGGCGGCGGCTGTTCGGCCGAATTGCTCTGTATCAAATTCGGTGCTTTGCACAGAGTCAAATGTTTTGTTCTGCTTTAAAGTGATCTACTTTTTTGTTGATGCCCCTGTAAAAAGGGGTCGACTGTGCGGCGAAATGCCGCATCTCGTTTTGGCGTTGATCAATTAGCATTCAATTGGCAGTTCGAAGAATCACGAGGGAGTGAGCAATGAAGTATCAACACAATAAATTTAAAGGGTGCTTCAGATCTGACAAATTAAGTCGGTTTGGAGCAGGTTGCACAGGGAGTAATATTCTCATCGGTTCGGTTTTTGCCGGGCTGATTGCTGGAACAGCGGTGGCGCAGGAGCCCACGCCCAACACCTTTGTTGATGTTCCGGTGCCCCAGATGACGGGCTGGAACGATGTCAACTATCTGAACGTTGAGCCAGGTATCGACGGGTATTCTGGCGCCTCTGCCAGAACGCAGATCTATACCAGTGAGGCAGCCAAGCAAGCTGCCGAAACGGCGATTCAGACCGACCCCAACGCATCTGATATTGAAGATGCCCTCTGGACGGACAGCCCCGCTGCCGTTTATTACGCGCTCGACGATGGCAGTGGTCGCGCACCCGGTATCCAGGTAGTCACGGACGATTTCGCGTTCCCTACCAATAACTGCATCATGGCTTCCGGTGAACGCGTGGACGAGGAACTGGGAACGGTAGTTCCAAAAACCTGTAGTGATCCCGCGAGCAGTTCCAAGCGCTATTTCCTCGAAGTCAGGACGGCCGATACTCCCATCGATATGGTGTTTGATATCGGTCTGAAAGACATCCGCTACGGTGGCGTCAAGGATCCAGTCGACGATGGTGGCGAAGCACTGGCAGCTTTCCGCGAAGAATTCGGTATTGGCCGAATCTATCGCGTGATCCAGAAGGTCATCAACAACACAGATGAGCGCTGGGTTGGTGTAAACGTTGAGTTGGGCCACGGTGTTGGCGCCGATTTTGAGCGGTTCAATTTTGCCGAAGATGGCGTAGCCTTCGAGCTGAGAAATTTCGTTCCGAGAGAATTCTTTGAGGGCGAAACCGGTGCTCCTGACATTGAGGTCTGGCAACCCGAGCGGTATGCAACCTTCTCACCGAAGCTCTTCGACGATGGATCTCGTGACCGCTTCGATCCGGGCTTTTTCGACGATGCAGCCGGCGGTCTTTTCCCGCCACAGGACACCAGCGGTGACCCGGAAAAATCGCCGTTTATTTTCAGTGGTACCGATGCCAATCTGAACGGTTCTTTTGGTGCGATAACACCGAACCATTTCAGCATGGCAGATGCGCAGGCAATGGGCAGCACCGTGGAGCAGGGCGTGTTTGGCTATGTTCTCCCCGACTTGCTGGCACCGTATGTGATTGCTCGTTACGACGAGGGTAATCCCGAGGGTGAGTCGGATGCCCTTGAAGCCTGGTGGGATGGCTCCGCATGGCGCTATGGCCTTGCTGGCGATGCCTCTGGCCTGAACCCGTTTGGAACTGTTCCGGACACTGTTCTGGAGCAATGGGCGGCGAAACTGTTGGGCATTGACCCGGGACTATTAGGCGATTCTGTTCGTTATGACTCCATTCTTGGGGATGACTTTGCTACTCAGAACATGGATGTTTACATCTATATCAGTGAAGGCATTCTCGACGATTCTGGCGTGCCAAAATTCGATAACCTCACACTTCGTGTAACCGGCGTGTCCACTGCTGAGGCCGGTTTGGCTACTACCGACCTCGGCAACAACATTCCGAGCTGGATTGATGAGCGAACATGTGAGGTATTTGAAACTCCGCCGTGTTACGAAAACAATTTTGCCCCGTTGGTGAGTTTCTTGAACGAGGATGCGCCAGTTGCGCTGAATGACCTTGCGACGACTGTGGGTACTGATCCTGTTGATATCGAGATCCTTGGAAATGACATCCTGCGTCAGGAACTCCTGCAAAATCGCATTGATGCGAATGCGGTTACGGTTGTCGTTAATAAGAAATCGGACCCGACCAATGGGACCGTTGAAATTGTTGATGGTGTCGCAGAATATACCGCGAATGCCGACTTCTCCGGATCTGACAGCTTCACGTATTCCGTGACGGTGACCGATGCCGATGGCGGAGACGGTGTTGACTTTGGAACGGATGTGGAGTCGAACACTGCGACTGTAACCATCCAGGTTGACAGTCCGCCTGTTCCGGATGCCCCTGTGGCAGCCAACGATTCGGCTGTAACCTTCTTCGATACGCCCGTTACGATTGATGTACTGGCCAACGATACGCTGCCAGAGGGGGCACCGACGATTGATATAAATAACCTACCGTCGGCTTCACAAGGCACAGCTGTCGTTGAAAATGGTGCGATCGTGTTCACGCCCAATGAGAACTATACGGCCTTCGACGTACCTGCCCGGTTTACCTATCAGGTGACGGTCAATGACAAGGTTTCGAACAGTGCTCTGGTTACCGTGAGAATCGACGATACTCCGGAAATCTATGTGCCACCCGCAGAGCCTTCCGACGGGGACGGTGGACTCTTCGGATGCAGCTACAACCCGGGTGCACCCTTCGACCCGACCCTGCCGCTACTGGCACTGGCTGCCATCGCCGGGCTTGCGTACCGCAAGCGCAGCCAAGCCTGAAAGTCAGCTAGCTGATACCTCACTGGCCCTCGCATTGCGGGGGCCTTTTTATTTCTGCCTAACCTGTCGTCTTCGTAATCGCGTCTGATCAGAGACACGTTATGATGGGCGAAATTCACCCTGATATGAGGGATTGGTATGTCGATGCTTGGTTCGATCAAAACACTGTCGGTGGCGTTGATGATCTCGGCCATCGTGGGCTGTGCGACCGTTGGGAAAGACTTCGCCACCCACAATGTGGACCAGATCCAGATCGGTGAAACCACACGGGCGGATATCCAGGAGATGTTCGGCGAGCCGTGGCGCACCGGGATCGAAGACGGCAAACGCACCTGGACCTATGGCAAGTACAAGTGGTCTGCCTTTGGTGATGCAGAAACCACCGACCTGGTTGTTCGGTTCAACCAGGCGGGCACGGTCTCGTCTTACGTCTACAACACCACTGAATAAACTGGCAAAAGATCAGGCCCGGGGCTGCCTTCAGCCCCGCAAACCTCCTACCAGCTTGTCGATGCTGTCCTTGGCATCGCCGAACAACATGCGCGTGTTGTCCTTGAAGAACAGCGGATTCTCGACGCCGGAATAGCCGGTGGCCATGCCTCGCTTGAGCACGACAACCTGTCCAGCCTTCCAGACCTCCAGCACCGGCATGCCGGCGATCGGGCTACCGGGATCTTCTGCTGCCGCCGGGTTCACGGTGTCGTTGGCGCCAATAACCAGCACCACGTCGGTATCCGGGAAATCATCATTGAGTTCGTCCATTTCCAGAACGATGTCATAAGGAACGTGGGCTTCCGCCAACAGTACGTTCATATGCCCTGGCAGGCGGCCGGCCACCGGATGGATGCCGAAGCGCACGTTTACGCCACGGTCCCGAAGGATCTTGGTCATCTCGCTGACGCCGTTCTGGGCCTGCGCGACCGCCATGCCATAACCGGGCACGATGATCACCGACTGGGCGTTGCGCAGCTCTTCACAGACCTCATCCACACTGGATTCATGCACGGTCTGGTCAGCATCGGCTGCAGCCGAGCTGCTGCTGGTCTGGCCAAAGCCGCCGAGAATCACGCTGATGAACGAGCGGTTCATGGCCTTGCACATAATGTAGCTGAGGATGGCACCGCTGCTGCCCACCAGGGCACCAACGACAATCAGCAGATCGTTGCCCAGCATGAAGCCGATGGAGGCTGCGGCCCAACCGGAGTAGCTGTTGAGCATGGAGACCACCACAGGCATGTCGGCACCGCCGATGGCCATGATCAGATGAATGCCGAGGACCGAGGCAATGACGGTCATCAGAACGAGCGCCACGATGCCCAGGGCCATGCTGTCGGTACCCAGGAACCAGGCCCCGAGGAAGACACAGACGATAACGCCTGCCAGGTTCATCAGGTGCCGGCCGGGCAGGGTCAGGGCCTTGCTGTCGATGCGACCATCAAGCTTGCCGCAGGCCACCAGCGAACCTGTAAAGGTCACCGCACCAATGAAGATGCCAACGAAGACTTCCACCAGCTTGATGGTGTGCTCCGCGCCGGAGGTTGCAATCAGAGGCTCGATGTAGCCTGAAAAGCCGACAAACACGGCTGCCGCGCCCACAAAGCTGTGAAGCAGGGCCACCAGCTGTGGCATCTGGGTCATTTCCACCTTGTTGGCGATAGCAATGCCGATGCCGGCACCCAGCAACACGGCCACCAGGATCGAGACGATGCCGCCGTCAACGCTGGCCAGGGTGGCTCCCACGGCGATGATAATACCGGCGACGCCGTAGAGATTGCCTCGTCGTGCCGATGTCTGGTGGCTAAGGCCACCAAGGCTGAGAATAAACAAGATACTTGCGACCACGTAGGCCACGCTCACCAGTCCTGTGCTCATATCGGGCGTCTCCTACTTGCGGAACATTTTGAGCATGCGATGGGTGACCCGGAAGCCGCCCCCTACGTTGATGCTGGCAATCAGCACCGCGATAAAGGCCATGATCCCGACGACAATGTTCTCCGCCTGTGCCAGGTGCAGAATCGCACCGATCACGATGATGCCACTGATCGCGTTGGTTACGCTCATAAGAGGCGTATGCAGGGAAGGCGTGACATTCCAGATGACCTGCCAACCGATAAAGCAGGACAGAACAAACACGGTAAAGTGCTGCAGGAAGCTTTCCGGCGCGTGTGCGCCAACCCCGTAGAGTGCCAGGGCGGTTACGGCCAGAAGGACGCCTTTGCCGATCAGGCTCTTGCGATCGGCATCTTTCTTCGCGGCGGCCTTGTCAGCGGCCGACGGCTCCTCCGTACCCGGTGCCGGCTTGGGACTGACCGGTGCCTCCGGTTGTGGTGGTGGCCAGGTGATGTCGTCTTCATGAACAACGGTGAGACCACGGATGACATCGTCTTCCATGTTCACCACGGGTTTGCCGTCTTTCTCGGGTGTCAGCTCGGTCAGCAGATGCACCAGGTTGGTGGCGTAGAGCTCACTGGCTACCTTGGCCATGCGGCTGGGCAGGTCGGTGTAGCCGATCAGGGTTACGCCGTGCTCATGCGCCACTTCGCCAGGCTCGGTGAGCTCGCAGTTGCCGCCCCGTTCGGACGCCAGATCCACAATCACGCTGCCGGGCTTCATGGATTTCACCATGTCTGCCGTGATCAGCTTCGGCGCCGGCTTACCGGGAATCAAAGCGGTGGTGATGATGATGTCCACCTCTTTGGCCTGCTCGGCGAAGAGTTCCATTTCCGCCTTGATGAACTCGTCGCTCATCTGCTTGGCGTAGCCGCCGCTGCCGCTGCCGTCCTCGTCTTCGAAGTCCAGCATCAGGAACTGGGCGCCCATGCTCTCAACCTGTTCTTTCACTTCCAGGCGAGTATCGAAGGCCCGCACGATGGCGCCCATGCTGTTGGCAGCACCAATGGCTGCCAGGCCGGCAACGCCGGCACCGATCACCATGATTTTGGCCGGTGGCACCTTGCCGGCAGCCGTGACCTGGCCGGTAAAGAAACGCCCGAAATGGTTGGCCGCTTCGATCACCGCCCGATAGCCGGCTATGTTGGCCATGGCGCTGAGGGCGTCCATCTTCTGGGCGCGGCTGATGCGGGGCAGGCTGTCGATCGCAAAAGAGGTAATCTTTCTGGCGGCCAGCTTTTCCAGGAGTTCCGGGTTTTGCGCTGGCCAGATGTAGCTGACCAGAAACGCGCCCTCTTTCATGAGGTCCGCTTCGTGTTTACCCAGCGCCGGATTTTCCATGGGCGCGCGGACTTTCAGAATGAAGTCGGCTTCCTTCCAGAGCGAACTGGTGTCTGTTGCGATGGCTGCGCCCACTTTTTCATAGGCAGCATCGGAGTAGTTGGCCGCCTCGCCGGCGCCTCCTTCCATGATGACGTCGTAACCAAGTCCGACTAATTTGTGAACAGAGGGTGGCGTTGCAGCCACCCGCCTCTCATCCTCGAAAATTTCCTTGGGGATACCGATTTTCATGTTAAGCGCGTCCTCCGGAACGACCGACTCAATGGATATCTCGGTTTTTACGTAGCCGACGATGGTACCAGATTCGCTGAGAAACACCTAAATGAGAACCTTTACGGTCAAATGACGGTACCGAAGGCTAGGGAAGGCGGTGTCGCAGAGATTGAATCGACGATTCCGACAGGCCGTCCAGAATGGCGCCCCGGAATTGTCGGTTGATGAAACGCTCGGTTTCGGTCTGGATGGTTTCCCGCTGTGCCGGTTTCTCGATGTAGTCCATCGCCCGGAACAGAATGTACCGAATGGTCATGCGGGATATTTCATGAATAGTCTCCGGTGGCAGGTCGCTGACCAGTTGACGCTCGATAATATCCTCGGCCATCTCTTGGGCGCTCGCTTCCAGCTGGGATTCGAGCGCACGACGCAGTACCGGCGAGGGGCCGTGAAGTTCCCGGACAGCGACAGTGATGGCCGCCGGATTGGCCAGGAAATAGTGGTAAACGAAGGCCACCGTATCCCGCGACGCCTGTTCCGACGAATCGGCCATCTGGCGCAAGTCCCGTACTCCGGCTTTCATCTCCTCGGCAATGTAACCCAGTACCGTTAGCCCGAATTCATCGAGGCTCTTGAAGTGCCGGTAAAACGTGTTCGGATTCAGCCCCGCCTCCCGGGCCAGTTCCCGCAATCCCAGCGATGTCAGGCTCCGGGTTTCGGTAATCAGCCGAAGTGCAGCCTGAATGAGTTTCAGCTTTCCGCCGGTTATTACGCTCATCTTTTTCTCATTTTTGGAGATCGGGCCTGCAGGCGGGGCCAAGTATTAGTCAACGCAGGCCATTCGCTGCTCCGTTGGTATACGGCTGTATACCCACCTGTGTATACATATGTCTACCGGCCATGATGACCCGCCGGACAACAACAGACAAGGCCAGCAGGAGTGCAGCAATGACACAGAACACACAGATCGCCATCATCGGCACCGGCTTCTCCGGCCTGGGCATGGCTATCAAACTCAAGGAAGCCGGTTACAACGACTTCGTGATCTTTGAACAAAGCGACGACATCGGCGGCACCTGGCACCAGAATCATTACCCGGGGTGTGCCTGTGACGTTCAGTCTGCACTCTACTCCTTCTCCTTCGAGCAGAACCCGAACTGGAGCCGGATGTATGCCCAGCAAAGTGAGATCAAGGCCTACCTGAAGCATTGTGCCGAGAAATACGGACTGATGAAGCATATCCGGCTGAACACCCATGTGGCCGGGGCGCGATTTGATGAGAACCATCAACGGTGGGTTGTTGAGACCTGTGATAGTCCGGCGCTTTGGGCGTACATGCAGGAGAGAGGCGTGAAGCCGGGAGACCGGTTGGATCGAACCGATAAGGGGCTGCCGGAATTCAGTACCTTGAGGGCCGATATCCTCGTTTCCGGAATGGGGGGATTGAGCACGCCGGCGTATCCGGAGATAGAGGGGATTGAGTCCTTCACGGGCAAGCGTTTCCACTCCAAGGACTGGGATCACGACTACGACCTGAACGGCAAGCGGGTAGCGGTGATTGGCACCGGAGCGTCGGCCATTCAGTTTGTTCCGGAAGTGGCGAAGCAGGCGGCGAAGGTCGATCTGTACCAGCGCACACCTCCGTGGATCATGCCCAAGCCGGACCGTGCCATCCGACCAATGGAGAAACGGCTGTTCCGGTTGTTCCCAGAAACACTCAATGCGTTCAGGCAGAGTATTTACTGGTCGCTTGAGGCGCGGGTACTGGGCTTTGTGGGCAACCCGCGTATTCTGAAGCTGGGTGAACTGCAGGCCCGCCGGCATATTCGCAACCAGATTCCGGACAAGGCCTTGCGCAAAAAGGTTACCCCGGATTTCCATTTCGGCTGCAAACGGGTGCTGATTTCCAACAACTACTACCCGGCACTGGCCCAGGACCATGTGGATGTGGTGACCGATGGTATCCGTGAGGTGCAGGGCAACACCGTGATCGATGGTCAGGGCAACATGCGCCAGGTGGATTGCATCATCTACGGCACCGGTTTCCGAGCCCAGGACCCGATTCCCGCGGGCATGATCTTTGGCCGTAATGGTGAGGATCTGCTGGACGCCTGGAAGGATGGCGCCGAAGCGTATAAAGGCACCACCATCAGTGGCTTCCCGAATTTCTTCATGCTGATGGGGCCGAATACCGGCCTCGGCCACAGCTCCATGGTGTACATGATTGAGAGCCAGATTCAGTATGTGCTGGATGCCCTCAAACAAATGCAGCGGCATCAATGGAGCACCCTGGAAGTGCGGCAGGACGCCCAGAGCCGTTACAACGCTTCCATTCATGCCAAGCTGGGCGATTCCGTATGGCAGACCGGGTGCAAGAGCTGGTATGTCAACGAAAACGGCAGGAACACGACGCTGTGGCCGGGTTTTACCTGGCAGTTCCGGAACCAGACACGGCGATTTGACGCAGAGCAGTACCTGTGTAAAGGCACCAGTGACAGCGTCGCCGGAGTTGATCCTGCCATGGCGGTCTAGCGTCGGATCAGCGGGGGCATTCAGACGCCTTTTGACGGTGGATAAGTTGCGTTTTGGCCCGGATGGCCAATACTTAAGGCAACGGTCTTGCCGGTATCGGCCAAGGATGTCCCCCAATGAAGCTGTTTCACTGCGGCCGATGCGCCAACCTGCTGTACTTCGAAAACAGCTGCTGTACCAGTTGCGGAGCAAGCCTCGGCTTCGCGCCGGATGTCATGGACTTGCTGGCTATCGAGCCAAACGATGATGGCACCTGGGCGGCCGTCGCCCGGGGCGACCTCTACAGGCTTTGTGGCAACTATCAGAGCCAGGGTGCCTGCAACTGGCTGATCCCTTCTCCGGACTCCCATACCTTCTGTGTCGCCTGCCGACTGAACCGCACTATCCCCGATCTCAGCATCCCGAAGAACAACGATCTCTGGCGGCGTCTGGAGAAGGAAAAACGGCGTCTGGTGTATTCAGTGTTGCGCCTTGGGCTGCCCTGCGAACCCCGTAATGAGGACCAGTACGGGCTTGCATTTGATTTTCTGGCTGACCAGCCGGCGATGTTCGACGAACGCGCGAAAGTAAAAACCGGCCACGCCAATGGTGTGATAACCATGAACATAGCGGAGGCTGACCCCGTAGAGCGCGAGCGTATGCGGAGCCAGATGGCCGAACCCTATCGCACTGTTTTGGGGCACTTTCGCCACGAATCCGGCCACTACTACTGGGACCTGCTGGTCCGAACCGGCCCCTGGCTTGGCCCAGTGCGCGAGATGTTCGGGGACGATACCAGAGACTACAAACAGGCTATGGACCAGCATTACCAGTACGGCCCGCCCGGTGACTGGCAGAGCTGGTACATCAGCGCCTATGCCAGCAGCCACGCTTGGGAAGACTGGGCAGAGACCTGGGCACATTACCTGCATATGGTGGATACATTAGAAACAGCCTGGCAGTTCGGGATGCGAGTGAATGCCCGGCAGCGCCCGGTAATGAACAGCGAACCAGACCCTGCGTTTGATCCCTACCAGGCTGACGATTTCGATGCCCTGATCAAGCACTGGTTACCCCTGACGCTTGCGCTCAACAGCCTGAACCGAAGCATGGGGCATGAGGACGCCTACCCCTTCGTGCTTGCCGATCCGGTGGTGGAAAAGCTCCGCCTGGTACACCGAATAGCTCACGGTGGTTAATGAAAGGACCCCAAATGAAAAAGAACAAATCGATTGACTGGAAAAACTACGATCCCAATGACTTTTTCGATGAACTGATTGCCGCGAAGGGCAAGCCCCGGCCTGCGGCCACGGCTATTACCGACTATCTGGGCAATCTCGGTTCCGAGGAGATCCAGGCACGCCAGCAGGCGGCCGAACTGGCGATACTGGAGATGGGGATCAGCTTCACCATCTACAGTGAGGGCGAAAACATCGATCGGGCCTGGCCTTTCGACATCATTCCACGGGTTATCTCGCTCAGGGAGTGGGAAGCCATCGAGCGGGGCCTGGCGCAGCGTCTGAAAGCCCTCAATATGTTCATCAACGACATCTACAACGACCAGAACATCGTCAAGGACAAGGTGATCCCGAAGTATGTGTTCGCCAACTCGAAGAACTTCCGCGAGCAGTGTCGGGGTTTTACGCCGCCATTGGGGGTTTGGGCGCATATCTGCGGATCCGATCTGGTGCGTGACAAAGACGGCACCGTGTATGTCCTTGAAGACAACCTTCGGGTTCCCTCTGGTGTCTCCTACATGCTGGAGAACCGGCAGCTGACCAAACGGGTGTTCCCGGAGTTGTTCGATAACACCAATATCCTGCCGGTGGATGACTACACCAACCAGTTGTTCGACATGCTGGCGTCGATTTCGCCCCGGCCTCAGGACCACCCGAAGATTGCGGTGCTCACACCGGGTATTTTCAACTCCGCCTATTTCGAGCATTCCTTCCTGGCCCAGCGCATGGGCGCTGAACTGGTCGAGGGGGCCGATCTGGTGGTTGGCGAGGATGACTGTGTCTACATGCGCACGGTTGAAGGGCTGGAACGTGTGGATGTGATCTATCGCCGCATTGATGACGATTTCCTCGATCCGGAAGAGTTCCGCGCCGATTCCACCCTGGGCGTGCCCGGTCTGATGCGAGCCTGGCGCAATGGCAAGGTTGGCCTCGCCAATGCACCGGGTGCCGGCGTGGCCGACGACAAGGTGATCTACGCCTTCGTGCCGGACATGATCCGTTACTACCTGGATGAGGAACCGATCATCCCGAACGTGCCCACCTACATGTGTGTGAACAAGCAGGATCAGGAGTATGTCCTTGATCATCTCGACGAGCTGGTGGTCAAGCCCGCGAACGAGTCCGGGGGCTATGGCATGCTGGTGGGGCCGCATTCCACCAAGAAACAGCGCACCGAGTTCGCGCGCCTCATCAAGAAGAACCCGCGTAATTACATTGCCCAACCCACACTGAGTCTCTCTGTGGCGCCAACCCTGTGCGACGAGGGCCTGGCGCCCCGACACCTGGATCTTCGGCCTTTTGTGCTGCAGGGCGTGAGAACCTACGTTACGGCCGGCGGGCTCACGCGGGTGGCGATGCGAAAAGGCTCCCTGGTGGTGAATTCGTCCCAGGGCGGTGGAAGCAAGGATACCTGGATCGTGGACGAGGAGAATTGATGTGCTGTCACGTGTAGCGGAACGACTGTACTGGATGGCCCGATACCTTGAGCGGGCCGAGAACAACGCCCGGATGATCATGGCCTTTAATTCGCTGTCTCTGGACATGCCCCGGGAAACTCAGTTGTCCTGGAAGGGACTGGTGGCGGTGACGGGCATGGGCGCCTTGTTTGATCAGCACCATCAGCGCGCTGATGAACGTAATTGCGTGAAATTTCTGATGGCGGATGGCTACAACCCGAGCTCCATTGCCTCCTGTATCAAGGCTGCCCGGGAGAACGTGCGCACCACCCGGGACCAGATTCCAACCGACGCCTGGGAGGTGATCAACGAGCTGTACCGGTACATCCTGGAGCACATAGACCAGGGGGTTGGTAAGCGGGCGAGGTACGAATTCCTCAATGAAATCGTGGGTCGCTGCCAGATGCTCAATGGTTTGCTGGCCGGTTGCATGAGTCACGATGAGGGGTATGACTTCATCCGGGTAGGCCGCAACCTTGAGCGGGCGGACATGGCCACACGGCAGATTGAAGTGGGCGCCCTTCAGTTCCTCGATGGCTGGGATGGCACCGAAACCTATGGCGGGCTGTTGTGGACCAGTGTGCTGCGTTATCAGAGCGCGTTCCAGATGTACCGGCACAATGTCCGGCGCAAGGTCAGCGGGCCCCTGGTTATTCGCTTCCTGCTGCAGAACGAGCCGTTCCCGCGGTCGGTGTTGCACAGCCTCAGCGAAGTGGCCAACGCGCTCGGGCGCCTACCAAGGAACGAGATTCCGTTACGCACCGCGTTGCAGGCGGTACGTCACACCCGGGAGGGCGACGTGGATGCGCTGATCCGCAAGGAAGACGTGATCCTGTTCCTGGAAAACCTGCAGTTGGAGATTGGCGAGCTCCACGAGGACATTGCAGAGACCTGGTTTCCTGTCTACGAGACAGCCTGAAACTCCTAATTTCATTCGCCTGCGAGATAGGTTCAATGTCGATTCATGTTGCCCTGAGCCATACCACCCACTATTGCTATGAGCGCCCGATCACCCTTGGGCCCCAGATAGTTCGTTTGCGTCCCTGTCCGCATGCGAGAACCCGCATCCTCAGCTACTCGCTGAAGGTCGAACCCGACGGTTATTTTCTTAACTGGCAACAGGACCCGCAGGCCAATTACCTGGCCCGCCTGGTGTTCCCCGAAAAAACGGGCGAGCTGAAGATCACGGTGGACCTGGTTGCCGAGATGGCCGTGATCAACCCGTTCGATTTCTTTCTGGAACCCAGAGCGGAGACCATTCCTTTCGACTACGAGGACTGGCAGACGGCAGAGCTGGCGCCTTATTTACAGAAACTGCCGGAAACACCGGAATTCCGTAAGTGGATGGCCACCATAGACCGCAAGGAAACCCCCAGCGTGGATTTCCTGGTGGGTGTGAACCAGAGTCTTGCTGATCGCGTTGATTACCTGATCCGGATGGAGCCAGGTGTACAGACCCCGGAAGAAACCCTGAAAAAGGGCTCCGGCTCCTGTCGGGATTCGACCTGGTTGCTGGTGCAGACGCTTCGGCATCTGGGGCTGGCGGCGCGCTTTGTGTCCGGCTATCTGATTCAGCTCAAGGCAGACCAGAAAGCACTGGATGGTCCCTCGGGCGCTGAGGAAGACTTCACCGATCTGCACGCCTGGTGCGAGGTCTTTCTGCCCGGCGCGGGTTGGGTGGGGCTGGACCCTACCTCCGGCTTGTTTGCCGGAGAAGGGCATATCCCACTGGCCTGCAGCCCGGATCCGTCCTCGGCGGCGCCGATTACCGGCATGGTTGAGGAGTGCGGGGTCGAGTTCGAGCACCAGATGAGCGTCCAGCGCATCTGGGAAGCACCTAGGGTGACCAAACCCTATACCGAGGCCCAGTGGCAGCGCATCGTTGGGCTGGGCCATGACGTGGACCAGCGTCTGACAGAACTGGATGTACGTCTGACCCAGGGCGGTGAGCCTACCTTCGTGGCGAATCACGACCGGGACGAGCCGGAGTGGAACACCGAGGCCATGGGCCCCACCAAGCGCAAGAAGGCCATCGAGCTCTATCACCGGATGCGGGACCGCTACGGCGCTGGCGGGCTGGTTCATTTCGGGCAGGGAAAGTGGTATCCGGGTGAGCCGCTGCCCCGGTGGTCCCTGAACTGTTACTGGCGCAAGGACGGCGAGCCAATCTGGCGGGACGAGCGCTGGCTGGCGGATGAGCGCATCGAAGGCAACGCAAGCCCGGAAGATGCTCACAGGTTTTTGTCGGCCCTGGCGAAAAAGCTTGGTGTTGATGAAAAACAGCTGTTCCCGGGGTTCGAGGATGCCTTTTATTACTTGTGGCGGGAACGACGTCTGCCGGTCAACGTCGATCCTTTCGATGCGAAACTCGAGAATGCCCTGGAGCGCAAGCAGCTGCAGCAGATTTTCAGCCGGGGTCTGGATGAGCCTGTGGGCTACGTGCTCCCCCTGCGTGTCTCCGAAAAGGGACACGAATGGGAAACCGGCCCCTGGTTCCTGCGCAGCCAGCGCTGTTATCTGATTCCGGGCGGCTCACCCATGGGCCACCGGCTGCCCCTGGACAGCCAGCCCTGGGTGGAAGAAGCGGATTACCCCTGGATACACGAGCAGGATCCCTTTGCGCCCCGCGGCCCTTTGCCCGGCAGCGAAGAGATCCGGCAATGGAACAGTGGCCAGGCCGGCCAGTCGTCTCCGGAGCGGGAGCCTCCCGCAAAAGGAAAGTCAGCACCCGAGATTGTCCGAACGGCCCTGTGTGTGGAGCCCCGGGAAGGCATTCTTCGCATCTTCATGCCGCCGTTGGAGGAGCTGGAGCCCTACCTTGCCCTGGTGTCAGCGATCGAGAAAACGGCCGCGGAGCTACAGCAGCCGGTCCTGTTGGAGGGGTACGAGCCGCCTTCGGACCCGCGGTTGAGTCATTTCCGGATCACGCCGGACCCCGGGGTGATCGAAGTGAATGTGCAGCCGGTTCGAACCTGGGATGAGCTGGTTGAACAGACAGAGACTCTCTACGCGGACGCGTATGAGTGTCGGCTGACCTCCGAGAAGTTCATGATGGACGGTCGCCATACCGGCACCGGTGGTGGCAACCACTTTGTTCTCGGTTCCGCGAAAGCGGAAGATTCTCCGTTTCTGCGCCGCCCGGATCTTTTGCGGAGCCTGATCAGCTACTGGCATAACCATCCCAGCCTGTCTTACCTGTTCTCCGGCCTATTCATCGGCCCCAGCTCCCAGGCGCCACGGATTGATGAGGCGCGCAACGACCATGTGTTCGAGATGGAGCTGGCGTTCAGGGAGATGGAGCGGTTATGCCCTGTGGGCAAAAAAGTCGCACCCTGGGTGGTGGACCGTTTGCTTCGGGACCTGCTTACGGACGTCACCGGCAATACCCACAGGGCCGAGTTCTGTATCGACAAGCTCTATTCCCCGGACGGCCCGGGTGGGCGTCACGGTCTGCTCGAGTTGCGGGCCTTCGAGATGCCACCCCATGCCCGCATGAGCCTGACCCAGCAATTGCTGCTGCGGGCGCTGGTGGCCCGATTCTGGGAGCAGCCCTACAAACCCAGCGGGCTGGTGCGCTGGGGAACCGAGCTGCACGACCGGTTCCTGCTGCCTCACTATGTCTGGCAGGACTTCGAGGACGTCATCGACGATATGAAGGCCCAGGGTTACCCGCTCGAGAGCGAGTGGTTCGCGCCCCATTTCGAGTTCCGGTTCCCCCGAATCGGCGATTACAAGGTCAAGGGCATAACCCTTGAGCTGCGCTCGGCTCTGGAGCCTTGGCATGTGACCGGGGAACACGGCGCGATCGGCGGCACCGCCCGCTACGTGGATTCTTCCCTCGAGCGTTTGCAGGTGAAGGTACGCGGCGCTGCCCCGGATCGTTACCAGATTACCTGCAATCAGGTGCCTCTGCCGCTTCAGCCAACAGGGATGGTGGGTGAATCGGTCGCCGGCGTCCGGTACCGGGCCTGGCAGCCATCCCAGTGCATGCACCCGACCATTGGCGTGGATGGGCCTTTGGTGTTTGATATCGTGGACACCTGGAACGAACGCAGCCTGGGCGGCTGTGAATATCACGTGACCCACCCCGGTGGCCGGAATTTCGAAACTTTGCCGGTGAACTCGTTCGAAGCGGAAGGCCGCCGCATGGCGCGCTTCTTCCGGATGGGACACAGCTCGGGGCAACAACCCCTGCGGCCGGTTCCGGAGCACCGGGAGTTCCCGTTCACCCTGGATCTGCGATATCACAAATAAGATGCCTGGACGTGTGGTTTGATGCTGGCTCCGGAGAGTAGAAAGCGGCTATGCTTCCAGCTCACTGACTAACGGAGCCTGAATTCAAGGTGGCGAAGCAGCAAGCAGTTACTGACATCCTCCGCCAGTACCATCCGGTGCCGGACCGGTTTGATGAGCTTGGCACCGAGGGTTCCGGGCCCAAGTCGCACTGGCGGCCGTTGTTGCAGCAGCTGAACCTTGAGTCTGTCGCCGGTCTCAACCTCAGGGCTCAGGCGGTTTCCAATGCCATCGCCGAAGATGGCGTAACCTACAACGTCTATGAAGATCCCCGCGGCGATACCCGACCCTGGGAGGTGGATCTGCTGCCGCTGGTGTTGGGCGCCGATGAGTGGCAATGGCTCTCGAAAGCCGTCGCCCAGCGTGCAGAGCTCCTGGACAGCGTTCTGGCCGATCTTTACGGCGAGCAGTCGCTGTTAAAAGAAGGTCTGATGCCTCCGGCCCTGGTCTATGGGCAGGCGGGTTTCCAGTGGCCCTGCCAGGGGATTCAGCCTGCCGGGGGCCGGTTCCTGCATCTGTATGCCGTGGATCTGGCGCGCGCACCAGACGGCGGTTGGTGGGTGATGGCCGACCGTACCCAGGCGCCCTCCGGCGCCGGTTACGCCCTTCAGAACCGGCTGGTGATTTCCCGGGCGTTCCCGGCGCCATTCCACAACCTGCCGGTAACCAACCTTTCTGAATTCTTCCAGGGTTTCCAGAACAGTCTGGCGGGCATGTCGCCAGCCGGAACCGAGTCACCGCTTTGCGTTCTGCTGACTCCGGGCCGTTTCAACGAAACCTATTTCGAACATGTGTTCCTGGCCCGTTACCTGGGTTTGCCGCTGGTCGAGGGCCAGGATCTGACCGTGCGTGATGACACCGTCTACCTGAAAACCCTCCAGGGTCTTCGGCGGGTGCACGCGATCTATCGCCGGCTGGACGATGGCTTCTGTGATCCGCTGGAGCTCCGCGCCGATTCCGTGCTGGGGATTCCCGGGCTTCTGGGAGCGGTGCGGGCAGGCAAGGTTCTGATGGCAAATGCCCTCGGATCAGGCGTTCTCGAGAGTGCCGCGTTGTTCGGCTTCCTGCCGGAGATTTCGAAAAAGCTGCTGGGGTCGCCGTTGATCATGCCGTCAGTGGCGTCCTGGTGGTGTGGTGAGAAACCGGCTCTGGAATATGTCATCGAGCACCTGGATGAGCTGGTCATTAAACCGGCCTTCGCGAGCATGCGAATGGAGCCGGTGTTCGGTTACCAGGTGAAAGGTGCAGAGCGGGACGCCCTGATCAAGAAGATGCATGCCCATCCCCATGCCTTTGTCGGCCAGGAACTCGTCCATCTTTCCCAGGCGCCGGTCTGGAAGGGGGATCCGGAGCAGCCGCTGGCCACCCGTTCCATCGGCCTGCGGCTGTTTGCGGCGGCCACGCCTTCCGGCTGGCGGGTCATGCCCGGCGGGCTGACCCGGGTCGCCATGGATGCGGGTGTGGAAGTCATCTCCATGCAACGGGGCGGGCTGTCGAAGGACACCTGGGTACAGGCTCGCTACACGGCCCCCTCCAAGTCACTGATCAAGAAACGGCTGCAGGTGTCTGACCTGCTCGACGGCGAGCGGGACACGCCCTCAAGGGTGGGAGAAAACCTGTTCTGGATGGGCCGGCATTCGGAGCGGGCGGAGGGAACTGCCCGTTTATTGCGGGCGGCGTTCAACCGCCTGTCGGGCCATGATCAGGCCAGTGAAGAAGCCTTGCTCGGGCTGCAACAGGCAGCCGAGCAATTCGGGACCCTTCCGGAGCCCGAAGAAGATGCGGTCCCCGAGCCGCTTCCCGAGGCGTTGTTGAGAGCGGTGAGTGACCTGCAATTTCCGGGTTCGATCGCGTCGATTCTCCAGGCCCTGTTGTTCAATGCCAGCCAGGTCCGGGACCGTCTGTCTTCCGACAACTGGCACACGCTCAATCGGGTGGGCAAGCCCCTGAGCCCGGCGCCAACCACGCCGGACCGGTCGATTCGGGCACTGAACCTGGTGTTGCTGGACTGCATCTCCCTGGCGGGCTTTGCGATGGATGACATTACGCGGGATGCCAGCTGGGTTTTCCTCGTGATCGGCCGGCGCCTGGAGCGACTGGCCAATCTCTGTACGCTGATTTGCGTGCCCCTGTTCAGCGACCGGTTCAGCCGCCATGCCATGCTAGAATGGTTGCTGGAAGTGGCCAACTCGGAAGTCACCTACCGCACCCGGTACCGTCGGACACCAGAGCTTCTGGGGGTACTCCATACCCTGGTGATAGACGCAAGCAATCCTCATTCGGTGATGTTCCAGCTGCGCCAGCTGCAGAAGGACCTGCCGGAGATGGGGCGTAAAACCGGCCAGCTGTTTCCGCCGGATCTGAACGAATCGCTGCAGCGGCTGCGAGCGCTTGATTTGCATCCGTTTGAGCGTAAGCGCCCGGATAAAGCCTGTGAAGCCCTGGCGGAGCTATTGTGTGACATCCGGTCGGAGGCCTATCGTGTCTCTGATGAAATCCAGCGGCAGTGTTTTATTCACACCCGGTATTCCGACCGGTCTGTGAACCCGGATTGAGGCGTCTGTCATGACATTTGTCCGTTACCATGTGCGTCATGATACCCTCTACCAGTATGATCAGGTGGTGGGGGAGTCCCACCATTTGTTGAGGCTCACGCCGCGGGCGTTGCCCTGGCAGCGGAATCTTGAGCATCACCTGGCGATCTCACCGGAACCCTCTGCAAGGCGTTCCTTCCTGGACTGCTTTGGCAACCGGATTACCAAGATTCATTTCACCGCCGACCACGAGTACCTGGAGATCATCAGCGAATTCTGGGTGGAGCTTCGTGAACGTCCGAAGCCCTCGGCAGCCGCTGCAAAAGTACCCTGGGAAACCGTGCGTGACAGCCTGCGGTACCGCGCCGACAGGAAGTTCCCGCCGGACCATCTTCAGGCCACGGCGTTCCGGTTTGTCTCCACCAATGTGCCCATTGATTCCCAGTACGCCGCCTATGCCCGGGAGGCGTTCCTTCCGGGGCGGCCGCTGGTGGAGGCGGCCGATGCCCTGATGCGGATGATTCATCGCGATTTCAGCTTCGATGCAACGGCGACGGAAACCTTCACCCCGGTCGAGCAGGCGTTCAAGGCCCGTCGCGGGGTCTGCCAGGATTTCTCCCATATCATGATTGCCTGCCTGCGCTCGGTGGGCCTGGCCGCGCGTTACATGAGCGGGTATATCCTGACCCATCCGCCCGAGGGCAAGGAGCGACTCGTCGGTGCAGATGCCACCCATGCGTGGGTGGCCGTCTTTGTGCCGGATTTTGGTTGGCTGGAACTGGATCCTACGAATGCCCTGAGGCCGGATCTGGAACACATTACCCTCGGCTGGGGCAGGGACTTTTCCGATATCACACCGATGCGGGGTGTCCTGCTGGGCGGTGGTGGACATGAACCGGAGATTGCCGTGACCGTGGTGCCCGAGGAGGAGTTCGCCTCCCTGTACGGCGACGGCGAAACCTATCTGGAAGAACTGTCGACTTAACCGAATCCACCCGTCCGGCTATGGTTAAGCTTATCCATACGTTCACTTCCTTACGGCAGAGTGCACAGTAGCAAGCTATGCTTGCGGGCTTTCGATGGCACCTGGACGACACGGAATGATTGAAACGTTTTTCTCGACTTACATCAGCAGCACCATTCGCTTCCTGTTCCTGCTGGCACCGTTTTTCGTGGTGACCATGTTCCTGGCGTTGACCCGGGGCCTGCCGGCAACCGAGAAGACGTCGATTATCCGCCGAGCCTGCGTTTCGGCCTTTATGATGGGCGTGATTCTGTTCTTTGCCGGCCCGCTGCTGTTCAGCGCAATTGGCATTACCCTCAATTCGTTCCGGATCGGTGCCGGTAGCCTGCTGTTCCTGACCGCCATCAGCCTTGTGACCAGTGGTACCCGAAATCACGCCACCGGATTGCCCGATGAGGATCGCGATGACATTGCCGTTGTGCCGTTGGCCATTCCGGTGATGATTGGGCCGGCCACGATTGGTGCGATCATGGTGTATGGCGCCGAGCTTAACCGGGTATCCGAAGTGGCAGGCGGGCTTCTCGGGCTGGTATCGAGCCTGTTGATCCTCGCGGTGCTGCTGCACCTGTCGGGCTACCTGGAGAAGGTGCTGGGCAAGACCGGCCTGAACATCATGTCCAAGATCAGTGGTCTGATCCTCTCGGCCATGGCGGCTGAAATCGTGCTTACAGGTATTGCGGGGTTTATTGCTTCTACCTAGGGTGCTGAGAGTTCGTCTTATTATCAGATTCACCGGGTGGATTCGGGGGTCGGAACTTCTTCTTGAAAATTCAGCGAGGCTTTTGGGCGGATATCAAAGTAGTCGTCGTACCGCCCGTTGCTTCTGAATTTGGCAAGTTGCCGATTAAAAGCTTCGACCAGGCGTTGCGTTGCAGGCTCATTTTTAGGGAATAACAGGAAACTTTCGTTCTCGAGAATAGGCTTCGGGTGGTGGGTTACCTTCTGAGCTTCCGTTGGGCCGATTTCCCGGTTCAGGATGTAATATCCCACGTTGATCTCTTCCGGAAAAACATCGATACGACCAAATAACAGCTTTCTAAAATTCAGAACAGTTGAAGCCGCCTGATCGACGGAGAGCAGCTTGTTGTCCACGGCGGTATCGAAGTCAGGCCCATAGCTGTAACCGATACTTGTGCCAATCCTCAGGTCCGATAAGTCAGAAAGGTTTTTCCACTCAAGTGGTTCATCCTCCAAATAAAACAGCACAAATCGCTCCTTCATCACCGGGTCGCTGTAGGTGAAATCCTGCTCTCTTTCCGGAGCATACATCCAGATAGCGGTGGCGTGATGATTACCTAAGGCTGCTTCGCGATAAGCGCGTTGCCACGGCCGGAAATGGAAGGTTACCGTATAGCCCTCTTCGGCAAATATGTCTCTGACCAGGCGGGCGACGGATCCTTGGCCCGCTTCCTCTTCAATAAAGAATGGTGGCCAGTCGCCGACACTGATATCGAGGTGCTTTCCGGGATCAGCTTGAGCGCAACACGCCCAGAACATCCCGACAGCCCCAATCACCGTGATAAACTTTCGAGTCTTCATAAGCCGAGTCTAATTTCTGACCGCTGGCCAGTTAGTGTACGTGTCGAGTAAGCCTGCCAAATCGAAAGCCCAGTTCGAGCTGCTGCGCCAGCTATCAGCATGCGCGAGTTAAAGGCAGTCTGGTGCGAAACGGCGGCTCACATAACTGCATGGATCGTTCGTCGATCCGTTAAGTTCAATAATAAGAGGATTCCTTGATGAGAGACACTAGTATCTCGCGAGGGGTATGTTTTCTCTTTAGGATGCCTGATGTCTGCAAATACCATTGAGCACAATCGCAAAAAGCACGATTTCTCGGGCGTGGAGTCGGTCTGGCTGTTTGGTTACGGCTCTTTGATTTACAAGGTCGACTTCCCCTTTCTTGAGCAACGCCCTGCCTCGATTCGAGGGTGGGAGCGTCGGTTCTGGCAGGGTTCCCACGATCATCGGGGCACACCGGAGGCCCCCGGCCGCGTGGTTACCCTGGTAGAAAAGCCGAATGCTGTCTGCAAGGGCATGGCCTTTCGGGTATCGCCCAAGGTGTTCGAGCACCTGGATGTCCGTGAAAAGAACGGCTATCTGCGCCTGAGCATCACGCTCAGTTTCGATGATGGCAGCCATGCCGAGGGCCTGGTTTACATTGCCACCGAAGACAACGAAGCCTTCCTGGGCCACGCGCCGGATGCAGATATTGCCCGCCAGATTGCTTCTGCCTCAGGCCCCAGTGGCCCGAATGCCGATTATCTCTTGCGCCTTGCAGAGTCCCTGAGGGCAATGGGTGCCGATTGCCCGCACACCTTTGCCATCGAATCCCACCTGCGTGATGAGTTGAGCTAAGTCCGTTTAAGTTTGCTTTAAGGTTCGGGGAGCACACTCACCAGACCTTGAATCACACTTATCCCGGAAAATCCCATGGGCTTGTCCTCAAAACCCACTCTTCACGCGCAGCCGTTTGTGCATAGCGGAACCGGTCGGTTTCAATGGCCTGCAATCAAACCGCATTGGCTGGTGTTGATCAGCGCCCTTGCCCTGACCGCTCTGTATAACGTTCCTTTCTACACCGCCATTGATCGATACGTCGGCTTTGATCAGCCGATGCTGATGTTCAAACTCGCGTTTTTGCTGCTGCTGGTCAACCATCTCCTGATCAGCCTGTTTTCGGCACGATTTATCCTGAAGCCGGTACTGGTGTTTCTGTTTTTGAGTGCAGCGCTCAGTGGGTATTTCATGAACGCGTATGGCGTGCTGATCGACAAGCACATGCTGCAGAACGTGTTCGAAACCGATGTGCAGGAGGCTCGCGGCCTGCTGAGCCTCGGACTGCTTGTGCACATGGCGCTCTTTTTTGTGATTCCGGTTGTGCTGCTCTTTCTGGCACGCGTGAGCTGGCCTGCGGGCCTGAAAAGGATCACCCATTGGCTGGCCCCGATCATTGTTGATATCGCTCTGATTCTGGTACTGGCGTTGACCAGCTATCAGGAGATGGCTTCAACGTTCCGTAATCACCGCGACATCAAGGATCTTGTGGTGCCGGTGAACAGTGTTGCTGCCCTGGCATCGCTGGGTAGCAAGGTGGCTGCGGCGCAGTTTCCCCAGGAATACCAGCAGGTGGGGCTGGATGCGACGGTTTCTCTCCCGGTTTCCGATCGCAGCAGACCCAATCTGGTGGTTTTCGTTCTTGGTGAAACTGCGCGCGCAGACCATTTTGGTCTGAATGGCTATCAGCGCGATACCACCCCGGAGCTCAGTAAACTGGCCCGGCAATCGGGCGGAACACTGGTCAATTTTCCCCGGGTATCCTCCTGCGGGACCGCAACGGCCTTGTCGGTGCCCTGTATGTTCTCGTGGCTGGGCAGATCGGATTACGATGAAGCCGTGGCCAAGAACAGTGATAACTTCCTGGATGTCATGACCCGCGCCGGCATTGTCAGTACCTGGCTGGATAATAACTCTGGCTGCAAGGGCATGTGTGACCGGATTCCGACCGTTCGTCCGGAGGATACCGACCTCTGCCAGGGCGAGTACTGTGATGATCTGGTACTGCTGAAGGGTGCCCATCAGCAGCTCGATGCCGCAGACAACCATGACCATTTCATGGTGCTGCATCAGCTTGGCAGTCACGGTCCCGAGTACTACAAGCGCAGCAAACCGGACCAGAAAAAGTTCCTGCCCGAGTGTCAGAGCAATGAACTGCAGAGCTGTGACCAGCAGGCCATCATCAACGCCTACGATGACAGTATTCTGGTAACCGATCGCTTGCTTGGGGAAACCGTGCGCATGCTGAAATCCATGCAGGCGGATTACAACACGGCCCTCGTGTATGTCTCTGACCATGGCGAGTCACTGGGCGAGGGTGGCATCTACCTGCACGGTATTCCCTACATGCTGGCGCCGGAGGCCCAGACCCATGTGCCCATGGTTGTGTGGTTGTCAGACGGTTTCCGGATGGATAACCGGATTGATGCCGAGTGCGTCAACCGGATCGCATCGCAACCGTTGAGCCACGACAACCTGTTCTCCTCCATGCTGGGACTGATGAATGTGAAGACCGGGGCGATCAAGCCATCGCTCAATATTTTCGAGGACTGCAGAACCACCTGAGGCGCCGAACGTTTTCTTCACCTTCTGACAAAAAATACGACACTACCGGCCACTCAAACGTCAAGCTGACGGGGCCTTGCGTAAAGATCCTGCAAAGCCGGCCCCAAGGCACTGACATTCGCTCCCGCTTCGATAATCTGGGTTCAGAGGCATCCGGCACGGGGTCCGGATGCGAGATCTGTCTCTGAGCAGAACGGGAGAATCATCATGAAGCGACTGTTGATCGGAAGCCTGGTAACGGCATTCCTGATGGCATCGGCTCCGGTGATGGCCGGTGACGATGACCGCCGCGGTCATGGCTGGCAACCGCACCATGAGCGGGGGAGTGCGCTACCCCCGGGCCACCAGAAAAAGTTCCTGCAGGCCCACTATCGGGAGGACCGTCACCATCGGCATCACCACAAACCACGGCACTACAAGAAGCATCAATGGGACCGGAAGTACCACGATCGCCACAGGTACCACGGTGACAAGCGCGGATGGGGCAAGAAACACAAGCGGGATGTCTATCGCGACAGATACGATCGTCGGCGCGACTGGCACCGTCACCATTCGGGCCATTACCGCATCAAACTCGGCTATGGTGACGGATTGCCGCCGGAGGCCCGTATCGGTCGGATTATTCACGACACTCACGTGCTAATTGAATCTTCCCGGCACTGAATGATTCCTCCTGGTTCCGGCGCCCCTGTTGCTCCGGGACCGGGTTGAACCCCCTTGCAGGTTCCTTGCGCCGGTGCTGCAGACCAATGAGCAGCAGGGGCACCACAATCATCAGGCTGCCAGCCAGGAACCACAGGTCGGGCACTTCACCGAACCAGATCCAGCCAATCCCTACGGCCCAGATAAGGCCCGTGTATTCGGCACTGGTGACCTGGTTGGCATCCACCTGCCGATAGGCCAGCAGTACGGTGATGTTGTAGCCGAGAATAAACAGCGCGGAGCCCATGGCACCGATCAGGATGCCAGAATCCCATTGGGCGCCTTCCCACCAGGCCAGTGCACCCGCTGCGGGCAGAATCAGCAGGTAATTCAGGAACAGTTTGTGAGCGGTGCTCTGCTGTTTCGGCAGTTTTCGGACCAGCACGGCGTTGATGGCCAGGGCAAAGGCAGAGCCAAGCGCCGCCACGGCCGCCCAGTTGAATTCCACCGGCCGAAGGATCAGCACGATGCCGGCAAAGCCGCTGAACACAGCGCTGACACTCAGCGGCGTGAGCTTTTCCCGGAACAGGAATACCGAGAGCACCATCACCAGGATGGGCGCGGCGTAGAACACGGCGTTAGCGGTCGCCAGCGGCAGGTTGGCCAGGGCGACTACCATGCAAAGCAGGCCGGCCAGGTGGATGTGGGCCCGGAAGGTGTGGATTTTCAGGCCGGCGAACAGGTTTTTCCGGTCCAGTTGCCCGGCCATTGGCAGCAGGAGTGCCAGGGTGATCAGGCAGCGCAGGAAGGCAAACTGGAACACCGGGGCGCCGGGTTCGAGGAGTTTGATGAACACGTCAGAGATCAATGCCATGGCGTTGCCGATCACCAGCAGCAGGATGGCGCTGTTTACGGTTTTTCCTGACATTTTTTTCTCCTCAATTCTTCAACTTTGGGTGCATGAGCCCGGTCAGCAAATGGCTTCCGAAAACCGCTGCGAGTACATCCATGTACGCTTGCTCTCCGCCTTCCCTGGCTCCGAGCATTTTCGGAAGCCAGTTCCTGCCCGGGCTCCCCTAACTGGCTCAGGAATTCTATTTGAGTGCTAATATCCGATAAAATGATCAATATTCACGTGCTATTAGAAAATTAGATAATGAAGCTGCCACCCCTGAAAGCCCTGCCTGTCTTCGAAGCCGTTGCCCGTCTCAACAGCTTTTCACTCGCTGCCGATGAGTTGGCGGTGAGCCAGAATGCCGTCAGCCATCAGATCAAGCAGCTGGAAACCTACCTGGGCGAGCAGTTGTTCTGGCGCAGTGGACGGACGCTGTCGCTGACCGATGAGGGCCGGCAGTACCTGGATGCGGTCAGTTCAGCGCTGTTGCAGATTGAGCGGGCCAGTGAGCAGTTGTTGGGGCATGAGGAGTCGCGCCTGCGCTTGTCGGTGTTCAGCTCGTTTGCCGTGCGCTGGCTGGTGCCACGGTTGCCTTACTTGCAGCGGCTGCATCCCCAGCTGGATCTGGCGCTTGAGATGAGTAGTGGTAACCCGGTGTTGTCGGATCGGGTGGCGGATTGCTTTATCACCATCCGGACGGATGCCGCAGCTTTCAGTTATGACAAGCTGTATGAGGAGCGGTTGTTTCCGGTCTGCAGTCAGGATTACTGGAAGCGCATGCGGCGGGAACTCGGTCGCGATGATCAGTTGGAGGTGCGGGATGAGCCGCCGTTGTCGCCTGAAGAGCTGGCGCGCTTTCCGTTGCTATCGACCCACAGTATTTTTGACCGTGCCACCGGGGACTGGCAAGCCTGGTATGACGCAGTGGGTGAGCGCCTGCCCGGTGGCGTTCGGGTGCAGCACTTCAGCCACATGCTGTTGGCGCTGGAGGCGGCGAGGTTCCACCAGGGGGTGGCCCTGACCAACGATTACATGCTGAGTACCCGACGGGATTCGGAGGATTTTGTGCGTTTGCCGGCGCATTCGGTAGCAACCGGTGACACTTTTTATTTTGCCTGGAAGACCAGTCGACGGCAGGAGCGGGGCATCCAGACCCTGCGACGCTGGCTGGTGGATGAGGCCATCAGGAGTCGGTTGCGGGCATCCTGACGGCTCTAATGATGGCTGGTCAGCGCCGGCATGCAGACCTTCCGCCCGGAGGAGGTTGTTTCCACTGCAACGGGAAGGCCGTACACGTCACTCAGGTTGGGGCCGGTCAGTACGTCGCGAGCGGCGCCTTGCGCCAGTTCGTGGCCGTCTTTCATGAGCAGCACCCGGGCGTCGAGAGCGAAGGCTTGGTCCGGATCGTGGGTGGACAGCACCACGCCGCAGCCTCGGGCAGCCACGTCGCGGGCGAGGCTGGCGATCTGCATCAGCACCTGGGCCTGGTTGCCAAAATCCAGGCTGGCGGTGGGTTCGTCCATGACGATCAGAGGTGCCTCCTGGGCCAATGCCCGCGCAATCAGTACCAACTGGCGCTGTCCGCCGGACAGGCGCGAGTAGTCACGGTGGGCGAGGTTGGCAATGCCGAGTCGATCCATGGCGTTATGGGCGATTTCCCGATCGTGGTGCCCCGGTTGCCCGAACACGCCCAGCCGTGCGGTCCGGCCCATAAGAACCACCTCCAGAGCTTTGAACGGAAAAGGCGGCGCGTGTGCCTGGGGCACGTAGGCAATTTGCTGGGCGATGGTGGCCGGGGTCTGGTTGGCGACGGGCCTGTTCCCCAGAGATACAGTTCCGGACAGTGCCGGCAGAAGGCCCAGAAGGGTCCGGAAAAAGGTGGTCTTGCCGCACCCGTTAGGGCCCAACAGGCAGAGTATGTCTCCCTGGTTCACGCTCAGGTTCAGGCCGGATCCAATTCGAGTCCGGCCGTAGCCGATGGCCAGTTCACGGGCTTCCAGCATCACGACCACCCGCGCCGGCCGCGGGCCAGCAGCCAGACGAAAAATGGTGCGCCGATGACGGCCGTGAGAATGCCAAGGGGGACTTCTACCTGGGCCATGGTTCGCGCCAGGGTATCCACGACAAGCAGGTAGCCGGCGCCGATCAGCACGGAGGTGGGCAAAAGCCGGCCGAAGCCGGGACCTACCAGCATGCGGGCAATATGGGGGATCACCAGACCGACCCAACCGACCACACCGGCCAGGGCGGTCACGCTGGCGGTGATCAACGTGGCGGCCACGATCACCAGAAACCGGGTTTTCGACACGTCGATCCCCAGGGCCCGCGCTTCTTCGTCTCCAAGACTGAGCACGTTGATGCGCCATCGCAACAGGGCCAGCGGCACCAGGCCTATCAGGACCATTGGCAGGGTCGGCAGAATGTCCTCGGTGGTGGTGGCGGCCAGGGAGCCCAGCAGCCAGAAGGTAATGGCCGGCAGCTGATCGTAGGGATCGGCCATGACCTTCAGCAGTGAGGTGGCCGCACCCGCCAGGGCGCCGATCACCACCCCGATGAGCACGAGGGTGAGGGTTCGGTCGGTGTTGCGCACCAGCGAGGCAACCAGAATGACGAAGCCCACCGCTAGCATGCCGCCGACAAAAGCGGACGCCTGGATGGCCGCCACTGGCAGCGACAGGAATATGCCGGCCACCGCACCCAGACCTGCGCCCGCAGAAACGCCCAGAATGTCCGGCGATACCAGGGGATTGCGGAACAGCGCCTGGTAACTGGCGCCGGCGGCCGCCAGGGCCGCGCCCACTAGCAGCGCCGCCGCTACCCGAGGCAGGCGGATGTTCCAGACGACGATTTGAGCCTGGGTATCACCCTGACCCAACAGCGCCGCTAGCGTCTGGCCCGGGGTCAGGTTGTAGGGGCCAATCATCACGGCGCCAAACGCCAGCAGCGTCAGGCCGAGGGTCAGGCCTGCACCCAGCGAGATCATCGGCTTTGGCCGGGCTATTCCCCGGAGCGACCCTCGGTCCACTGGAGGAGCCTCCCCAATTGATCGTCGCTGAGATTGACGTGGTAATACTGGCGATAGAATTCGCGGGTCTCTGCCCGCAGGTTCCCTTCCCAATCGTCCGGATAGAGCAGCCCGGTCATCCAGATCAGCCCCATGATGCGGTTGAGTGATGGTGGCCGGTCGATCCATCCGAACGGCAAGGAGGGCGACAGGTAAACGCGGCCACTTTGCACCGCATCAATCCCCTGCCAGAGCGGATCGTCAAACACCTTGCCGTAGAAATTCGGATCCCAGGTCACAATGGTATCCGGGTTGGCAGTGATCATCTGCTCCATCGAGACCTGCACCAGCCCGCGGGTGGCGCCGTCGTCATCGGCCACGTTGCGACCGCCGGCGCGCTCAATGATCTCGGTGTTGATGGAGCCTTTCGTGCCGGTTTCCAGGCCATCCGGGCCGCGGGCCAGGTAGGTTCTGGGCCGCTCGCCCTCCGGCACAGTCTCCAGAATGCGTTCGATTCGGGCGAAGGTAGCTTCTACATCCTCGGCCAGGGCTTCGCCCCGCTCGGGCACGCCCAGTGCTTCACCGACAACCCGCAGTGCCTCCGGGGTGTTCTCGAAGCGGCCGTCGATCAGCAGGTAGGGAATGCCGGTCTGGTCCTGCACCCGGTTGGCCAGGTCCACATAGGTGTCGCGCACCGATCCAAAATCCAGGATCAGGTCGGGCTGGCTCTGTAGCACCCGCTCCAGGTTGGCTTCGCCGCCGCGGCCGGTCAGCCGGCCGGTTTCCGGCAGGTCCCGATAGGGTTCGGCGATGAACTCGCGCTCGTCCGGCCGCAGGGCCCGGGGCCAGCCGGTCATGGCCTCGGGCTTGACGATATACAGCAGGATGGCCGCTGGCGGCCCGGCCGCAAAGACCGTGTCCACTTCGTCCGGAATCTCAACGCTGCGGCCGGCGCTGTCCACGACGGTCCGGGCATCGACGGACAGGGATAAGAGAACGAGAAGGACAACGATGAATCGCAAGATGACCACCTCTGGCGTGCACAATGCTCGGATCGAACTATTCGTCAGGACTGTATGACCTCATCCCCGGGTTTCGGCGGCGCTTTCGGGCTGAAGGCGCAGCGGTCTGGCTTGATGTCCAGCAGCGGGGTGCCGTCCAGACAGTCCAGGCCGCGCACGATCAGCGTTCCTTTTTCTATACGAACCAGTTTGACCATGGACGTGCCAATCGGGTTGGGTCGCACCGGGGAGCGCAGGGCGAAGGTTCCGAAGGTCTGGCCGTCGCTTCTGGGGCTTTGCCGGATCAGGTCCCGGCGGCTCTGGTCGAGCCAGTAAAGCACCTCAATGGTGTCGTAGTCTTCGAGCCCCGCCAGCGCGTTGTGCCAAACAGGGTCCAGAACCAGCTGGCACTCCGGGCCGTCAAGGCGGCCCTGGCGCGGGCAGTCCTTGCGATCGCGCCAGGGGGTATGAATGGTGCCGATGAATCGCAGCGTTGCATCTGAGGCCGGTTCAAGTGCCAAGGCCTCCTCATTCGGACGCAAATCACCAGGATCGTTCATCGACTGTCCCCCGCTTTATTGCTCGTCATTTCTCTTCTCTGGGTGGGCGCTCGACCACCTTGCGTTTGCCCTTGGCACAGCGTGAAAGCGCTTTCAGGCCGTCGGCATCGAAGGCATCGACGCGGATCACATCATAGAGCGCTTCCAGTGCTTCCAGGAGTTTGTCGCACTCGTCTGCCTTGACCACGCCCTGGGCACAGGCCCAGTCAACCAGTTCCTTGCGCTGATGCCCCATCAACAGGTCAATGCCGCCCAGTTCGTCTTCATCGCGGTTACGCATGGCGTCATGCAGCCGGCTGCGCATGTCCGCGGTCTCGTTGGCCAGCTTGTAGGCATTGAGCACCCGCCCGAGCGGATCTTCCGGGTCCATGGTGGTGTAGGCACCGCGACTGATGCGCTGGCGTACCGGGGTGTCCTTGACGATGGATTTCGCGACCTGTGCGCCCAACTTGTCGTCCGGACCGTTCAGGCCAGTGGCGCCGAGCGGGAACACCAGCAGGCGCAGGGGCCAGCGCAGTGCCGGTACCGGGAAGTTGATGATGGCTTCGCGCATGGAGCCCTGAAGATCGTGCAGACAGGTCTGCAGGCACCATTCCACCAGAGGCCGCTGATCATCGGGATAACCTTCCTCATGCCACTGCTTGATCACTGCGGTGGCGTAGTAGAGCTGCACCAGGCAGTCCGCCATGCGGCCGGAAAGCCGCTGGCGGGCCTTGAGACCGCCGCCAACTGTCAGCAGGGTGACATCGGTCATCAGGGCGAAAGCTGCCGAAAACCTTGCCAGCTGGCGGTAGCTGGACTTGATATTGCCATGGCGCGGAACCGATTCTATCAAGCCGCCGGTCAGCCCCAGCAGCAGCGCTCGCAGGGCGTTGCGGGTGGTGTGCGCCAGATGACGGTAGAAAATGCCGTCGAACTTTTTGGCCGCTTTATCCTCATCTTCCATGCCCGCCGCTTCGATTTCCTCAACAATATAAGGATGGCAGCGGATGGAGCCCTGGCCGAAGATCATCAGGCTGCGGGTGAGAATATTGGCGCCCTCGACGGTGATCCCGATGGGGACCGCCTGGTAGGCCCGGGCCAGGAAGTTGCGGGGACCGGTGATCACGCCCCGGCCGGCAACGACGTCCATGGCATGGTTGATGACTTCCCGCATCAGATCGGTGTTGCGGTATTTCAGCACGGCGGAGGGCACCGAGGGCCGCACGCCCCGGTCCAGCATGCCGGAGGTAAGTAGCCGCGCAGCGTCCATCATGTAGGTGTAGCCGGCGATGGGCTCCAGGGCTTCCTGCACGCCCTCAAACTGGCTGATGGAGCGGCCAAACTGCTCGCGGGTGTAAGCGTAGGAGCCAGTGGCCAGGCTGGCCACCTTGCCGGCGCCGGTGCCCAGGGCGGGCAGGGAGATGGAGCGGCCGATGGACAGGCACTCCAGCAGCATGGTCCAGCCCTTGCCGAGCATGTCCTGGCCGCCGATGACCTGATCCATGGGGATGAATACGTCCGTCCCCCAGGTCGGGCCGTTCATGAACACGGTGTTCATGGGCAGGTGGCGGGCGCCGGCGTTGACGCCATCCGTGTCTTTGGGCACCAGTACACAGGTCACACCGATTTCATCGGAATCGCCCAGCAGTTTGTCCGGATCATAGACCTTGATGGCCAGGCCAATCAGTGTCGCCACCGGGGCCAGGGTGATGTAGCGCTTGTTCCAGGTGACTTTCAGGCCCAGCACTTCCTTGCCGTTCCATTTGCCCTTGCAGACGATGCCTTTGTCTGGAATGGCGCCGGCGTCGGAGCCGGCCACCGGGGAGGTGAGGGCGAAACAGGGAATCTCGTCGCCGCCGGCCAGTCTGGGCAGATAATGCTGTTTCTGCTCATCGGTACCGTAGTGCATCAGCAACTCGCCCGGGCCGAGGGAGTTGGGCACCATCACGGTAACGGCAGCCGATACGCTCCGGGTGGAAATCTTCATCACGATTTCAGAGTGGGCGGTGTTGGAGAACCCCAGGCCGCCGTCTTCTTTGGGAATCACCAGGCCGAAAAAGCCGTTCTCA